>DATDDN010000147.1:0-14178 GCA_036523795.1 Gallionellaceae bacterium | reverse complement strand
GGTTTGCCGGCAAAGGCGCCGTTCAGGTCGACCAGGTGCAGACGGCGAGCGCCCTGCGCAAGCCAGTGTTGCGCCATCGCGGCAGGATCTTCGGAAAACACGGTGGCATCTTCCATCACGCCCTGACGCAGGCGCACGCAGTGTCCATCTTTCAAATCAATCGCAGGGATAAGTAACATGGCTATAGATCGATCAACGAGAGTTTAAACAGGGTTCCAATTTACAAAATTCTTCAACAGCTGCAGTCCGGCGGCATGGCTCTTCTCCGGGTGAAACTGCACGGCAAACAGCTTGTCGCGCGCCACGGCGCACACAAACGGCTGCGGATAATTGCTCTGCCCCTGCACCAGCGCGGCTGCCTCGGTCTGCACGTAGTAGCTGTGCACGAAATAGAAGCGCGCGTCCTGGGCGATGCCCTGCCACAAGGGGTGCTCACCGTGATGCACCTGGTTCCAGCCCATGTGCGGCACTTTCAGCTTGTTGCCCTGCGCATCGTGCAGGTCGTGCGCAAAGCGCACCACGCGCCCGGGCAACACCCCCAGGCCATTCACGTCGCCCTCGGCGCTGTGTTCGAACAGCATCTGCAGGCCGATGCAGATGCCCAGGAACGGTTTGCTGCTCGCTGCCGCCAGAACGGACGCGCGCAGGCCGCGTGCATCCAGCTCGCGCATGCAGTCCGGCATGGCGCCCTGGCCGGGAAACACCACGCGCCCGGCCTGCTCCACCACGCGCGGGTCGTCCGTCACGGCGATGGATGCATTGGGGGCCACGGCATGCAATGCCTGTTGCACGGAGCGCAGATTGCCCATGCCGTAATCAATGACTGCGATATCCACCATGATTGATCAGAGGCTGCCCTTGGTCGAAGGCACCACGCCGCTCATGCGCGGATCGTGCTCCAGCGCCATGCGCAGGGCACGGCCGAATGCCTTGAATACGGTTTCCGCCTGGTGGTGGGCATTGCTGCCGGCCAGGCAATCGATGTGCAGGGTCACCAGGGCATGGTTGACGAAGCCCTGGAAGAATTCATGGATCAGGTCGACATCGAATTCGCCGATGGTGGCGCGCGCGAAGTCGACGTTGAACACCAGGCCGGGGCGGCCGGAGATGTCCAGCACTACGCGCGACAGGGCCTCATCCAGCGGCACATAGGCGTGGCCGTAGCGGCGCAGGCCTCTCTTGTCGCCTATGGCCTGGTTGAATGCCTGGCCCAGGGTAATGCCGATGTCTTCCACGGTGTGGTGTGCGTCGATGTGCAGGTCGCCCTTGGCCTCGATGCTGAGATCGAGCAGGCCGTGGCGTGCAATCTGGTCCAGCATGTGGTCGAGAAAATGCACGCCGGTCTTGAACGAGGCCTTGCCGGTCCCGTCCAGATTCAGGGAAATGGAAATCTGGGTTTCCAGCGTATTCCGGGTAATCTGCGCGTTACGCATGAGTATTCCTAAGAGTATTGATGAATGCTTTCCTGCAGAGCCCGGATGAATTGTTCATTTTGTTCGGCAGTGCCTACGGTCACACGCAGGCAATCGGCCAATGCCGGATGACCGCCATCCAGATTCTTGATCAGCACGCCGCGCTGCTTGAGGCCGTCAAACACCTTACCAGCCCGGGGCAGTTGAAACAAGATGAAGTTCGCCTCGCTGGGGTAGGCATGCACGTCCACGGTGCCGACCAGGCGCTCGAACAGCCAGGCGCGATCTTCCCTGATCTGCGCCGCCTGCTGCAGAAGGACGTCATGGTGCTGCAACAGCGCGCTCGCCACCACCTGCGGCAGTACGCCCACATTATACGGCAGACGCAATTTTTCCAGCTGGCCCAGCCAGGCCGGGCTACCGGCCAGGAAGCCCAGGCGCAGACCGGCCATGCCCAGCTTGGAGAAGGTGCGCATCACCAGCAGATTCGGGTAACGCGCCAGGTGCGGCAGGAAGCTGTCGCGGGCAAAGGCGTAGTAGGCTTCGTCCACCACTACCAGTCCTGGCGCTGCCTTGATGATTTCGGAGACCGCCGCAGCATCGAACAGATTGCCTGTTGGATTGTTTGGGTAAGCCAGGAAGACCAGCGCAGGCTGGTGGCGCTCGATGGCATCCAGCATGATCGGCAGGTCGATGGTGAAATCGTCGGTCAGTGGCACGCCCGCGTACTTCATGCCGGTAAAGGCAGCGATCATTTTGTACATCACAAATGAAGGCTCGACACTCAACAGGGTCGCACCCGGCTTGGCCACCGCCATAGCGAGGATCTGGATGATTTCGTCGGAGCCGTTGCCGAGCAGGACGTCCATGCCATCCGGCACGCCGCTGACCTGCCTGATCAACGCCTTCAGCTCGTGTGCCGCGGCGTCGGGATAGCGGTTGATTTCGGCAGCGGCCACGCGCTGGGCGATGCTGGCGCGCAGGGTTTCAGGCAAGGGATAGGGGTTTTCCATCGCATCCAGCTTGAGCATGCCGGGGCTGGGTTGCACGTGGTAGGCATGCAGTGCCAGGATTTCCTGTCGCAACAGGCGCTCTGGCGTAAGCGAATTACTTGCGGAAGACATAGTTGAGTGTACAGAGGAAACACGGCCATTTTACCCCATTCGTGCCGCCCGCTGGCGCAATTTCCGGCAGCCGCACACGGACGTGAATTCCCATTTTAGGTATAAGGGCATCATGCTTCCGCTGCCTGAATCATTAATTGCAGGAACAGCCACCCCGTGCCCAAGATCCGCAGCAGCCAGAATTTACACCATAGATACAATGTTATACACAATGCCCCCAGAGGCAGTCCGCGCCAGGAGGCCAAGCCAGGCGCATATCAGCTGCATGGCATCCCGCCAGCAACCCATCGCCTCAGCCAGCCCCCTGTTTCCCCGGGTGCCGCCTTTCGCTTGCCCCGAGGCGCCGTTCCAGCCTGGCTCGCGCCCAAGGCCGATAAAATCACCGTCAATCGGGTTAGAATCTGCTGGTAAAAAAGTGACCGCATCACGCCACCATGCCCAAAGAAGCACCATTGACGATCGAGAAGTTTTACGGCGATGAGGAACAGAAATTCCTGATCGCATCCGGGACTGAAATCCGGCGCATCCTGCATGAGGCCGCACAGGAGAAGAGCCGCGCAATCCTGTACTTTGATCGCGGCAAGCAATTCATCCAGACCAGGATAGTGGGCGTGGATGCGGAAGGCGTATGGCTGGATGCCGGGCCGGATGAGTCATTCAATAGACCCTTGCTCAACAGCCGCGACCTGGTACTGGTCTCCCTGCACCAGCAAGCCAAGATTCAGTTCGAAGGCGGTCATATTCGCCTCGCCACCCATGCGGACAAGCCGGCGTTCCATATGCCAGTTCCAGGAAAACTGCTGCGTCTGCAGCGGCGCGATTATTTCCGTCTGGCCATTCCGCCGGATGCCGCGCCGCTGAAGTGTGTTGTTCCCGTGCAAGGGCATGAAACTGCGGCCGCAGGTGAGGTCACCATCATGGACATCAGCGTAGGCGGTGTTGCCCTGGTATGCGAGGAACACACGGTGCACCTGGAAGAAGGGCAAATCTATCCGGATTGCCGCATAGAGCTTCCAGGCATTGGAATCCTGAAGGTCACCATCCAGGTCAGGAACGTATTTGAGCTCGCCGACAAGCAGGGCCTTGCCACACGGCATGCCGGCTGCGAATTCATGAACCTCAACGGACAGATGAGCATGTTGCTGCAACGCTACATCGCTCAGATGCAGCACAATGTGACTGCTACCGCCCAGCAAAAAATCTGAGCGGCATCCCGCTCAAGCGGCCTGCCACACACGACCTCACGCCCCTGACGACAAACAACGGATCTGCTCCGCACTCCAGAGAAACGTGCGCGCAAGCACACCGCGCCCAAACCCGCAACCATCGGCAACGTGTGGCCATTAGGCAACTAATGGCGATTATCATTTTGGAAAATAAATAAATTACGGTATTCTTAAATACACGAAGTCTTGCTACACCACGGCTACACCCCTGTCTGTCGCACTTCACAACCCCAACCACATAAAAAAAACCAACGACTGAGTCATTGCTCAGGGAGAAAGAATTGTCATGAAATTGAAAGCACTATGTGCCGCGCTCACCTGCGCCGGCTGCATCAACCCTGCACTGGTCTTTGCCACCAACGGCATGGATATGGAAGGCTACGGCCCGGTTGCCACCGCCTTGGGCGGAACATCCTTTGCCTATGACAACGGCACCGCCGCCATGATGAACAATCCCGCCACGCTGGCATTGATGCCCAGGAACAGCAGCCGCCTGGATCTGGCCGCCGGCTATCTCGGACCCAACGTCGAAACCAGTTATGGCGGCATGAATGCGAAATCGCTTGCTGACAAGTTCTACTCCCCTGCCTTTGGCTGGGTCAGCAAGAAAAACAGCTGGACCTATGGGATTGGCATCTATGGCCAGGGAGGCATGGGCACGGAATACGACGGCACTTCATTCATGAGTGCCGGTTCTGGCCGGACCGCCCGCAGCGAGCTGGGCGTAGGCCGCGTACTGTTTCCCGTGGCAATGGACGTCAGCCCGAATTTCAGTGTCGGCGGCACCTTCGATATCGTGTGGGCACAGATGGACATGCAGATGCCGCTGGAGACCACCCAGATCGGCGCCATGCAGGGCCTTGGCCTGGTGAGCTTTTCCGGCGCAATGGCTGGTGCGTTGGGTGGCATGGCAGCGGGCGATGTCGCCTACATAGATTTTTCCGACAACAATCGCTTCAGCGGCAAGGCAAAGGCCGCCGGATATGCGGGCAAGATCGGCTTCACCTACAAGCTGAGCTCACGTCTTTCCGTCGGTGGTACCTATCACAGCCGCACAAGGCTGAGCGACATGGAAGCCACCGATGCCTCCCTGAGCATAATCAAGGCTGGTGGCACCACCGCTGTGATGAATGGCACCATGACCATCAAGAATTTCCAGTGGCCGGACACCTATGGCCTGGGCGTAGCCTTCCAGGCTAGTGAGCAGTTGATGCTGGCTGCGGATTACAAGCGCATCGGATGGAAGAATGTCATGCAGAGTTTCCAGATGACCTTTATCGACGGCGCATCGGGCAGTGACCTCAACATCGCGTTCCCGCAGAACTGGGAAGACCAGAACGTCGTCATGCTGGGCGTCAGCTACAAGACCACCCCGGCGCTGACGCTGCGTGCCGGGCTGAACCTGTCGAACAATCCGGTGCCGGATTACTACATGAATGCACTGTTCCCGGCGATTGAAAAGAACCATCTCACCGTTGGTTTTGGCTATGCGTTCCGCAAAGCCTCCGCCGTGGACTTTGCGCTGTCCTACGCACCCAAGGTGGAAGCCACCAACGCCATGGGGCAATCCGTCAGCCACAGCCAGGTCAACGGGCAGTTCATGTACAGCTACCGCTTCTGACCACGCCTGCCAGACCAGAAGACAGGGCCGGAATTACCGGCCCTGTTTTTTTGCCCGTGTGACGAGACAGACTTCAGGCAGCCGCCTCTTCCAGCAGCAGTACTGCCTCAACTTCGTTGCCCTTGCCCAGGTAACGCAATGAGTAGCACAGGTTTTTCATCAGAGCGATGCCGCGACCATGAGGCAACGCATGCTCCTCGTCTGCGTAATCACGCAAGCGCGATTCGTGGTCAAACCCTTGCCCACTGTCCCGGAAAGTGACTTTCAGAAATTCGCTGCCGGCTACGCTGAATTTTTCCAGGCCAATGTTGATTTCCCCCTGGTCGAGCGTCTTCAGGCGAGCCGCCCGTTCCTCAAAATACCGCTCCATGCCGGCCGTGGTGTCCTGCTTCAGCGTGGAATCGAGCTGTAATATGCCGTGATCCAGGGCATTGTTGAACAGCTCAGACACCGTGACAAACAGACTGGATGAAACTTGTGTCACTTGAGTCTCGAGGTTGTTGACGATCAGCAACAGCACCGGAATGACGTCTGCCTTGCGCAATTGTGTTGCACCTAGCCTCAGCTGCAGTTGCCAGTCATTGGTTTCTGCATGCAGCGGCAGGGGAATCGACCCGCGCTGTTGCCGACCTGCGGAAGCACCGCCGGCAAGCGCCTTCAACTTCATGGTGTCCGATGCCTCTGCGGACTCGCCGGGGCACTTCACCATCATCAGGGCAATATCATCCAGCGCGGCGCGGCCCAGCAGCTTCTGGTTCACCACATGCAGGATCTGATGCAGCCTGTTCCGCGGATACACATCGCGCGCGGCGTTCAGCAATACCTGCATGCCGCCCAGCATGTCGGCTTCCGGGGCAACCGTATCCACTGCACCATCCGAGCACAGGAACAGCTGGCTGTCATGCACGCCATAGAAAAACTGCTCGATATCCGCGTCAAATTCATTCTGCTCCAGGATGCCCAGCGGCAGATGGCGCGAGGCAAATTCACTGGCAACCTGGCCGGAGGGGTTCAGCAGCACGGCCGGCGGCATGCCGCCATTCCAAACCTGCACCATGCGACTTTCACGATCCACGGCAGCAATGATCGCGGCCACAAAACGGTGTTGCGGCAGGTATTCCTTGAGCGTGCGATTGATCTCAGCAGCGATCTTGCCTACGCTGAAGCCCTTGGACGTCATCGCGTAGAACGGCTGCAATATGGGGAGCACGTTCAGCGCGGCAGCCAGGCCATGCCCGGTGCTGTCTGCCAGCATGACGTGCAGCTGGCCAGAGGGCGTGCGCCCGAAGGCTATCAGGTCGCCGCTGTAATTCTCTGCCGGATGCAGATGGAACTGAACGTCTCGGTCATGTGTGGTCTCAAGCGCGGTGACCTTGCGGATGAACTCCTGGGCAACCCTACTCTCATCCACCGCCTTGGCACGGTAGTCGAGTAGCTCGCGGTTGTGTTCGGAAAGTTTTTTTTCCAGCAGGCGATGCGCATTCAGTGCATCGATCTTGGCTCGCAGCAACTCGAAGTTCAGCGGCTTGAGCAGGTAATCATCACCACCGGACTGGATGCCCTGCACCATGTCGTCCACCTCCTGCAGGGAGGTGATGAAAATGATGGGGATCCACATGTTCGCAGCGCGACGCATGGCGCGCACCGTATCGAAGCCGCTCATGCCCGGCATCATCACGTCCATCAGCACCAGTTCGGGCTGCCGGTCGCGGAACAGGGCAAGCCCCTCTTCACCACTGGAGGCAAGCAGGACTTCGTGCCCCATGTCTCTGAGCATGTCCTCCAGCAAGGCCTGGTTGAATGGCTCATCGTCCACAACCAGAATGCGGATTGCCTCTGTCACGTTCTGTTCAGGCACGCTGCAGGGAAATTCAGGGTCTGATTTCAAACAGCTTGGCGAAGTTGGCGATATCGAGGATCTGCGCCACGTTCTGGCTGGGCTTGCTGAGGGCCAGCTTCTTGTTGGCGGCCTGCGAGCGCTCGCGCAACATCAGCAACATGCCGAGCGCAGAGCTGTCGAGATATTCCACATTGGACAGGTCAATTTCGATATTTGCGACGGCACCATTCCCCAGGTGCGGGTCATATGCATTTCTGAATTCACGGTGCGAATCAAAGTTGAAGCGCCCATTCAGGTAGATGGTAACGGTATTGCCTGTGGTATCCACATTGATTTGCATGCTATCTCCCTGACTTTTTGATTTATATTTATTACGTATGCTGCCCACGTTCACTCTGGGCAAGCACATTGCACCCCTTGCCTGCCCCCACCAAAGTCGCCTCGCATGGTATGCCCAAAACGATGCGGGCTCCATCGTTCCGTGCGCAATTGTATGCCGCAGGTCACTGCATCTCAAGCATCGCATCCACCCCGCCCTGAGCCTTCCCGGCGTGTGCAGCGCCACCGGTAGACCTCATTCAAAGTCTTCCGGAATTGGGATAAACTCGGCGTCATTCCCGTCGAAGTTTACGTAATTCTGACCGCAAAAAGGCTTCCATGTCCAACCCCTTCTCCGCCCGCTGGAGCGCCAGTGGCAGCAATCTGTGCACCGGCCACTGGGAAATCCACTACCAGGGGCGTCTGCTCGACCTGGATGCCCCCTGGCGCGAGACCGACATGGGCACTTTCGGCATCTACAGCTACATCTTTCCGGACGATGAGGAATTCGCAGAAGGCCTGGGCGAAGACGAGTGGATACTCGCCAACATCGACTGGGCAAGCCAGCTTTTTGCCAAACATGACATCCCCATCGACGAACAGCATCTGCGCTGGCTCTACCAGGCAGTCAATCCGCATGACTGGCGCTGCGGCAGCTGCGGCGGCTGCCTCTGAGCAGTCCAGCCATGTCTCAGGTCTGTGATATCACAGCCTGGTGCTGATCCTGGCCATCCACAGGCAGACAGAAGAAAAAGGTTGCCCCCTGCCCGACCACCGAGTCGAATCCTATCGTTCCACCCATCTGTTCGATGATCGCCTTGCTGATGGAGAGTCCCAGTCCCGTGCCATTAGTCTTGCGGGTGGATGAGCTGTCGGCTTGGGCAAATTTCTCGAAAATGTGCTCCCGAAAAGCGTCAGGCACGCCTGCACCGCGATCGCTGACCGCAACACGCACCTTGCCGTCGCCTTGCGTGACCGTAATACAGACCTCTTCGCCGGCAGGCGAGTGCTTGGCGGCATTGGAGAGCAGGTTGGTCATGACCTGCATCAGGCGGTTCTCATCTGCAATGACTTCCACGTCGGATGAGGGGGGCGCGAACGCGAAAGAAACTCGATAATTTTCTGCGTAGGGACGGTTGAGCTCCAGCACGCGCTCCAGCAAGGGCACCAGCTTCGTCGGCCGGCAGTGGAATTCCATGCGATGGGCGTTGAGCTTCTCGAAATCGAGCAGGTCGTTGATCAGGACCGACAGCCGTTTTCCGTTCTCATAAGCCATGTTGACCAGCCTCATGGTTTGCTCGGGCACGCCTTCCGGCCGGTAGGTCTCGATCATGCCCAAGGCACCGACGATGGCCGTCAACGGTGTGCGCAATTCATGGCTGACGCTGGCGATGAATTGCCCTTTGGCCACGGTCGCGGCCTCCGCCTCCTCCTTCGCACGCAGCAGTTGCGCCCGCCCGGCGAGGGCGCGCCAATATTCGGCATGGAGCTGTCGCCACAGCAGAAACATGAAGGCGAAGAATGTCAGGAACAGCAGGGCGACGCCCTTCTGTGGCACGTTGCCGCTGAGCAAGGCAAACGGGACGATCGGAAACAGCAGCAGCATGATGAAAATGCCGCCCAGCCAGGCCGCGGGCTCAAGTGAAACGATGCCGCCTGCGGCAATGCCGGCGGTGGACAGCAGAACCATGATGGAGGTCGTACCCAGCCCGTTGAAGTCCAGCGCAAGCGCGCAAACGCCCCCCCAGATTGCCGCGGAAGTGATCGTTCCCAGCGCAAACAGCCAGCGCCAACGCCGCGGGTTGGCAGCGTATAGCTTCTGGAAATTCAAGGCAAGGTAGAGCCGTCCCACGCCCGACGCCCCCAGCATGAACCCGAGGAACTCCAGCAATGCATCGTTCGCCTGCTCCAGCTCGCTGGCATAGTAGATGATCAGCCAGAGTATGAAATAAGCGGTTACACCGACGATGGAGCGCTGCGCCAGATCGCGGCACGCCTCCGCGCGCAGATCGTCGCGCTGCAACATGGCCGCCAGGTCGGCGTCCTGCTCGTCAGATCGCTTGAGGTTCATCACGGCATGAGCCCAGGGAAATGATCACGATTTGCGTTGCTGCCAGGAAGCGGTGCGCGTCATGGTACCCCACTGTGTCTTGGCGCCCAGGAGCCACTCCACCATGCCCCTCAGGCGCCACAACAAGGTTATCTGACGGTAACCGAAGTTCTCGACCACTGCCATCAGCAGCAATGCTGCAAGCTGCCGCGGCCGCGGGTAGAGATGGAACGACATTTCCTCCACCAGCATCACGCTGACTGACACCAGCACGCCCAGCATGATTGCCACCAGGGTAAAGGCGAGCACGGTCGACAGAGAAACCACACCCAGCCAGTAGCCAGCAATCACGAAGACATAGCCGGCTACCTCGATTACCGGGCCGAGCCACTCAAAGATCAGCGTGAACGGGAAGGCCAGCCAGCCTACCCAGCCACCGCGCAAGCTGAACAGCAGCCCCATGTTCATCATCAGGCTTTCCGACAAGCCGCGTTGCCAGCGCACACGCTGGTTCCTCAGCACACCCAGGGTTTCCGGCACCTCGGTCCAGCACACCGGGTTCGGCACGAACACGATACGGTAGGGCGTGCGCCGCTTGCGATACACGCGATGCAGGCGCATCACCAGCTCCATATCCTCTCCGACGGTATCCGTACGGTAGCCGCCGACATCAATGACACTCGCCTTGCGGAACAGGCCAAACGCACCGGATATCACCAGCATGGCATTGATCGGCGACCAGCCCAGGCGACCAAACAGGAACGCACGCAGATATTCGACGATCTGCAGTAGAGGCAGCAGCTTGTGCGGCAGGCCGACATGGGAGAGATAACCGTCGCTCGCCCTGCAGCCATTCACTACACGTATTGTGCCGCCTGCCGCGATGGTGCGTGCATCTTCGATAAAAGGCTGCACGATCAACTGCAGACTGTTGCGCTGCAGGATCGAATCGGCATCTACAGCGCAAAACAGCGGATAGCGCGCTGCGTTGATGCCGGCATTGAGGGCATCGGCCTTGCCGCCGTTTTCCTTGTCGATCACGCGCAGATTGGGATGGCGCATGGAGCGCCAGATTCCGCGCAGCGGCGCGGTCGGCAGCTTGTTCCAGTAAGCCTCGGCGAAAGGAATGAGGTCGAACTCACGCTGCAGTTCCGCAAGCGTTCCGTCCTTCGAGCCATCGTTGATGACAATGATCTCGAACTCCTGGTAGGTCAGTTGGAGCAGGGAACGCACGGATGCTGCGATGGTGGACGCTTCGTTGTATGCGGGAACTAGCACGCTGATCGGCGGTTTGAGATTTGCATATGCCTGCGGCAAGTCGTCCAGAACCCGGGCATCGAGGTAGCGGCGCAGGCTGAAGAAGGACAGCACGGTGAGCATCAGATACCCGCCGTTGACAGCGATAAAGTAGAACAGGAAGACCCATTGCAGCGACAACATCACCTCAACGAAATGGCTCATCTGCCGTCCTTTTCTGCCATGGCCATCTCCAGCATGTCGCGTGCATAGCGATCGGTGAGTTGCGCGCGCAGTCGGGACAGCGTCTGCTGATTGCCGCGGGTCAGTATCACCAGTGCCTGTGCCGTGCGATAGCGCACCCACCAGACTGGATCACCCAGCAACGCGGTCAGACGCACCACATCGTCCGCAGTCCCGATGCGCCCAAGCGCAAGGGCCGCTTGCAGGCGTATCTTCCAGTTGCGGTGCGCAAGATGGGCGCGCACAGTCGGGAGGTCATTGGGCTCGCTCAGGAATCTCAGGCAATGCGCGATGGCTTCGTCGTCCCCGGTCGTGGCCAGTATACGTCGCACTACCGGCACCACAAGCTGGGGCGGCGCAACTTCGAGCAGTTGCAACACGCGACGCAACTGGCTCAGCTCGGCGGGATCGGTCGAACTGGCCAACTGCATGGCTGTATCCGCCAGCTCGGCAAAGGTGGCGGCAGTCCCGGTCTCCTGAAGCATCTTGGTCAATTGCGCTATGGGCCAATCTTCGCGCTCGAGCAATTGCCGTTTCAGATCATGCAGCACCGCATTGGCGTCAAGCTGCAGCAACGCGCGTGCGGCCACCAGGGAGAGCAAAGGATCGGGGGAATTTGCCAGGCGCAGGATACCTTCCCAGGGCGAACGGTCGTTGAGGTGGCCGAGCGTGGTTGCAGCCAGAAGTTGCGAGCGCAGGTCCGTTTGCCTGAGCAATGTGTGCGCGTACGACACCACGCCGCACCGCGCCGCCAGGATGTTGAGCCGCCACTTCGCATCCCCGCGCAATGATTCCTGCAGATGATTCCACAGCTTGAGGAAGAACACCTCATCGCCTTTTGCCAGCGGTGGCAGCGCGGGATTCTCGCCCGCAATGGCTGCTGCCAGCAGCGGCCGCCAGGTCTGCAGAAAGTGCTGCTCGCGTGTAGTGCGCGCAATCAGGTTAATGCGCAACAGGGCAATCTGCAGCAACAGCAACAGCATCACCACCAGCAGAGCCAGGCCTACCCACAGCACCAGCGGCAATAGACGTTCAGAAAGCATGGCGAAGGCCCAGGCGAATGCCCTTGCGCGTATACAGATCGCCCTGGTGCTCCAGGATTGCCTCGTAGCTGACTCCCCAGCCCGAGTCGAGCCAGTGGCGCCCGGAAACGCTGACGCTGGCCACATCGGTCACCAGCACACCCACGCCAGGGCCAAGGCTTTCAACCTGGCGCCCGGCGGAAATACCCAAGGTCAGGTAGCTGCGCTCGCCGTAGTAGTAACTGAACTGCGCCAGATGGCTGGATGCAGCCCCTGCGTCCTGCGGCCGGCCCAGGTAGAGCGTGTAAGCACCACGGTAATTTCCCCAATAGCGTTCACCGGTCAACAGCATCAGCTCGGTTGAACTGGTGTCGTATTCGCTGCGACGCAAACCGGCCTGCACACCCCAGCCGTCATCGAACGATTTCTGCAATTGCCCGAACACGGAATTCTTGGCGAGAACATTGTGGTCAGGACTGACGCTTGCCTCCACGACACCAGTCCAGGTATCGCTGAACGGATGGGAATAGCCCCCGGAAATCTCGCGGTCGCGCAGGTTGAAGCGCTGTGTCTCGCGCAGCTCGCCATAAACCGAATGCCGAGCGGCGAAGCGATGCAGGGCATCAAGATAGACACTATCCCAGTCGTTGTAGCCATTATCGAGCGCATCATGACTTGCTCCCACCTCAACCTCGTTTGCGCTCCCTGCCGGCAGATCTGCTGCCTGACACGTCATGAATGTCAGCAGCGAGGCAAGTAACAACAGATGGGTTGGCAGCTTCATAGGCTCAGGTCGGACGCGATGCCAGGCGACGAATCCTGGCTTTCAATTCTTCCGGCAGAAATGGCTTGACCACATAATCCGTCGCACCCGCATCGAGTGCACGCACGATATCCCTTTCCTGCGATCTTGCGGTCAGCATGATTACGGGTACCGTACGCCAGTCCGGCTTGGCGCGCAGGTGCGCAAGCAACTCGAATCCATCGGCATAGGGCATCATGATGTCGAAGATGGCAAGTTGTGGCGGCGCGATTTCGTCTATGAGGCGCAGCCCCTCCTGCCCGTCACGGGCAAGCAGCACGCGATACCCCTCGCGCTCAAGCAAGAACTGCAGCAGATAGGCAATTTGCTCGTCGTCTTCGGCCACCAGCACAGCCGGGCTGCCCGTCGCTTCCGGTGAGGAGTTGCCAGTATGCATTGTCATGATTTTCAGGTTACCGGTTCTGGCCGCGTTCTGGAGCGGAAATAATTATATACATATTGAATAATAGACCTGACCAGAGCAATACGGCAATACAGACAGGGCAAAGGCATTCGCCCCGTTTCCAAACCTCAACGCACTTTCGGCAACTGAAAAAAAATGACTTAGGTTGTTACGCCTAAGTCATCATTTTGATTGGTGGGTCGTGCTGGACTTGAACCAGCGACCAAAGGATTATGAGTCCTCTGCTCTAACCAACTGAGCTAACGACCCGTGAAACTTCCAGGGAGCTGAAATACTGCTGCGGTAACCATCTGTTGCGCCTCGCGCACCTTGCACGGGGCCATTTCCGCCAGGTATTTCAGGCCCTGTTAACTTTCGCCGTCGAGGAAGCTCTTCAGTTTTTCCGAGCGGGAAGGGTGACGCAGCTTGCGCAGCGCCTTGGCTTCGATCTGACGAATACGCTCGCGCGTCACATCAAACTGCTTGCCCACTTCTTCCAGGGTGTGGTCGGTGTTCATCTCGATGCCGAAGCGCATGCGCAGCACCTTGGCCTCGCGCGCGGTGAGCGAGTCCAGAATGTCCTTGGTCACATTGCGCAGACTATCGTAGACCGCCGCTTCAACGGGCGCCAGACTGTTGGAGTCTTCGATGAAGTCGCCCAGATGGGAATCGTCATCGTCGCCCACTGGCGTCTCCATGGAGATAGGCTCCTTGGCGATCTTGAGGATCTTGCGGATCTTGTCTTCCGGCATGTCCATCTTCACGGCCAGGGTGGCGGCATCGGCTTCCACGCCGGTTTCCTGCAGGATCTGGCGCGAGATGCGGTTCATCTTGTTGATGGTCTCGATCATGTGCACCGGGATACGGATGGTGCGCGCCTG
>DATDDN010000146.1:0-1636 GCA_036523795.1 Gallionellaceae bacterium | reverse complement strand
CACTCAATACCCAATCGGCATGGGCATTGTGGGCGCATTTGGCTTTCAGGAGGGGCAGGCCTTGCGGCCAAGCCAGAGAGGGCTTCCGCGCTCCCGCTAGCGCGGTTCAATCTGCCACAGATGCTGTGACACCGACAGCAGCGCGCCTAGCCAGCCGAGGTAGGCAGAGAAGCCTAGCAGGGTGACGCTGTCGCCGAACGACAGGTGCTGCAGGTGGAAGCTGCTGGCGTAGAGGCGGGTGAGGTCGGCCAGGCTGAGGTTGAGCAGGGCGAGGCTGACGGTGATGATCAGCCAGGCGGTGGCGCCGCCGAGCAGGCCCTGGGCGAAGCCGAAGTAGAGGAAGGGGCGGCGGATGAAGCTGTTGCTGGCGCCGATCAGTTTGCTGACTTCGATTTCCTCGCGCTGGGTGAGGATCTGCAGGCGGATGGTGTTGAAGGTGATCGCCACCAGGGCGAAGCTGAGCAGGGCGGCAAGGATCAGCACCGCCAAGCGGCCAAAACGCAGCAGTGCATCCAGCTTGCGCGCCCACTCCGAATCCAGTTGCACGTAATCCACCCTGGGCCAGCCGCGCAGTTCGTCGCGCAGCGCTTCCAGCGCCTTGGCGTCGCTGCTCTTGGGATAGACGATGTAGGCATGCGGCAGCGGGTTCTGCGCCAGGCCGCCGACCACGTCGGACAGGCCGGTGCTGCTCTGCAATTGCTTGAGCGCCTGTTCGCGCGAGACGAAATCGGCGCGGGCAATGGCGTTGTGCTGCTGCAGGCGCTTGCCCAGCGCGGCGATGTCGTCCTGGCTGGCGTTCATGCTGAGGAACAGGCTGAGCTGCGGCGTGCCCACCAATTGGCGCGACAACTGCTGCACGTTCTGCAGCAGCAGGTAGGCGCCGGTGGGCAGGCTCAGCGCAATGCCGATCACCAGGATGCTGAGCAGGCTGGCGATGGGGGTGGCGCGCAGGCGGCGCACGGTGAATTGCAGCACCTGCAGGTGCTGGTAGAGCCAGCCTTTCATGCCTGCAATTCTCCGTGTTTGAGGTTGATGACGCGGCCCTGGTATTGGCGCAGCACGCCTTCGTCGTGGGTGGAGATCAGCAGGGTGACGCCGACCTGGTGGAACGATTTGAAGATGTTCATGATGTCGCTGGCGCTGTCTGCATCCAGGTTGCCGGTGGGTTCATCGGCGAGCAGGATGGTGGGGCGGTTGACGATCGCGCGTGCGATGCACAAACGCTGCTGCTCGCCGCCGGACAGCGAGATCGGGTTGGCTTTTTCGCGCTTGAGCAGGCCTACCTTGTCCAGCGCGGCGCGCACGCGTTTGGCGCTTTCGCGCGGGTCGAAGCCGGCGATCTGCAGCGGCAGCATTACGTTGTCGAACAGATTGCGGTCGAACAGCAGCTTGTGGTCCTGGAAGATCAGGCCGAGATTGCGGCGCAGGTAGGGAATGGCGCCCGGCTTGAGCGCGCCGATGTTCTGCCCGTTCACCACCACGCTGCCACCGCTGGGGCGTTCGATTGCGGCGATCAGCTTGAGCAGTGTGCTCTTGCCGGCGCCGGAGTGGCCGGTGAGGAAGGCCAGCTCGCCCTCGGGAATTTCAAAGCTGATGTTTTTGAGTGCGGCAAAGCCGCCGGGGTAGCGCTTGGAGA
>DATDDN010000145.1:0-8311 GCA_036523795.1 Gallionellaceae bacterium | reverse complement strand
GCCAAGGATCGTCGCCCATTTGCTTGATACCCAGAGAAACACGGTTCTTCTCCTGGTCAAACTTCAGGATCTTCGCTTCAACTTCATCGCCCACTGTCAGCACCTCGGATGGGTGCTTCACGCGACGCCATGCCAGGTCGGTGATGTGCAACAGGCCGTCGATACCGCCCAGGTCCACGAATGCACCGTAGTCGGTGATGTTCTTGACCACGCCCTTGACGACCGCGCCTTCCTGCAGGTTCTGCATCATGGCTTCGCGGTCTGCGCCCATGGTCGCTTCCAGCACTGCGCGGCGAGATACCACCACGTTGTTGCGCTTGCGATCCAGCTTGATGACCTTGAGTTCCATGGTCTTGTTTTCGTACGGAGTGGTGTCCTTCACCGGACGTGTGTCCACCAGGGAGCCTGGCAGGAAGGCACGGATGCCGTTCACCATCGCAGTCAGGCCGCCTTTTACCTTGCCGCTCACGAAGCCTTCCACCACGCGGCCTTCTTCCATGGCCACTTCCAGATCGTGCCATGCAGCCAGGCGCTTGGCCTTTTCACGGGACAGGCGGGTTTCGCCGTAACCGTTTTCCAGGGATTCGATCGCAACCGTTACGAAATCGCCAGGCTTGACTTCCACCGCACCCGTTGCGTCCTTGAATTCTTCAACGGGAATAAAACTTTCGGACTTCAGTCCGGCATTGACGACCACCACGTTCTGCTCTACGCGCACAACCTGCGCAGTAATCAGCTCACCGGCACGCATTTCCTTGCGCGTCAGGCTTTCTTCGAACAGGGCGGCAAAACTTTCCATTTCATTGACTGCTGTCATTTTTGAGTACACCTTAGGACAAACCCGTTGTTAGCGGGGGTTAGTTAAACAACCCGGGTGAAAGGGCTTCACGCGGGGCTCGTGTCACGCACGGTAGCGCTTGAGGACTTCGGCCACCGCCTGCTCGATATTGAGGGCAGTGGTATCCAGCAAACTGGCACCGGGCGCCTGCTGCAGGGGAGCCACGCTACGTTGGCTGTCGCGCTCGTCACGCTGACGGATATCCTGCAAAAGGGCGGAGATATTAACACTCATTCCTTTTTCCATCAACTGTTTATATCTTCTTTCTGCCCTCGCCTCGGCGCTGGCGGTCAAAAAGATCTTGAGCACGGCGTCCGGGAACACCACCGAGGCCATATCACGGCCATCGGCCACCAGCCCCGGCGCCTGGCGGAAGGCGCGCTGCTTGTCCAGCAGGGCCGCGCGTACCTTGGGCAGGGCGGCAATTTTAGAGGCGGCCGAGCCGGCCTCCTCGGTGCGCAGCTCATCCCCGGTCTTCTGCCCGTCCAGCCAGATATCCGCTCCTTCGAAGCGTATATCCACCTGCCCGGCCAGCTCGGCCAGCCGCTCTTCGGCATCCAGCGGGACGCCGTGGCGCTGTGCGGCCAGGCCGAGCAGGCGGTACAGGGCGCCGCTGTCTAGATAATGCATGCCCAGGGCCTGAGCCACGCGCTGCGCTACCGTGCCCTTGCCCGAGGCAGAGGGCCCGTCGATGGCGATTACCGGAATGGATTGAGTCACTTGTGCATACCTGTCGAAATAGTCCGGGAAAGTCTTGGCCACGCAATTGGGGTCGTTGATGCGCATGCCCGCCCCGCCGAAGGCGGCCAGCGAGAAGCACATCGCCATGCGGTGGTCGTCATAGGTGTCGATGGCGGCATGGCGTACCTGCGCGGGTGGGGTGATACGGATGTAGTCCGCGCCCTCCTCCACCGTCGCCCCCACCTTGCGCAACTCGGTGGCCATGGCCGCAATGCGGTCGGTTTCTTTCACGCGCCAGCTGGCGATGTTGCGTAACGTCGTGGTGCTGTCGGCGTATAGCGCAGCCACTGCCAGCGTCATCGCTGCATCGGGGATGTGGTTGCAGTCGAGGTCGATAGCCTTGAGCTTGCCTCCTGCCGGCCCACTCGCTTCGATAAAGTTCGGCCCCGTGACTACGTAAGCGCCCATCTCGCGTAGCGCTTCGGCAAAGTGCACATCGCCCTGCACACTGTCCTTGCCCACCCCTTCCACGCGCACCGGGCCGCCGCCGATGGCGCCCGCCGCGAGGAAATATGAGGCTGAGGAGGCATCGCCCTCTACAAAGATGGCGCCCGGGCTCTTGTAGCGTTGCCCGCCAAACACCACGAAGCGCTGCCAGCCCTGGCGCTCAACCTCGACACCGAAGCGCTTCATCATCGCCAGGGTGATTTCGATATAAGGCTTGGAGATCAGTTCGCCCACCACCTCGATGCTGACGGTGCGCCCAGTGAGCGGCAGCGCCATCAGCAGGCCGGTGAGGAACTGGCTGGACACGTCGCCGCGCACCTCCAGCATGTCGCCCGCCACCATGGAGGGTGAAATCTCCAGCGGCGGGAAACCTTCATTGCCGAGATAGCGGATGTCCGCCCCGATCTGGCGCAGCGCCTCCACCAGGTCACCGATGGGTCGCTCGTGCATGCGCGCCACACCGGACAGCTCATAGTGGCCGCCGGACACCGCCAGTGCTGCGGTCAACGGGCGAAACGCGGTACCGGCATTGCCGAGGAACAGCTTGGCTTCCTTGACCGGGAAGGCGCCGCCGCAACCGGTGACGCGATAGGCATTGTCGCCCAGCGATTCCACCGCAACGCCCAGCGTGCGCAGGGCATCCAGCATGCGGTCGGTGTCGTCGGAGTGCAGCAGGTCGCGCACTTCGGTGGTGCCGTGCGACAAGGCGGCCAGCAGCAGCACGCGATTGGAAATGCTCTTGGAGCCGGGCAGGCGCACTGTGCCGCGCGCGCTCTGCAAAGGAGGAAGATCAATAAATTCGGGATGACTCATGGCTGCTCGATTGGGCGCTACGGCCCGTCAGGTTATTGCGGTGTCCAGTTGCTGCGCACCCGGCGCGCTTCGCTGAATACCTGTTCCAGTCTGTCTGCGTCGCGCTGTTCCAGCGCCTGGAACAGGCCATACAGCTCGTCGGCATATTGCTGCAGCTCGCGCATCAGCGCCTCGCGGTTGGCGAGACAGATGTCGCGCCACATCTCGGGGCTGCTGGCGGCGATACGGGTAAAGTCGCGAAAGCCGCTGGCGGCGAAAGACAGCAGCAGGTCGCGTTCGCCGCGCCGGGCAATGTCGTGCACCAGCGCAAACGACAGCAGATGGGGCAGGTGGCTCACCGCGGCAAACACGCTGTCGTGCTGCTCGGCCGTCAGCTCGCTCACCAGGGCACCGCATTGCTCCCAAGCCTGGCGCACGCGTGTTACTGTCGCCACCGTGTTTTCTGGCAGCGGCGTCAGCACCACACGCTTGCCCACGTACAGATCGGCCAGCGCGGCCGCAGCCCCGCTCTTCTCCGCCCCGGCAATCGGGTGTGCCGGCACGAACTGCGCCAGCCGGTCGCCCAGTCTGGCGCGCGCATAGCCCACCACGTCGCCCTTGGTGCTGCCACCGTCGGTAACCACGGTATGCGGCCCCAGGTGCGGCGCGATGCGCGTCATGATGTCCGGCATCTGGCCGACCGGTGTGGCCAGCAGCACTAGATCGGCATCACCCAGCTCCGCCGCCAAGTCGCAGCCGACACGATCAAGGATGCCCAGCTGCTGGGCCTGGCGCAGCGTTTCGGCGCTGCGCCCGAAACCCACCACCTCGCCCACGGCATCGGCGCGGCGCAAGGCCAGCGCAAACGAGCCTCCAATGAGCCCGACACCGAAGATGACAATCTTGTTGAAGCGCAGCGGCTCAGTCATGACACGTCAGAAGTTTGCGTTCAGATAGTGCGGCCGATGGCACCGGCGATCGCGCCCAGAACGCCCATCAGGTTTTTCAGCTCCTGCGGAGTCAGCGCCTGATCGGCATCGCACCAGGCTTCGCACGGGTTCGGGTGCATCTCCACCAGCAGGCCGTCGGCGCCGGCCGCAATCGCGGCCTGCGACAGCGAGGCCACCATCCACGCCTTGCCGCCGGCATGGGACGGATCGACGATCACCGGCAGGTGGGTTTCCTTCTTCAGCACCGGGATGGCGGTGACGTCCAGCACATTGCGGTAGTAAGTCTCGAAGGTGCGGATGCCGCGCTCGCAGAAGATGATGTTGTGGTTGCCGCCGGCAGCGATGTATTCCGCCGCCATCAACCACTCGGAGATGGTGGCCGACATGCCGCGCTTGAGGATGACCGGTTTGTTGATCTTGCCGACTTCCTTGAGCAGGTCGAAGTTCTGCATGTTGCGCGTGCCGATCTGGATCACGTCCACGTCATGCTCCATAAAGGTATCCAGCATGCGGATGTCCATCAGCTCGGTGACGATGGGCAGCTTATACTTGCTCGCCGCCTTGCGGAACATTTCCAGACCTTCCACGCCTTTGCCCTGAAAGGTGTAGGGGCTGGTGCGCGGCTTGAATGCGCCGCCGCGCATCAGGCGGCAACCGGCTTCATTCACGTATTGCGCAGACAAGTCCATCTGCGACTGGGTTTCCACCGAGCACGGGCCGCCGATGATCTGCACCTGCTTGCCGCCCAGCTTCACGCCGGCGATGTCGATCACGGTATTTTCCTTGTGCGACTCGCGCGACACGATCTTGTATTGCTTGGCGATGTGCATGGCCGATTCCACGCCGGGCAGCGCGGTGAACATTTCCTCGGACAGCTTGCGCTCGTCGCCGATGGCGCCGATCACCGTGCGCTCGATGCCGCGCGAAATATTGGCCTGCAGGCCGTTGGACTCCAGCTTCTTCACCACCGCGCCGATTTCGGCATCGGTCACATCTCTTCCCATTACGATAATCACTTCAGTTCTCCTATTGCCTGCTGCAGCGCAGACAGAAATTTCTCGTTTTCACTTTCCAGACCGATGCTCACCCGCAGGTACTCCGCCATGTCGTAGTTGGCCACCGGTCGTACGATCACACCCAGCTCGAGCAGGCGTCGATACATCGCCGTGGCGTTGCCGATGCGGAAGCTGATGAAGTTGCCATACGAGGGGATGTAGCTCAGTCCCAGGCGGGTCAACCCCGCGGTGATCTGCTGCATGCCACGCCGGTTCAGCTCGTTGGTGCGACGCACGAAATCGTCGTCCTGTAAGGCCGCCACCGCGCCGGCCTGCGCCACGCTATTGACGTTGAACGGCTGGCGCACGCGGTTGGTCATGTCGATCACCTGCGGATGGGCGAAGGCATAGCCCACGCGCACCCCGGCCAGGCCGTAAGCCTTGGAGAAGGTGCGCGAGATGATCAGGTTGGGGAATTCCTTCAGCCAGCTCACGCTGTCGTAGCGACATTCTTCCGGCAGGTATTCGTTATACGCCTCGTCCAGCACCACCAGGATATTCGCCGGCAAGGCGCGCATGAACTGCAGCAACTCATCGGCAGCCAGGAAGGTGCCGGTGGGGTTGTTGGGGTTGGCCACGAACACCAGCTTGGCCTGGTTATCGACCGCAGCCCTCAGCATGGCCTTGAGGTCATGCCCGTAATTAATCGCCGGCACGCTGATGCCGATGGCCCCCACCTCCTGTACCGCCAGCGGATACACGGCAAAGGCATGCGCGGAATACACCGCCTTGTCGCCCACGGTGAGGAAGGCGCGCGCAGCCAGCTCCAGCATGTCGTTGGACCCGTTGCCCAGCACGATGCCCTCGTGCGCCACGCCGTAGCGCTGCTTCAGTGCGTCCTTCAGCTCGAAGCCGTTGCCGTCCGGATACAGGGCGATGGTCTTGAGCGACTCCTGCATCGCGGCCATGGCCTTGGGGCTGCAGCCCAGCGGGTTCTCGTTCGAGGCCAGCTTGACGATGCCCGAAATGCCGAGCTCGCGCTCCAGCTCGGCAATCGGCTTGCCGGGCTGGTAGGGCGCTATCGCGCGGATATAGGAAGGTGCCAAATCACTGTAATTCATACTCACTCACCACAGAGGCAGAAAGACACAGGGCATCGGCCAGGCCACGCCTGCCGCTGCCCTGTGTCTCTGCAATCAGACTGCAACGGGGTAAGACCCCAGAACCTTTACAAATGCTGCCACCTGCTTGAGTTCATCCAGGGCGGCTGCCACTTTTTTGTCACCGAGGTGCCCCTCGATGTCCAGAAAGAATACGTACTCCCACAAACCGGCGCGCGCCGGGCGCGACTCCAGCTTGGTCATGCTGACACCATGCTTCGCCAGCGGCGACAGCAGGTCGTGCACCGCACCCGGACGATTGGGTGCAGACATCACCAGCGAGGTCTTGTCGCGCCCGGACGGCGCCACATCCTGCTTGCCCAGCACCAGGAAGCGCGTGGTGTTGCGCGGATCATCCTCGATGCTTTCGGCCAGCACCGGCACCGCAAAACGCTCGCCCGCCAGCTTGCCGGCTATCGCGGCGCTATGCTGCGGGTGCTCGGCCGCCAGGCGCGCGGCTTCGGCATTGCTGGATACCGGGTGGCGCGCCGCCTTGGGCAGGTGCGCATTCAGCCAGTCATGGCACTGGCCCAGCGACTGGGGGTGCGAATACACCGTGCGGATCTGCTCCAGCTGCGCCTTGGACAAGAGGCACTGGTGTACCGGCAGGTCGATCTCGCCGCACACCTTGAGCGAGGTCTGCAGCAGCAGGTCGAGGTTGTGACCCACCGCGCCCTCGCTGGAATTTTCCACCGGCACCACACCGTAGCTGGCGCGGCCGCTTTCCACCGCACGAAACACTTCGTCAAACGAATCGCATGGCTGGCCGCTGATGGCGCTGCCGAAGCGGCGCAGCGCCGCCTCTTCGCTGAAGGTGCCCTGCGGACCGAGGTAGGCCACGCTGAGCGGCGCCTCCAGCGCGCGGCAATGCGACATGATCTCGGTGAACAATCCAGTCACGCTGTCCGCCGGCAAGGGGCCGGCATTGGCCGCCACCAGGCGCTGCAGCACCTGCGCCTCGCGCTCGGGGCGCAGCACCACGCCGCCCTTTTTGGCATGGCCGATCTGCTGCGCCAGCGCAGCGCGCTGGTTGAACAGCCTGAGCAGCTCGTCGTCGATGGCGTCGATCTGCGCGCGGAATTTTTTCAGTTCATCGGACATGAACGACTCAACCGTTGCGGCGGGCAAAGTCGCCCATGAAGTCGGCCAGGACTTTCACGCCCGCCAGCGGCATGGCGTTGTAAATCGAGGCACGCATGCCGCCGGCCAGCTTGTGGCCCTTGAGCTGCAGCATGCCGTGAGCTTCCGCCTGCTTGAGGAACTCGGCATCGGTGGCAGCATCGCGGGTGTTGAACGGCACATTCATGCGCGAACGATCGGACGTGGCCACCGGGCAGCGGTAGAAGCCGTTGCTGGCGTCGATCACGTCGTACAGCAGCTTGGCCTTGGCGACATTCACCTTTTCCATCGCCGCCACACCGCCATTGCGCTTGAGCCACTGGAATACCAGCCCCGCCATGTACATGCCGTAGGTGGGCGGCGTGTTGTACATCGAATCGTTGTCGGCATGGGTCTTGTAATCCAGCATGGTCGGCGTGCCGACGGAAGCCTGGCCGAGCAGGTCTTCGCGCACGATGACCAGGCATACCCCGGCCGGACCGATGTTCTTCTGCGCGCCGGCATAGATGAGGCCGAATTTCGACACGTCGAATTCGCGTGACAGGATGTTGGAGGACATGTCCGCCACCAGCGGCACTGAACCCGTGTCAGGAATCCAGTTGAACTCCACCCCACCTATGGTTTCATTGGGGCAGTAATGCACGTAGGCCGCGTCGGGACTGCATTGCCAGGCGGACTGGGCAGGCACGTAAGTGAAACCCTGGTCGGCGCTGCTGGCCGCTTCGTTGACCGTGCAGTATTTCTTTGCCTCAGAGATGGCCTTCTTCGACCAGATGCCGGTGTTCACGTAGTCCGCAGACTCTTTTCCGTGCAGCAGGTTGAGCGGCACCATGGCGAATTGCAGGCTGGCGCCGCCCTGCAGGAACAGCACCTTGTAGTTGGCGGGAATGCGCATCAGCTCGCGCAGGTCGGCTTCGGCCTGGGCGGCGATGCCCATGAATTCCTTGCCGCGATGCGACATTTCCATCACCGACATGCCGCTGCCGTGCCAGTCCAGCAGCTCTTCACGAGCCTGCTGCAGCACGGATTGGGGCAATACGGCGGGGCCGGCGCTGAAGTTGTAAATCGTCATCTGTTGCGTTCCTGTTTGCTTATTCCTCGGCGTCGCCTGCCACGTCTTCGCCTTCACCGCCCTCTTCTTCCGATTCGGCGATGCGGCTCAGGCCGGCCAGGGTCTCGCCCTTGCCCAGATTGATCAGGGTCACGCCTTGCGTTGCGCGGCTCATTTCGCGGATTTCGTTGACGCGGGTGCGGATCAGCACGCCGTTG
>DATDDN010000144.1:0-11719 GCA_036523795.1 Gallionellaceae bacterium | reverse complement strand
AAGTCGCCGCCGACATGGCCGAGATCCGCCGCGTGCTGGCGCAGGCCGGCGCGAGCGAGATCCGCGTGTCGAAGGACGAGCGCCAGCGCCTGCTGTTCTGGTCGGGGCGCAAGGCCGCGTTTCCCGCGGTCGGACGCATCTCTCCCGACTACTACTGCATCGACGGCTCGATCCCGCGCGGCACGCTCGCCGGCGTGTTGCGGCGCATCGAGGAGCTGTCCGCCCAGTACGGGTTGCGCTGCGCCAACGTATTCCATGCCGGCGACGGCAACCTGCATCCGCTCATCCTTTACGATGCCAATAAGCCGGGCGAGCTGGCGCGCACCGAAGAGTTCGGCGGGCGCATCCTGGAATTGTGCGTGGAAGTGGGCGGCACCATCACCGGCGAGCACGGGGTGGGCATGGAGAAGATCAACCAGATGTGCGTGCAGTTCCAGCCGGCTGAGCTGACGCAGTTCCACGCCGTGAAGCACGCCTTTGACGAGAAGGGCCTGCTCAATCCGGGCAAGGCCGTGCCCACCCTGCACCGCTGTGCCGAATTCGGCGCCATGCACGTACACCACGGGAAGTTGTCCCATCCCGAGCTGGAGCGCTTCTGACATGCAGGATCACGATCTTTCCACCAGCTTGCAGGAGCAGGTCGCCGAGGCGGCGGCCAGCCAGCGCGCGCTGCACATTCAGGGCGGCGGCAGCAAGGCCTTCTATGGCCGCGACGTGGCTGGCGGTGTGCTGAACGGTGCCGAGCACCGCGGCATCATCAGTTACGAGCCGACCGAGCTGGTCATCACCGCACGTGCCGGCACGCCGCTGCAGCTGATCGAACAGACCCTGGCGGGGCAGGGCCAGATGCTGGGCTTCGAGCCGCCGCATTTCGGCGCACGCGCCACCCTGGGTGGCACCGTCGCCTGCAACTTCTCCGGCCCGCGCCGTGCCGCGGCCGGATCGGCGCGGGATTTCGTGCTGGGCAGCAAGTTGGTCAACGGCAACGGCGAGCTGCTCACCTTTGGTGGCCAGGTCATGAAAAACGTGGCCGGCTATGACGTGTCGCGCCTGATGTGCGGCGCGCTGGGCACGCTGGGCGTGCTGCTGGAGGTGTCGCTCAAGGTGCTGCCGCGGCCGGAGCTGGAGCTGACCCTGTCGCAGGAGATGGATGCAACGCAGGCGCTGGCCCGCCTGCATGCGCTGGGTCGCCAGGCCTTGCCCATCAGCGCCAGCGTGTTTGACGGGCTCAACCTGCATATCCGGCTGTCCGGCTCCAGTGCGGCGGTGACGGCTGCCCGTTCGCTGATCGGCGGCGAGGAGATGCAGCACGATGCGCAGTTCTGGCAGGAGCTGCGCGAGCAGCAGCTGGCGTTCTTCAAGACCTCGCTGCCGTTGTGGCGGCTCTCGCTGGCATCCAACACGCCGCCGCTCAATTTGCCGGGCAAGTGGCTGTACGAGTGGGATGGCGCGCAGCGCTGGCTGTTCAGCGAGGCGCCGGCCGAAATGATCCGTACTGCGGTGGCGGCGCACGGCGGCCATGCCACCTGCTTTCGCGCTCAGCACAAGCCGGAGGCGGTGTTCCATCCGCTCGATGCCGGCCGCCTGAAACTGCACCAGCGTTTGAAACAGGCGTTCGATCCGCACGGCATCCTCAATCCGGGCAGGATGTATCGGGAGATTTAGCCGCAGGTCGGGTTAGCGCAGCGTAACCCGACGAATATGAAATGAATCATGTCGGGTTACGCTACGCTAACCCGACCTACGTGGTTGAGCTTTGATGCCTGCATAATTGGCGACAGGATCGCCGCTTTTGTAGGAGTGCAACTTGTTGCGCGATGTCTTGAAATCGCCCGACAAGTCGGGCTCCTACATGGCACACGATTCCTATGAGCCGCAGGTCGGGTTAGCGCAGCGTAACCCGACGAATAGGAAAATATTGAATCAGTCGGGTTACGCTGCGCCAATCCGACCTACATGGTTGAGCCTTTATTGAAATGCAGACCAAACTAGCCGCCGACATCATCGCCACTCCGCAAGGCCAGGCTGCCGACCGCATCCTGCGCAGCTGCGTGCATTGCGGCTTCTGCACCGCCACCTGCCCCACTTATCAATTGCTGGGTGACGAGCTGGACAGCCCGCGCGGCCGCATCTACCTGATCAAGCAGATGCTGGAAGGCGAGCCGGTCACCAGCAAGACGCAGACGCACCTCGACCGCTGCCTCACCTGCCGCTCGTGCGAGACGACCTGTCCCTCCGGCGTGCAATACGGCAAGCTGATCGACATCGGGCGCGAGCTGGTGGAGCAGCGCGTGTCGCGCTCGCCGCTGCAGCAGCTCAAGCGCTTTGCGCTGAGGAAGATCGTGCCTTATCCCAGGCGCTTTGCTGCACTGGTGAAACTTGGCAATCTGGCCAAACCCTTGTTACCGGCCGCGCTGCAACTCAAGCTGCCCGCGCTGCCGGCGGCGCCCGCGCGCGTGACCGGCAGCCATGCGCGCAAGATGCTGATCGTGGAAGGCTGCGCGCAAAGCGTGGCCACACCCGGCACCAATGCCGCCACCGTGGGCCTGCTCGACAGGCTGGGCATCCAGGCGATCGTCGCCGCCGAGGCCGGCTGCTGTGGCGCGGTCAGCCAGCATCTGGCCGCGCCGGCGGAAGCGCAGGAATTCATGCGGCGCAATATCGACGCCTGGTGGCCGCATGTGGAGCAGGGTGCAGAGGCCATCATTGCGACGGCGAGCGGCTGTGGCGTGATGGTGAAGGACTATGGCGCACTGCTGCAGGACGATGCGGCCTATGCCGACAAGGCGCAGCGCATCTCGGCGCTGACGCGCGACATCGTTGAAGTGCTGGCGAATGAAGATCTGGGCAAGCTGGGCATCCAGCCCGGCAAGGTGAAGGTCGCCTTCCATTGTCCCTGTACCCTGCAGCATGGGCAGAAGCTGGGCGGCAAGACCGAAGCATTGCTGGTGAAGCTGGGGTTTGAACTTACCTCCGTCGCCGACAGCCACCTGTGCTGCGGCTCGGCCGGCACCTATTCCGTGCTGCAGCCGGAGTTGTCGCAGCAACTGCTGCAAAACAAGCTGGCTGCCCTGCAACAGGGCAGGCCAGATGTCATCGTTACCGCCAATGTCGGCTGCCAGATGCACCTGGCCAGCGGTGCTGGTGTCGGCGTGCGGCACTGGATCGAACTGCTCAGCGAGAGCGTTGCCTGAGACGGCTTTACCGATTCAGGGCAGGGTAATCGGTATAGCCTTTTTCGGCGCCACCATAGAACGTGCTCTGGTCCGGCGTATTCAGTGCGGTACCTTGTTGCAGGCGTGCCGGCAAGTCCGGGTTGGCGAGGAAAGGCACGCCGAACGACACCATGTCGGCATCGCCGCGCCCGATCACGGCATTGGCGCGTTCCAGGTCGTAGCCGCTGTTGGTCATGTACACGCCCTGCCACAGCTTGCGCAGTTTGAACAGGTCGAATGCCGGTCCGGCCGCACCCGGTGTAGTCGCACCCATCTCGGTGATGTGCAGGTAGGCCAGGTTGAAGCGGTTCAGCTCGCGCACGGCGAAGCTGAAAGTCTCTTCCGGTTTGGTGTCGCGCATGTCGTTGAATGGGTTCAGCGGCGACAGGCGGATGCCGACGCGGTTGCCGCCCCACACGCTGCACACAGCCTCGGTCACTTCCAGCATCAGGCGGGTGCGGCCGGCCAGGCTGCCGCCATAGGCATCGTCGCGGGTGTTGCTGCCGTCGCGCAGGAACTGGTCGAGCAGGTAGCCGTTGGCACCGTGAATCTCCACGCCGTCAAAGCCGGCCTCCAGCGCATTCTTCGCCCCGCTGCGGAACTGTTCGATCACATTTTTGATCTCGGAGAGGGTCAGGGCATGCGGGGTGACGTAATCCTGCATGCCTTCGAAGGTGTAAACCTGGCCTGCCGGCCTGATCGCGGAAGGAGCGAGGGGCTTGCCGCCGTTCGGTTGCAGCGAGGGATGCGAGATGCGCCCCACATGCCACAGCTGCAGGAAAATGCGGCCGCCCCTGGCATGCACCGCATCGGTCACCTTTCTCCACCCGGCCACCTGTTCTGCGCTGTAGCAGCCCGGCGTGTTGGGATAGCCGAGGCCTTCGGGCGACACCTGCGAGCCTTCGGTGATGATCAGGCCGGCGCTGGCGCGCTGTTCGTAATAGGTTGCGTTGAGAGCTTGCGGCGTGTTGCCGGCGCCGGCGCGGTTGCGCGTCATCGGCGCCATCGCGGTGCGGTTGGGCAGCTTGTAGGGGCCAAGCTGGATGGGAGAAAACAGATTGTTCATGTGAGTTCCTGTGGCGTGATTGGGAAAGGGGCGTGCTATGCGGTTTGCTTCTTGGCGCCAACCCTGGCGTCGAAGCGGGGCTTGTTGATCACGAAGCGTTCATGCCGTCCGCGCGAGATCAGGTCCACCCCGTCATGCGCTTCCACCGTGAAGACCAGCCGCCGGCCATCCACTTCCACCAGTTCCACCGTGGCGGTCACTTCCAGCCCCGGTGGGGTGGCGGCCTCGTGGCTCACGTCGATATGGGTGCCCACCGTCTGCTCCTCCGGCCAGTCCAGGTGCGGGTTGACCGCCTTGATGCAGGCCCACTCCAGGAGGCCGACCAGGAAGCCGGTGGCAAACACTTCCGGCATGGCGAGGAATTCGGCTGACTCGGGGTAGAGCGCGGGGACGGTCTTGGAAGTGGGCACCAGGAATTTGTGCTGGTAGCGGATGCCCGGTTGCAGTGAGCTCTTCATGGTGTCTGCCTGCAGAATGAGTTAGTAGGGCGTGCCATCTTTGTGGGTGAATTGCCAGTTGCCGTTGATCAGCGTTGCCTGCAGATCATCGTCGGGATAGACCACGGAGTCTCCGGCTGTCCTGTCGCCGATTTCAAGATAGACGATTTCTTCCCCGGTGCGATTGAGCAACTGGTGCGCATTGCCGGTGCCCGCCTTGAACCCGGCGCACATTCCCGGTGACAGCTGGGTTTCGCCGGCATCGCTGAGCAACGTGGGATGGCCTTGCAGGATGTAGATGAATTCATCCTGCCTGGAGTGTGAATGGCGCAGCGCGGAGCCGGCACCCGGGCTCAGGCGGGTGAGGTTGACGCCGAAGTTGGTCAGGCCAAAGAAATCACCCAGCTGACGCTTTTCCCGGCCGGCCATGCGGGCTGCAAACGGCTCGGGGTAATTTGAAGGCTTTGTTCGTGCTGCAATTTCCGTGGCGAGAATGGCTGCCGGTGCATCGGGTTGGGACATGACAATTCCTGATGAGAGAAGTCCTGACGAATTCATCGTAACCGATCCATCGGCTGCGGTGCTAGGCTTTTGATTTCGCCCACGCCACGATGCCGCCCACATCCATGGCACCTGCCTGGCGCGCCACTTCGCGACCGCCCTTGAACAGGGCCAGCGTGGGAATGCTGCGGATGTTGTAGCGCGCAGCCAGCGCCTGCGCTTCCTCGGTGTTGAGCTTGGCCAGGCGCATGCCCGGTTCCAGGCGGCCTGCGGCCTGTATGAAGTTCGGCGCCATCATGCGGCAGGGGCCGCACCAGGGAGCCCAGAAGTCCACCAGCACGGGGATGTCGTTGCGGCTGATGTGCAGCTCGAAATTGTTCGCATTCAGCTCGGCTGGATGCGCGTTGAACAGTGGCTGCTTGCACTTGCCGCAATTGGG
The DNA here is from genome assembly GCA_036523795.1 of Gallionellaceae bacterium. Classification (GTDB taxonomy): domain Bacteria; phylum Pseudomonadota; class Gammaproteobacteria; order Burkholderiales; family Gallionellaceae; genus 39-52-133. The sequence continues at coordinate 6,061 of DATDDN010000144.1, read as the reverse complement.
CTGATTGCCCAGCTTGTCGGCGGGAATGCGGTTTACCGCATCGCAATGCGGGCACACGATATGCAGGGAGTCGCTCATTTTTGGCCTTTCAGTGTTTAACCCACCTTAGATGGTGGTGCTGCGCAAAAAATTCAAGCTGACGCGGTGCACCCCTGGAATCAGGCCGCGCTGTCAATGCAGTCCTTGCCGATGCAACTGGCCTGCTGAGCGTTTGATTAGGTGAGTCGCTACCCTGTCAAAGCCTGAGCCAGCGCGTCTCAGTTAAGAAACCAGAGTAATTCAGTCAATTGACTTAATCAAGTGACTGAATTATTGTTTTGGCCTCTATTACACCCGGGCAGGGATATGACCGCCAAAGCCAAGCAAACAAACGGTTGCCTGTTGATGCAGACGGCGCAACGCCTGTTCGGTTACCAGCCGAGCATCCAGGAAGAGACGCGCTGGCGCCTGCTGCAGTCCGCCATGGAGGTGTTCGCCGAGGTGGGCTACCACGCCGCGACCACGCGCGAGATCAGCAAACGCGCCAAGGCCAACCTGGCTTCCATCCATTACTACTTCGGTGACAAGGCCCAGCTGTACCGCGAAGTATTCCGCCTGCCGTTTATCGATGAGTGCAACCAGTTCAACAAGATCGATATTGCCAGCGTGACGCTGGAAGCGGCGCTGCATACGTTCTATCAATGGTTCTTTCCTTCGTTTGGCGAAGATCCGATGCTGCAGTATTTCCTGCGCCTGCATGCACGCGAGGAGGCTGAGCCCAGCGGGGTGCTGGGCAACGCCATGGTGGAGGCATTCCGTCCCAATCATGAGCGGATGCAGACCCTGCTGTGCCGCGAACTGGGCCTGAAGAAGCCGGATGCGGAGGTGAACCGGCTGACCTTTGCGCTGCTCGGCATGGCGACCGTGTATTTCCATGGGCGCGCGGCGATCAGCGATCTTGCCCCGCACCTGGTCGACGGGCAGAAGTCGCGCGAGGCGATGGTGGAAAGACTGGTGGCCTATGGCGTCGCGCTGGTCGATGCAGAGCGCAAGCGCCGTAACGCCTCGGCACGGGCGAAGAAGTGATCCATGAGTGAATTGCAGGACGTACAAGGAATTAAAACAATGAGCAAGAACATCGAACGCAAACCCGTGGTGCTCAAGATTGCCGTGCTGGGACTGCTGGCCGCTGCCGGAGCTGCATGGCTGACCGGCACAGGCAAGGCGAGGGCGGAGCCGTCGGCGCCATCGGCGAGCCGGCCGGCACTGACCGTGCGCACTACCACGCTGCGCGAGGAGAAGTGGTCGCGTTCCATCGCGGCCAACGGCAGCATCACTCCCTGGCAGGAGGCCGTCATCAGCACGCCGCTGGCCGGCCTGCGCATTGCGGAGGTGCTGGTCAGCGTGGGCGATCATGTCAAGCAGGGCGACGTGCTGGTGACGCTGGACTACATGGCGCGAAACACGGATATGAACGGAGCGGCTGCCGGCGTGCAGGGTCGCATCGTCTCGCCTGATTCCGGCATCATTTCCGCTGCCGCCGCCAACGTCGGCTCCTCCACCCAGCCTGGCGTCGAGCTGTTCCGCCTGATCCGCAAGGGCCGCCTGGAGTGGCGCGCCGACCTCACCGCCGATGAGCTGATGCTGATCCGCAAGGGCATGGCCGCAGAAATCAGCGTGGGCGAAGGGCGCGTGCTGAAAGGCAGGGTGCGCGCCATCTCGCCCTCGGTGAACATGCAGACCCGTTACGGCTACGCGCTGGTGACCCTGCCCGACAGCAGCGGCATCATCGCGGGCGCATTTGCCCGCGGCACCTTCGATGTCAGTGGCGGCAAACGTCCCTTGCAGTCGCTGCCGCAGAGTGCCGTGCTGCAGCGCGGCGCGCAGACCTATGTGCTGGTGGTGGACGAAGGCAACCATGTGCATGAGCGCAAGGTCGTAGCCGGCCAGCGCAATGGCGATCGCCTCGAAATCAAACGGGGCGTGAAGGCGAATGAGACAGTGGTGGAAACAGGAGGGGCATTCCTGACCGATGGCGATGTGGTGCAGGTGATCAAATAATGAACGTCTCTGCCTGGTCCATCAAGAATCCAATTCCAGCGATCCTGGCCTTCCTCATGCTCACCCTGGTGGGCGTGATGGCCTTCAAGGCCATGAAGATCCAGATGTTCCCCGACATCGATCTGCCCATGATCACGGTGACCGCCACCCTGCCGGGTGCGGCCCCCGAACAGATGGAAGTGGAGGTGGCGCGCAAGATCGAAAATGCGCTGGCCAGCCTGCAGGGCCTGAAGCATCTGTACACCCAGGTCAAGGATGGCAGCGCCATCGTCTCTGCCGAGTTTCGTCTGGAGCGCGATTCGCGCCTGGCGCTGGAAGATGTGCGCTCTGCCGTGTCGCGCATCCGTGGCGACCTGCCGCGCGAGATGCTGGACCCGGTGGTAAACAAGGTCGAGCTGTCCGGCAAGCCCATTCTCACCTACACCATCGCTGCGCCCGGCATGAGCGAGGAAGAGTTGTCCTGGTATGTGGACAACAACATGACGCGCCTGTTACTGGGCGTGAAAGGCGTGGGGGCGGTCAACCGTGTCGGCGGCGTGACGCGGCAGGTGCGCGTGGAGCTGGATCCCGCGCGGCTGCTGGCGCTCAACCTTACCGCATCGGAAGTGTCTGCCCAGCTGCGCCAGATTCAGCAGGAGGCGCCGGGTGGACGCACCGATCTCGGCAGCATGGAGCAATCCATCCGCACCGTGGCCACCGTGCTGAGTGCCGAGCAGCTGGGGCAGGTCGAACTCAGCCTGCGCGATGGGCGCCGCGTGCGCCTCAACCAGGTGGCCGAGGTAAGCGACAGCTTTGCCGAGCGGCGCTCAGCCGCGCTGCTGGATGGCAAGCCGGTGGTCAGTTTCGAAATCATGCGCTCGATCGGCGCCAGCGATGTGGAAGTGGGGCAGGGCGTCACCCGCGCGCTTGCCGGCCTGAAGGAAGCGCACCCCGAGATTGCCATCAACAAGGCATTCAATACCGTGGACCAGGTGTACGAGACCTATCAGGGCTCGATGGAGATGATCTTCGAGGGCGCGCTGCTGGCGGTGGTGGTGGTGATCTTCTTCCTGCGCAACACGCGCGCCACCGTGGTGGCCGCCACCGCGCTGCCGCTGGCGGTGATCCCCACCTTTGGCGTCATGTACCTGTCCGGCTTCAGCATCAACATGGTCACCCTGCTGGCGCTGTCGCTGGTGGTCGGCGTGCTGGTGGACGATGCCATCGTCGAGATTGAAAACATCATGCGCCACATCGAGATGGGCAAGAAACCCTATCAGGCGGCGATGGAGGCGGCGGACGAGATCGGCATGGCGGTGATTGCCACCACCTTCACCCTGGTGGCGGTGTTCCTGCCCACTGCCTTCATGAGTGGCATTCCCGGCCGCTTCTTCGTGCAGTTCGGCTGGACGGCGGCGGTCGCCGTGCTGTTCTCGCTGATGGTGGCGCGCATGCTGACGCCGATGATGTCGGCCTATGTGCTGCGCCCCCATGCCGAAAGTCCCACGCCCGCCTGGATCCAGATCTACCTGAAATGGGCGCAGTGGTGCCTGACCTATCGCAAGACTACACTGGCCCTGACGGCGGTGTTCTTTGTCGGCTCGCTGGCCCTGGCCAAGACCCTGCCCACTGCCTTCCAGCCCAAGGACAATCTGTCGCAAACCCAGGTGGCGATCACCCTGCCGCCCGGCAGCACCTTCGAGCAGACCTATGCCCTGGCCGAGCAGGCACGCCAGATCGTGATGCAGAATCCAAACGTGACCCTGGTGTACACCGCCATCGGCGGGGGCACGGCGGGTGGCCACATTTTCGAGCCAACCGGCGCGCCCGAGGCCACCAAGGCCACCCTGTCCATCCAGCTGCTGCCGCGCGAACAGCGCAAGCTGAAGAAGCAGCAGATCGAGGACCAGCTGCGCGATGCCATGCAGGCCGTGCCGGGCGTGCGCGTCAAGGTGGGCAGCGGCACTTCCTCGGACAAATACCAGCTTGTGCTGACCAGCGAGAATGGCGCATTCCTCAACGAATATGCGCTCAAGGTGGGGCAGGAACTGCGCACCCTGCCCGGCATCGGCAACGTGATTTCCAATTCCAGCGTGCTGCGCCCGGAAGTGGTGGTGCGGCCTGATTTCGGGCGCGCGGCCGACCTCGGCGTCACCTCCGGTGCCATCGCCGACACCATGCGTGTCGCCACCATCGGCGATTACGATCAGTCACTGGCCAAACTCAACCTGCCGGACCGCCAGATCCCCATCGTGGTCAAGCTGCGCGACGATGCCAAGCAAGACCTGCAACTGCTGTCGCGCCTGGTGGTGCCCGGCACCCGTGGCCCGGTGATGCTGGGCAACGTCGCCAGCATCAACGTGGAAAGCGGCCCGGCGCAGATCGACCGCTACGACCGCCAGCGCAACGTCACCTTCGATATCGAGCTGGCCGGTCAGCCCATGGGCAAGGTTCAGGCCGAGGTGGCTGCCTTGCCGTCGATCAGGAATCTGCCCAAGGGCATCGAGATGGCGCCCATTGGCGATGCCGAGGCCATGAAGGAGCTGTTCGCCAGCTTCGGCCTGGCCATGTTCATCGGCGTGCTGTGCATCTTCATCGTGCTGGTGCTGCTGTTCAAGGACTTCATGCAGCCGGCCACCATCCTGATGGCGCTGGTGCTGTCCATCCCCGGCGCCTTCCTCGCACTGTTCATCACCCGCACCGCCATCTCCATGCCGTCGATGATCGGCCTGATCATGCTGATGGGCATCGCCACCAAGAACTCCATCCTGCTGGTGGAGTACGCCATCATGTCGCGGCGCGAGCGCGGCATGAATCGCGCCGAGGCTTTGCTCGACGCCTGCCGCAAGCGCGCCCGCCCCATCGTGATGACCACCTTGGCCATGGGTGCCGGCATGCTGCCGGTGGCGCTGGACCTCGGCATGGGCGACGGCAGCTTCCGTTCGCCCATGTCCATCGTGGTGATCGGCGGCCTCATCACCTCCACCTTCCTCAGCCTGCTGGTGATCCCGGTGGTGTTTACCTACGTGGATGATGTGGTGCAGTGGATGGCGCGCTGGACCAAGCGCCTGCGGCACGAATGAGCGTCACCGCTCGTGCCGTGTGGCAGGGGCGGCTATGAGCGGCTATGAGCGGATGTGCGTTTGTAGTGGCAAGTGGTGACGTGCCTGCCTGCAAGCATTAATATTTGGGCTTCAACTCCCAGATGAGCAGGGTGACCACATGAAAAACCAGCCTCAATACCCAGGCGTTGAGCGACGGAAGAAGGAGAGAGTTCCTCTGGAAGTCCCCCTTCCCGCCAGACCCCAATCCGGTCAAAGAACTGCCTTGCTGGTGGCTGCGGCGGTTCTTGCCATTGTCGGGCTGGTAGGCCTGTTCACCATCTTCTGGATGGGCGTGGTCGGCAAGGTGTAGATCGAATTGTTGCTGCCATGGCGCAGGCTACGGTGAGCATTACAGCTCGTTCAGCTCGCCCGACATCACCACGACGGCGATGATCACACCGAACATGACCAGCGCCGAGAGGGCATAGCCCACCCAGCCATGTCGTTTTACCCCACCCAGAAACACTGCGCCACTGGCGCAGATGAAGGCGAAGCCGGTGATCAGAACCATGATGCCGAGGCCGGCGAGATACCACGGGCTGGCATTGCCGATGCCGCACAGCAATTCCCTGCCGCCGGAGTTGACGGGTGTGCACCACAGGGCGGGGGCATTGCGCGCAACAACCTGCTGCACCAACGCAACGCAGCCCTGCAAACCCAGGGTCGTCCATGCCAGCGCATTGCCTGATTTTTTCAGGAGCTCGATCATTGCAGGAGAGAATACGATCAGACAGGTAAAACCAGCGTTAAATCTGAAGATGCTGGCGTGATGAATTGGCGGAAGGGAGAGGCTGCTCTGTGCCCAGAGCTGACATCACGGCTTCGCGTAAGCAGCCATTTAGAATTTTTTCTCTTCAATCAATTGCGTCTCAACCCCGGAATAGTTGCGCCACACTTGAATTGCGGTTAGCTTGTCTTGATCGTCGAAATAAAACCGA
>DATDDN010000143.1:0-3176 GCA_036523795.1 Gallionellaceae bacterium | reverse complement strand
CACTGGCCATCAGCAGCGCCATCGTGGAGTTTTGCGCCGGTGCGCAGGAGATCTACCTATGCGGAGGCGGCGCGCACAATCGCGCACTGGTGGCCGTGCTTGCACAAGCATTGCCGCAATGCCGCCTCGGCCAGACCGACGAGCTCGGCATCGGAGCCGATTGGCTGGAGGCAATCGCTTTCGCCTGGCTGGCCCAGCAGACCCTGCACGGGCGCCCCGCCAATCTGCCCGAAGTCACCGGCGCACGCCATCCGTGCGTCCTGGGCGCGATTTATCCAGCCTGAACGTTCGCCCGACACCCAAAGAGTAAAGAACCTCTTCGCGTGATCGTGCTCCAGAGTCCACCGCGTAGGAGCGCAATTCATTGCGCGATGACCTCATAAGTTCCCAAGTACCTGATGAATCAGCCCCTGCGGACGAAAAAAAAGAGAGGGCAAAGCCCTCTCTCTTTTTGGTTCCTTCCGCTACCTGTGTGATCAGGCCGAGAAGGAAGAACCGCAACCACAGGTTGTTGTCGCGTTCGGATTCTTGATCACGAACTGTGCGCCTTCCAGGCCTTCCTGGTAGTCGATCTCGGCACCAACCAGATACTGGAAGCTCATCGGATCAACCAGCAACTGCACGCCGTTCTTGTTCATCACGGTGTCGTCATCGTTGACCACTTCATCGAAGGTAAAACCGTACTGGAAGCCGGAGCAGCCGCCGCCGGTCACGAATACGCGCAGTTTCAGTTCGGGGTTGCCTTCCTCGTCGATCAGCGCGCGCACCTTGTTGGCAGCGCTATCGGTAAACAGCAACGGATCTTGCATATCGCTTACAGCATTCATCATTCACTCCTAAAAATTATCGTCTTGTTTGTAAAACAACGCAGGCAAAAGGGTTTAGCTCGTTGATTCGGCGCTACTAAGTTTGAATGCTACCACCTTCTCGGTCGCTTCCGCCAGATGAATCAGCCTGCCTTCGACGATTGCCCCCAGCTGGATCTCAAGTGTCTTGTAGTGCACATCGCCTGTGACACGCGCCTTGCTTTGCAGTTCCAGATACTCTGCCACTTGCACCGGCCCGGTAATCTGCCCGTTCACCACAAGGTGCGTCACGTTGACCTCACCATTGACCCGGGCATGCTCGCTCAGCACGAGCGTGCTGGGCTTGCCCGGAGCCGCCAGCACGTTGCCGTCCACTTCGCCATCGATGCGCAGGCCGCCGGTGAAATGGACGTTCCCCTCGACGCGGGTACCCACGCCAATCAGTGAATCGATGCGATTCTGCGGTTTGCTGTGTCCTGAACCAAACATACATCCTCCTAAGGCATATTGACGCTCTGCGTCACTTTCGGTTCGCGCTCTCCGCGCTCAAATACGCGCACCTGCACGCTGTCGATCTGAATCTCGGGCGGCAGTTTGAAAGCACGGTCAATTACTTGATAATACTTGAAATTCAGGCGATATGCAGCCACCTCGCCCGCGTCGTTTTCCTTGGGCAGCAGGATAGCGGTTTTCTTGCCGTCCTGATCGGCGTTAATTACCAGCTGCATGCTTCCGGCAAACTCCTTGCCGCGTTGCTTGACGCTTTGCACTAGGATCATGCGGCAACGGTACTCACCCGGCAACGCATCGCGCTCAATCTTCAGACGCAGTATGGACAATTCGCCTTCGTGCTCGCCACTCGTCAGCGGCAGGTTCTGGAAGAAGGTGAGATTTTCCTTCAGGCGTGCAATCTCGTCGTTGAGCGCCTTCAGCTGATTGGCCGTCTCCACGTTGGCCGCATGTTCGATCTGGGCCTGGCGTTCAAACGCAGCCGCCTGATTGCTCAGCGTGGCATTTTCAGCCTGCAATGAGGCCACCTGGTCGCGCAGCTGCTCCAGCTCCTGCGCCGCCTGTCCGCGGTGAAAGCCTGCCAGCTCCAGGCCCGAGCCATAAGCCCACCACACCAGGCCTGCCACGGCCAGCATGAGCGGGACGGCAATCGCCCAGCGTATGTACCAGGGCACATGCGGGCGGACCGACAGCTTCGGTGCCGAAATGCTGAATTTACGTTTCAAGCGCCGCATGGGCTCAGGGCATCAAGGGAACAACATGCAGAGCGGTAGCTTCCGGCAGGCCGAACATGATGTTCATGTTCTGGATCGCCTGCCCGGCCGCCCCCTTCACCAGGTTGTCGATCACCGACAACAGCACCAGCGTGTCACCCCCCTGCGGCTTGTGCACGGCGATGCGGCACGTGTTGGAACCACGCACCGAACGGGTCTCCGGGTGGCTACCTGGCGGCAGCACATCCACGAATGGCTCATTCGCATAACGCTGCTCGAACAGCGCCTGCCAGTCCGCATCACGCTTGATGCGCGCATACAGGGTGGCATGGATGCCGCGGATCATCGGCGTCAGGTGCGGCACAAAAGTCAGCCCGACTTCATGCCCCGCAGCGCGCGCCAATCCCTGGCGAATTTCCGGCAAGTGGCGATGCCCGGCCACGCCGTAAGCCTTGAAGCTGTCCGTGTCTTCCGTATAGAGAAAGCCGATCTCCGCCTTGCGCCCGGCGCCCGACACCCCCGACTTGCAGTCGGCGACCAGGCCTGCTGTTTCCACCAGACCGGCTTCCATCAAGGGTATCAGCGCCAACTGCACGGCGGTCGGGTAGCAACCCGGGTTGGCCACCAGGCGTGCGCTACGGATCTTGTCGCGATTAACCTCGGGCAGGCCGTATACCGCCTCTGCCACCAGATCCGGGCAGGCGTGCGTCATGCCGTACCATTTTTCCCAGACGGCGATGTCCTGGATGCGGAAATCCGCCGCCAGGTCGATCACCTTGACGCCGGCATCCAGCAAGGCGCGCGTCTGCTGCATGGCAATGCCGTTGGGGGTGGCAAAAAACACCACGTCGCACTGCTCCAGCCCTGCGGAATCGGGGTGGGAGAAGCTCAGGCTCACATAGCCGCGCAGGCTGGGGAACATCTGGCTGACCGGCGTGCCGGCATCGGCGCGCGAGGTAATCACCTTGAGCTCGACTTGCGGATGCAGGGCCAGCAAGCGCAACAGCTCCACTCCGGTGTAACCAGTTCCTCCAACGATGCCAACTTTGATCACGAGCAGCTCCTTGAATTGAGGATGCGAATAATAAATGAAAAAACCGCCCAAAGGCGGTTTTTTCGGCACTTCCAGCGAATTAACGCTTGGAGA
>DATDDN010000142.1:0-8363 GCA_036523795.1 Gallionellaceae bacterium | reverse complement strand
CTGGTGGACCTGGCCGCCGCCGATAGCGACATGGCCTGGCGCAACGCCCTCCCCGGCCCGCATTTCCGTGCCTTGAATGAAGGCCTGCTGCGCAGCGCGGACGTCGTCTACTTCATGCTGTTCACCGCCTTCTTCCTGATGTTGGCAATCCGTCGCGTTCATAACAACCGCATCTACGGCCAATGAAAAAACTTCACCTCTCCTACCGCCTGCACCTGAAAAACCTCGCCTATGCCCTGGCGCTGCTGATCGCGGCCGTGCTGCTGTACCAGTTAACCGCGCGCTTCCCGCTGCATGCCGATCTCACCCAGAGCGGCAGCAACAGCCTGCAGGACAGCAGCGTGAACACGCTGCAGCAGATGCAAGGCAACATCGACATCACCGTGTACATCACCGGCCAGGACGCCGAGCTGGGCGACATGCGCCGTCAGATCCGCGATTTCATCGCGCTGTACCAGCGCTACAAGCGGGACATCAGCCTCACCTTCGTCGACCCGGTGAAGGAACCGGAGGCCATGCGCAAGGCTGAAGTGCGCGCCAACGGCGAGATGGTGGTGAGCTTTGGCGGGCGCAGCGAGCACCTCACGGTGCTGAACGAGCAGGCGCTCACCAGCGCGCTGCTGCGCCTCGCGCACAACAAGAACCAGCTGATCATGTATGTGGACGGCCACGGCGAGCGCAAGCTGGACGGCATCGCCAATGACGATCTCGGCACCTTTGGCAAGAAGCTGCAGCAGAACGGCTTTCGCGTCGCCAGCCTGAACCTGGCCCTGGCGCCCGAGGTGCCGAGCAACGCCAGCATGCTGGTGATCACCCAGCCGCAGATCAACCTGCTGCCGGGCGAGGTGGACAAGCTGCTGCACTATGTGGACAACGGCGGCAACCTGCTGTGGCTGCTTGATCCTGCACCGCTGCATGGGCTGGATGCACTGGCCGACAGGCTGAGTCTGCAGCTCACTCCCGGCATCGTGGTCGACCCCGATGCACAGAAGATGAACGCCCCGGCCAACTGGACGCTGGGCGCCAGCTACCCGCCGCACCCGGTCACCTACAACTTCAACCTGATCACCGCCTTCCCCTATGCGCGTGCACTGGGCCGTGCCGACAGCACCGAAGCGGGCGATGGCGCGGGCTGGCAGCGCAGCACGCTGGTTGAAGGCGCCGCACACGGCTGGGTCAGCCGCAACCCGGTGCAGCCGCCCAGGAAGGCGCAGTTCGACAAGAACCGCGACATGCCCGGCCCGGTCAGCCTGGCCATGGCGCTGCAACGCAATGTGACGGATCGCGAACAGCGCATCGTGGTGGTGGGCAGCGGCTCCTTCCTTGCCAACGCCTACGCCGGCAACGGTGGCAACCTCGACCTCGGCGTCAACATGGTGAACTGGCTCACCCATGAAGAGAACCTGATCGCCACCCAACCGCGCGCCACCCGCGACAGCGCGATCACTCTGAGCAAGAACCAGATTACCGCGATCATCGTCGGCTTCCTCATCGTGCTGCCGCTGCTGTTGCTGGTGGTGGGCGGGGCGCAGTGGTGGCGACACAGAAGTTAAACCCATTTTTTTCTGCAGATTAGTCGAATTCAGAATCCGTCTAATCTGCGCAATCTGCGGACAGCTTTTGGCTTTCAATCATGCCCGAACTTCCTGAAGTCGAAACCACCCTGCGCGGCCTGGCCCCGCACCTCACCGGACAGCGCATCAAACAAGTGGTCGTGCGCAACGCACAGCTGCGCTGGCCGGTGCCGTCGCAGCTGCCCGGCCTGCTGCAGGGCCAAACTATCCACGCGCTGAAACGCCGCGCCAAATACCTGCTGCTGCAATGCGACAGCGGCACGCTGATCCTGCATCTGGGCATGTCCGGCAGCCTGCGCGTGCTACCTGCAAACACCCCGCCGGAGAAGCACGACCACTTCGACCTGGTGCTGGGCAACGGCATGCTGATGCGCCTGCGCGACCCGCGCCGCTTTGGTGCAGTGCTGTGGCATGAAGGCGACGTGGCGCAACATCCCCTGCTTGCCGAACTGGGACCCGAGCCCCTGCTGGATGAATTTGACGCAGACTACCTGTATCGCGCCACGCGCAAGCGTAGCGCGGCGATCAAGCTCGTGCTCATGGACAGCCATGTGGTCGTTGGCGTGGGCAACATCTACGCCAACGAGGCGCTGTTCCGCAGCGGCATCCGCCCGCAGCTGCCCGCCGGCAAGCTCAGCCTGCCGCGCTGCGCGCGACTGGTGCAGGCCGTACGCGACACATTGAGCGCCTCCATCACGCAAGGCGGCAGCACCCTGCGCGACTTCGTCGACAGCAACGGCAAGCCCGGCTACTTCCAGCAGAGTTACATGGTGTATGGCCGCACGGGTGAGCCTTGCCGGCGCTGCGGCACCGCCATCAGGCAAATCGTGCAGGGGCAACGCTCGACCTTCTATTGCCCGACTTGCCAGAAGTAGCCGCCATCCAAAGCGCCCGCCACTCCCGGCCTATCCCGATATTGAGACTCTCTGCCCGATAACGACGAACAAGGTCTGTCACGCTCGACAACTATATAAATTGATGATGCATCTGTCGGTTGGTCGGCCAAAGGAGACGTTGCAGGCAGTGCTGTAAGACGTCCGATTTGCGCTTGAAACCGGCCATTCAACGTGGAGCTAACCGGGCTGCGCGGCTTTATGCGCAAGATCCGGTGGAATGATTGGTGGGGCCGCATGCTCATGACTTGGGACACTTGGTCCAAAGCTTGTATGTGGCGATTGCGCCAATACAGGCGGCAAGAGGAGGCAACCACCAATTGGCCCAGGAAACGGTGAGGAGCAGCCAAGTAACACCATGGTCTTGATAGAACCATGGACGGGGCTGCTCGAAAAATAGACGGGACGCGGGAACGGCAACCCCAAGCCCGCAGGAAAGTAGCAATGCCGAGAGCCGCTGAGAAATGAAGCAAGTGACGATTGCACCCGAAACGAGAAACACAATGCCAGTAACAAGAAGGTAGGCCAACTCGAACGAGGAAAATTGCCAAGCGTTATCGGTAAGGCTTGCGGTGTAGGTCTTGTGAAGCAAGGTTACGAGCCTGGACCAAGCTTCATCGGAGATGATGAAAAGCACGGAGAAAAGCAGCGCGATTCGCAATGTGCGCTTCACGAGGCCCAACGTGGAAGTGAGCGGCCTGCGCGGTTTTTCGCGCAGGTCCGCTCGGCTGCAGGGTTAGAGCACTGCGGCTTCATTTGTGAGAGCACTACGCAGATACTCCGGATGTTGGCGTGACACGATGGAATGCGAGGTGCCATGGATGAGCCACCCAATAATTGGGTCGATGTTGGCCCACGGTGGAGGCTCAGTCGGACCATCGAGAGACTTGGTGAACCAACTAGTACGGCCCTCCGTAAGCTGAACAGTTGCGATGCCATGAGCTTCCGCAAACTCCAAAGCGCCGGATTGAAAGCCGGAAGTCGAAAACACGACGCCCTTCTGAGCACCGAGTGACAAGAGCTTTGCGTAAAGGCTTTGGATCACCTCGCGTTTCACAGGATTCTTGTGGCGCTTGCACTCGACGAGAACAAGAAAGTTCGCTCCAAGAGCGCTGAAGCGAACAGTGACATCGATTTCGTAATCTCCGTCCGGGCCGCCAACAACTTCACGATGCTGCGATTGATATTCGGCCAGCCCTAAACCGAGGCCATCAAGGACTGCCTTCACCTCAAGCTCGAACTGCTCGGGGGAAATCTGTACAGGTGGGTAATGGTCAAGACGTGGCATGCAGTACTCTAACAGTCATTATGCGGACAGCGCTGTCCGCATAATGATAACCCAACAACAGCATGCGACACGCATATTCTCATTTATCTTCCTATGGTTAGATGTTTTTTGTCCGCATAATAACTATCAGAAAGGGCGGACGCAATCTATAGATCCTTGCGTCTATTCTGGCGTACAAAACTGAAATATTTTTGGGGATATCAGAAATCCGCTACGCACGGAAAATTGACGCATTTATGGACAAGGCTAATGTCTGAGCCTTGGACACTGCAGACTTCACCCATCTCTCGCAACGACAGCTTCTGATCCAAGCGGACATCCAAGCGCCCTCCTGAAACCGTCTGCTACCGCCGATTTTCTGCCATAGCGGTGACTGACTCAATCCTCATCCGACAGACTCACGCCTTGCCATCATGCACACACATGGCTGTCGCGCTGCTCCGCCCACTACATAATTACCCGCATTGATTTAGAAAAATGGGGGACCTATTCTGTAGCTCCGGCCAAGCTGCCAACTCCATCCCAATGCCGTGATCATGAGCCCCGACAGAGCAACGATGACCTCCTTCCAGCCCGATTATCAACGTGTGCTCGTTACCGGCGTGGGTGGCCCGTCTGGCAAGGCCGCCACAACCGCGCTTAGGCAGCGCGGCTTTTTTGTACTGGGCGTGGACATGAACATGGTGCCGAATGAGGCAGACCAGTTTGCGCAGGTGCCGGCGTCAGTCAATGCGTCTTACCCCGAGATGCTGCGCCATCTGATTCGCGAACACCGCATCGGCTGGCTGTTCCCCACGGTGGCCGAGGAGCTGGTGAGCGTGGCCGAGCTGGCTGCCCATTTGCGCGCGCAAGGCGTGGCGGTGTTCATCTCGGATCCGTCAGCGGTGAGCATCTGCCACGACAAGTGGGAGACTGCGCGGGCCTTGCATGCACGCGGCGTGGCCGTGCCGGCGAGCGCCGTGGGCAGCGCTGGTTCGCCGTCGGTGCGCGCGCTCGGCTTTCCGGCTGTGTCGCGGCCGCGCTCCGGGCGCGGCGGGCGCGGCGTGGTCGTGCATGACGGACCTGGCATCGCGCCCGCCGTGGCGGAGCCGATCTGGCAGGAATTCATGAGTGGCACAGAGTATGATGTGCTGTGCGTACGCCACCCGGATGCCAGCGAGGACATCATCATGTGCCAGGTATTTGAGAAAACAGCGCTCAAGGACGGCCGTGTCGGCAATGCTGTCGAGGTGAAGGCCGTCGAGGTGCCGGATGTGGCTGCGCTCGCCAAGAGTGCAGCACGTGCCCTCTCGCTCACCGGGCCGCTCGACATGGACATTCGTCGCGGGCAAGACGGCGCGCCGCGCCTGCTTGAGATCAATGCGCGCATCGGTGCGCACGCGCTCAAGGCGCCGGCGCTGTTTGACGTGCTGGTGGACATGGTGCAACAAGGCCATCGAGGATGATCGTTGACAGCGCCCTTTTTGCCTTTTTCTTCTTTGGCGCCGTCTGTTTCTATTTCGGCCTGATCTCTCTCGCGTATTATCCGCTGGCCCTCAGCTATCCGCGCTGGGAAAAACGTCTGTTCAGGCTTGCACAGGCGCAGCATTACACGCCGTCGGTAAGCGTGATTGTTCCCGCCTACAACGAAGAGAAGACGATTGCCATCAGCCTGCAATCAATGCTCGCGTCGGATTACCCGGACTTTGAAGTCATTGTCGTCAATGACGGCTCGACCGACCGCACCGAGGACGAGTTGAGCGCCTTGCGCAGCGACCCGCGCCTGCACTACATCAGGAAGGAAAACGGCGGCAAGGCGTCGGCGCTCAATCTCGGGCTCGACAGTGCGCGCGGAGAGATCGTGCTGTTCACCGATGCAGATTCGATGTTCGAGGCTGACACCATCCGCAACGGCGTGACCTATTTTGTCGACCCCGGTGTCGGCGCCGTGAGCGGCAACGACACCGTACTCCAGCCAAGGGGGCCACTGCAGAAGATGCTGCTCATCACCTCACATATCGGCACCGGTTTCGTGCGCCGTGCGCTGTCCCGCATCGGTGTGCTGCAGATCATCTCCGGCAACCTGGGGCTGGTGCGCACCGAGACGCTGCGACGGATCGGCGGCTTCCGCGAGGTGTGGGGAGAAGACCTCGAGGTGACACTGCGGCTGAAGCGCCACGGCGTGCGCGTGGTGTATGGCGCGTCCACGCGCGTGCTGGCGGAATGCCCCAGCACGCTCACCGCCCTGTGGAAGCAGCGCGTGCGCTGGCTGCGCAGTTACATCAAGATATTGCGCATGCACCGTGATCTGGTCGGAAATCCGCGTTACGGCCTGTTCGGGCCGTTCCTCGCCTTCAATTTCATCAACATGATCATGGTCCCGGTGGCGCAGGCAGCCGCACTGCTGCTGCTGCCGTTTGCCCTGTGGCATGGGAAGTTCCACCTCCACGGCCTGGAGTGGATCGCCTACTTCGGCCTCGGCTTCCTGGTTGCAGCCGCGGTGGTCGCCATCCTGCTGGACAAGACTCCGCGCGACCTGCTGTATCTGCCCTATGCTGCATTGCTGCTGTTCTTCTCTCATTTCTACAACGCAATCGTGCTGTACTCGATCTGGGCAGAGATTCGCGTGCGCGAAGAGGCTTGGAACAAACTCGAACGACGTGACATGCGCGCAGGCGTTGGCGACAGGCGCAAGCACCGCCCGGCCTATGTCACTGTGCTGCTGGCAATCGCGGGAATCGCGCTCGGCCTCTACTATCTGTGGTGGGCTCCCGCAGCGCACGGCGCAGAGGATGCTGCGGCCGCCACCACTGTCGTGGAGCAGAGCGGCACCACTGCCGTTGCCATCCATTTCGACGCATGGCCGAACTGGCGCGATGCCTATGAGAGCCTGCTTGCCGCACCCGAGGCGCGCTACATAAACCGCGTGGCGGTGTCCGCCGGGCGCGCCGACTGGACTTACTTTCGCTGGCCGGGCAACGAAGCGTGGTGGAGCCCGGTGCAGCTTTCCGCCAACGACGACATGCTGGAACACACCATCGGCGTACTGCGCCAGCGTGGTTACCGCACCACCGCGATCCTTGACGTCTTCGGCGAACGCTATCTGGAGCGTTACCCGGCCGCCGCGGCACGCGACATCGACGGCAAGCGCAGCAAGATGATCATCTGTTCGACCGAACTGGCCGAGGGTGCGGCCGGCGATCACCTGGTGCACGCCGCCGAGGCGCTGGCAGCCAGCACCAAGGCTGACACCGTGGCGGTCACCGAGCTGTTCTACGACAAGCACTGCTATGACGATCGCTGCCTGCTGTCGTACAGGAAGGCCACCGGCCGCAGCGACTGGCCACGGACCAAGAAGGGGGCGATCGACTACCGCGACCCCAGCATCGGAGCGTGGCGCTCGCGCCAGGTGGCGAGCATCGCCGCGCGCCTGCGCAGTGCCGTGCACGACCATGGCAAGAAGTTTGCGCTCGACGTAAAAGTGAGCAACGGCGATGTGCTGCAGGATTCGCGTGAAAATGGCCAGGACTATCACTTGCTCGCCCCGGTTGTCGACGAATTCGTGGTATGGGATTACTTTGCGCTCGAAGGCCAGCCGCCCGAGCGCAGCGCGCGCGTGGCGGCCTACTTTGATGATGAGTTCGGCACCGACAAGTTCTACCTGTCGATCGGGCTGTGGGATCGCTCCGGCACACTTTCGGGCGAGAAGCTGGCACGCGCGCTGCGTTCCGCGCGCGAGGGCGGCGCAACCAAGGTGTGGATCACGCCGGCGGAAAAGATGACAACGCAACACTGGAAAGCCATCGCCGATGCAGTGCGCAACGCCAACTCGGAGAGTGATACGTCGAGTGCCTCACCTTAGGGTGCGAGCTTGAGAGAGCGATAGCCGGCGCGGTTGGTGTTGTCGAAGCTACCCCAGGCAAAGCGCGCGAATTCCGCCCCCGGCGCGCGGTACGGCATCCTGGGCTTGCCGTCGTGGTCATTCACGATGATGTTGAGCGGGATGGTGTCACCCGGCTTCCAGCCGATGGCCGAGAGCCGGATCGCAAATTCGAATACGTAACCTCCACCTGCCCGGTTCGGATCCTCGTAGGGGCCGCGCAGGCGTGCGCCCCACTCCCCCGAGTCGTACATCTCGTCAGCCGCCACCGGCGGGTTGGCCGACCAGCGCAGACGATAATGTTTCAGCTTGCCGGAGGGAGTCGCGACCGAAAACGAGTAGAGGCCATCCGAATTGACCGGCACGGCGTCGGATTCGACGTAACGATCATAGGACACCAGTGCGACGTAGAGCATGACGCCGTCGTGAAAGAAGCGCAGATGAAAGGATGTCGGGTCCCTGTCGTAGGTATCGGCCACCCAGCGCTTGAACTCCGTGTATGGCAGGCGCGCCGCCGCGCGCCACATCGGCTCCGTCAGGCGCCCGTCCAGGGTGACCGTGCCGCTCAGGCGTGGCACGCTAATGTCGGCACTCAATGCACTCATGGGGGCAACCGCTGCGAGTGCCGCGCAGAGGAGCCAGCGCCTCATGATTTCGGCACTTTTTCGAGCACACGCATCACCTCGAACCCTTCCGCCAGCGGCACGCGCGCCTGGGTGCCGCGGAAGCCTGCCATGGCGCGTACCACG
>DATDDN010000141.1:0-2420 GCA_036523795.1 Gallionellaceae bacterium | reverse complement strand
AAGACTCCACCAGAAAATTACTAGAACTAATCAATGATTATAGTAAAGTTGCAGGATATGAAATCAACACACAGAAATCCCTTGCATTCCTATACACTAATAATGAGAAAATAGAAAGAGAAATTAAGGAAACAATTCCATTCACCATTGCAACGAAAGGAATAAAATACTTAGGAATATATCTACCTAAAGAAACTAAAGACCTAAATATAGAAAACTATAAAACACTGGTAAAAGAAATCAAAGAGGACACTAATAGATGGAGAAATATACCATGTTCATGGATTGGAAGAATCAATACAGTGAAAATGAGTATAGTACCCAAAGCAATCTATAGATTCAATGCAATCCCTATTAAGCTACCAACGGTATTTTTCACAGAGCTAGAACAAATAATTTCACAATTTGTATGGAAATACAAAAATCCTCAAATAGCCAAAGCAATCTTGAGAAAGAAGAACGGAATTGGAAGATCATGGCTCGCTCCTCTATCTGTGCTGGATGGTGACCGGGATGCGCTGGCGTCCGAAGGACTCGTTGAACTTGCTGAAACGCCCGGCCAGCGGCGCGTTGCAGTGCGGGCAGTGGCCGTTGTCCTGCAGGTGATACTCCAGGATGTCGTACCAGTCACGCACGATCAGCTCGCTGTGGCATTGACTGCAGAAGGTGGTGCCGCCTTCCACGTCATGCACGTTGCCGGTGTACACATGCTTCAGCCCGGCTGCCAGCGCCAGCTTGCGCGCGCGGCTCAGCGTGGAGCCGGGCGTGGACGGGATGTCGGTCATCCTGTAATCGGGATGGAAGGCGGAGAAGTGCAGCGGTACGTCGTCGCCCAGCTCGCGCGCGACCCATTCGCTCAGGCGCGAAACTTCCTCGTCGCTGTCGTTCTTGCCGGGAATCAGCAGGGTGGTGATTTCCAGCCAGGTATTGGTGTCGTGCCGGATGTATTTCAGCGTGTCTAGCACGGGCTGCAGGTGGCCGCCGGTGAGCTTGACGTAGAAGTCCTCAGTGAAGCCCTTCAGGTCCACGTTGGCCGCATCCATCTTGGCGTAGAACTCGCGCCGCGCCTGCTCGTGCATGTAGCCCGCGGTCACCGCCACGGTCTTGATGCCCAGCGCATGGCAGGCATCGGCCACGTCCATGGCGTATTCGGCGAAGATCACCGGGTCGTTGTAGGTGAAGGCCACGCTCTTGCAGCCGAGCCGGCCGGCAGATTTTGCGATGGCTTCCGGGCTGGCCTGGTCGGCCAGGCGGTCGAAATCCTGCGACTTGGAGATGTCCCAGTTCTGGCAGAACTTGCACGCCAGGTTGCAGCCTGCGGTGCCGAACGACAGCACGCTGGAGCCGGGGTAGAAATGGTTGAGCGGCTTCTTCTCGATCGGATCCACGCAGAAGCCGGAGCTGCGGCCATAGGTGGTGAGGATCATCTGCTCGCCGGCGCGCGCGCGCACGAAGCAGGCGCCGCGCTGGCCGTCGTGCAGCTTGCAGTCGCGCGGGCACAGGTCGCACTGGATGCGGCCGTCGTCGAGGCGGTGCCAGTATCGCGCCGG
Organism: Gallionellaceae bacterium; assembly: GCA_036523795.1. Classification (GTDB taxonomy): domain Bacteria; phylum Pseudomonadota; class Gammaproteobacteria; order Burkholderiales; family Gallionellaceae; genus 39-52-133. Next base: position 870 of record DATDDN010000141.1, on the reverse strand, counting down.
ATGGCGCTGACTGATGTCGAATTCTTCTCTCATTTCGCGTATTCCAGCAGGTCAGCTTCGCGCAGCTTGGTCACGCCGTAACGCAACAGCTGGATCTCCTCATGCCAGAAATCCCCGGGCAGGCCTGCCTTGCGCTTCAATTGCGCCATGAATTGCTGCGGGTGCGGCAGCTGCTCCCACACCTGCGGCAGGAAGGTGCTGCGATAGCCGTGGTATTGCAGCACCACGCCATCCAGCTGCGGGCGCAGCTGGGTGAGTGCGTCGATTTCGTCGCGGAAGCTCATCGCCTGGGTGGGCGACAGCAGCGAGATCTCGATCTCGGTGATGTCGAATTCGCTGCGGGAGAGCGGCATGAAACGCGGGTCGTGCAGGGCCGCGGCCACCGCATTGCCTTTCACGTCTTCCAGCAGCGGGCGCTGTGGCTGCAGGCTGCCGATGCAGCCGCGCAGCTCGTCTGCCTGCGTGAGGGTGACAAAGCAGGCACCCGGCTCCTTCAGCCAGGCCGCGCTTTCATCAGCCTGTAGCTGCAGGTTGAGGGCGCGTGCGATGGCGGCGCGTGCGATCGGCAGCAGGATGCGGCCTTGTTCTGTGGTCATATTTCAGTCTCCTTGCTAGCTTGGCTCACGCCGCGGTAAACGCTATCGCGGCATAGCCAACTACACCGTCATGCGACCCGGCTGTGTCGCCAGAGTTCCGCAAATCCAGCAGGTGCGGCACCAGATGATGGCGGCCGGCGGCCAGCAGCAAACCGTTGATCGGCGTGGCGCCGCAGGCCTGCTCGTGCACGATGGGTTGTTCGAGATTGAGCACGTGTTGTACGGTGGCGTGGTCGATGCCTTTGGCGACTTCGTAGGGCAGGTAGTGCGACAG
>DATDDN010000140.1:0-64014 GCA_036523795.1 Gallionellaceae bacterium | reverse complement strand
AGGTTGGCGAACGGTTCGTCATAGTTCACCAGCTTGAGGTCGCGCATCACCTTGCTCCAGAAGCGCGAATACAGCAGGTGCAGGATGGCATGCTCGATGCCGCCGATGTACTGGTCCACCGGCATCCAGTGGTTGGTCTCGTCGTCCACCATCGCATCGTTCTTGAAGCCGCTGGCGTAGCGCGAGTAATACCAGGACGAATCGACGAAGGTGTCCATGGTGTCAGTCTCGCGCTTGGCCGGCTTGCCGCACTTGGGGCAGGTGCAGTTGAGGAAGTCGGCGCGCTTGTGCAGCGGGTTGCCGGAACCATCCGGCACGCAGTCTTCGGGCAACACCACCGGCAGCTGATCATCCGGTACCGGCACCGAGCCGCAGCTGTCGCAGTGGATGATGGGAATGGGGCAGCCCCAGTAGCGCTGGCGCGAGATGCCCCAGTCACGCAAACGCCATTGCACCTGTTTGTCGCCGAGATTCTTTGCCTTGAGGTCGGCGGCGATGGCATCTACCGCCTGCTGGTAATTGAGGCCATCGTATTTACCGGAGTTCACACAGACCCCATTCTCCTTGTCGCCATACCACTCCAACCACTTGTCGGTGGAGAAGGTCTTGTCCGCGACGCGGATGCTTTGCTTGATCGGCAAGTTGTATTTCTTAGCAAAGCCGAAATCGCGCTCGTCATGCGCCGGTACGGCCATCACCGCGCCTTCGCCATAGCCCATCAGCACATAGTTGCCGACCCAAACCGGCACCTGCTCGCCGGTGAGCGGGTGGGTGACGTTGAGGCCGGTGTCCATGCCCTCTTTTTCCATGGTGGCGAGATCCGCCTCCATCACCGACACGTGCTTGCATTTTTCGACAAAGGCCGCGACGGCAGCATTGCTCTTGGCCGCATGGGCGGCCAGCGGGTGCTCGGCGGCAACGGCCACGAAGGTGACGCCCATGATGGTGTCGGCGCGCGTGGTGTACACCCACAGCTTGCCTTCGTTGATGGCGGCACCGTTATCCTTGATGTCGTGGGTGAAGGCGAAGCGCACGCCAAAGCTCTTGCCGATCCAGTTGGCCTGCATCAGCTTCACGCGTTCGGGCCAGCCCGGCAGCTTGTCCAGATCGGCCAGCAGTTCTTCCGCATACTGGGTGATGCCCAGGTAGTAGCCGGGAATCTCGCGCTTTTCCACCAGTGCGCCGGTGCGCCAGCCGCGCCCGTCGATCACCTGCTCGTTAGCCAGCACGGTCTGGTCCACCGGGTCCCAGTTCACCACCTGTGTCTTCTTGTAGGCGATGCCCTGTTCCAGCATGCGCAGGAACAGCCACTGGTTCCACTTGTAGTAGTCCGGCTTGCAGGTCGCAATTTCGCGCGTCCAGTCCAGCCCCAGTCCCAGCGACTGCAACTGCTTCTTCATGTAGGCGATGTTGTCGTAGGTCCACTTCGCCGGCGGCACCTTGTTCTGGATCGCCGCATTCTCAGCCGGCAGGCCGAAGGCATCCCAGCCCATGGGTTGCAGCACGCTGTAGCCGCGCATTTTGTGCCAGCGGGTGAGTACATCGCCGATGGTGTAGTTGCGCACATGGCCCATGTGCAGCTTGCCGGAGGGGTAGGGGAACATCGACAGGCAGTAGTATTTCGGCTTGCCGTCTTCCTTGCGTGCGCGGAAGGCCTGGGTGTTGTCCCAGTGTTGCTGGGCGCTGCTTTCGATGTCTTTGGGCGTGTAATTCTGTTGCATGGTGATGGTTACGCTGGGTCTGGCTGAACAAACTCACATTATATACGTATAGGCCGCTTTTTCCGGGGCCGGCCTCTCGCCAAATAATGCCTGCTGTCCGTCCAGCCCGCTTCTGCTAGAATGACGGGTCAGCAAAAACAATTATTCCAATTCCCCCAACATTTTCTTAGTTCTTCTGGAGAGGTTTACCCATGTCTCGCAAGCATCCCGTCATTGCTGTCACTGGCTCGTCTGGTGCAGGCACCACCACTGTCAAACGCGCTTTTGAAAACATCTTCCGCCGCGAGAAGATCGCCGCTGCGGTAGTCGAAGGCGACAGCCTGCACAGCCTGGACCGCATGGCGTTCCGAGCAGCCTCTGCGGAAGCAGCCAAGGCCGGCAATCATTCTTTCAGCCACTTCGGGCCCGAAGCCAACCACTTCGACAAGATCGAGGAAACTTTCCGCACATATGGCGAGACCGGCATGTGCAAGCGTCGCTACTACGTGCACAGCGATGCAGAAGCCGTGCAGCACAACAAACATTTCAATCTGACTGACCTGAAGCCAGGCGTATTCACGCCCTGGGAAGACATCGAAGCCAATACCGACCTGCTGTTCTATGAAGGTCTGCACGGTCTGGTGGCGGACGAAAAAGTGGACGCTTCCAAGTACGTGGACCTGGGAATCGGCGTAGTGCCGGTGGTCAACCTGGAATGGATCCAGAAGATTCACCGCGACCAGGCAGAGCGCGGCTATTCCGCCGAGGCGACTGTGGATACCATCCTGCGCCGCATGCCGGATTACATCAAGTTCATCACTCCCCAGTTCTCGCGCACCGATATCAACTTCCAGCGCGTGGCAACCGTGGATACCTCCAACCCCTTCATCGCACGCGACATTCCTACACCGGATGAGAGCTTCGTGGTGATCCGCTTCCGCGACCCCAAGGGCGTGGACTTCCCCTACATGCTCAACATGATCCCCAACTCCTTCATGTCCCGTGCCAACACCCTGGTGGTGCCCGGCGGCAAGATGAGCTATGCCATGGAAATCATCCTGGCGCCGATCATGCATGACCTGATCGAGAAGAAAAAGAAGTAAGCAACAGCTGACACGCCGGAGGTGATCCGGCGGCGAAAAGCGGGGAGGCCGACGCAAGTTGGCCTCCCCTTTTTTCGCTGCGGAGTCGGGCTCGCGAGCACGAGGAATTGAATTCGGAACAAGGTGTCCTATTGAAGGCGTCAGCGTCTTTACGAGGTCACTTCCATGCGCGTTCAGGTTCTAGGCTGCAACGGCAGCATCACCGGCAAGCTGCGCACCACCTGCTATCGGGTGGATGATGATCTGCTGATCGACGCCGGCACTGGCGCCGGCGACTTGACGCTGCAGCAGGCCATCGCGATAAACAGCGTGTTCCTGACCCATGCCCACCTCGACCACTGCTGCATGCTGCCCATGCTGGCAGACGCCGCCGGCAATTTCCGTGAAGAGCCGCTCACTGTGTATGCATTGCCCGAGACCATCGCTGCCATCAGGCGCAACCTGCTCAACGGCGAAATCTGGCCCGACTATGCTGCGCTGCCAAGACCCGAGCTCCCTTACATCCGCTTCCAGCCTGTTGCGCCGGGCGAAACGGTGGAGCTGAGCGGCAGGGCGATCACCGCACTGCCCGCGCGTCACGCCGTGCCCTGCGTCGCTTATCAGCTGGATAGCGGACAGGCCAGTCTGGTCTACAGCGGCGATACCACCTATTGCGCAGATTTCTGGCAGGCACTGAACGGCATCGCAAACCTGAAATTTGTGCTGATCGAAAACACCTTCCTCAATGCCAATGCGGCAGCTGCGGCGCATTCCGGTCACATGACTGCCAGCTTGCTGGCACAGGGTGTACGCCTGCTGCAGCGCCCGGTGGAGCTGTACATCGTGCACATGGAAGCGGGGAGGGAGGATGAGGCATGGCGCGAAATACAGGATGCGGTCGCGCAATTCAAGCCGATGTTGCTGCAGCGTGGGCAGGAGCTCTGGCTTTGATCATTGCCAAACGCGGACTCATTGAATGAACATGTATGGTTCATTTCGCTGGATTGAGACATGCATGATTTTGGTTGTCGCTCACCGCTTGACCGCAGTGCGATGCGCTTCGCTTGTTGCACCCCGCGGGCCATGTAACTTGGCGAACGGATGTTGCTCTTCCCTGCGTTAGCAAAGCGAGGCATCAAGCGCGGGCATCGTGCTGCGCGCCTTGGTAAGGGCCATGCCGAGATTGACTGCTCTTCGACAAATAAAGCAGGCGACGTGTTCTTCGTTTTGGCCACGGATGAAAACGTGGATCAGGTTGTCGCTGTTAATGATGATTTCCTGAAAATAGCGGTGACGATGCGCTTTCACGCCGCGCGCCATCTTGAAAACACGCTCGATCATTCGGATGTTGGGGCCCTGAAAAAGATCAGCCGTGGCGGCGGCCAGGAGTTCGACAACTTCCGTGGGTTGCGATTCGACTGATTTGATGCCCAAGAGCATTCCGGTAGACAGATCAATATAGCCGGCTGCCATGCAGTCCGGAATGGAGGCGGCCGCGGTTTGTAGTGCTTCATTCAGCGGGACCATGAATAGTCTCCCTTTATTGAAAATCAAATTTGACTTTGTGCCCGGCACGGTCGTTGCCACCTCGGCATACACCCATCCGCGATGGGCTCCGCATGCTGCGCTGCTACAGCACCTGAAGACTCGTCAATGCAGCTGAGAGTTAAGGAATCTCTGATGAAGCCTCATCGGACTTTGTATCTGCAGTCCTCTGTTGCGACTTCAGCAGGGAAGGTGCGCCTGATGTACGGAAAATCGAGTGGCAGGGCTGCGGAAACGAACCCTGCCAGGGCAAGCCCGGCCCACTCCGTATGTTCGGCAGATTGTGAGTGCGCCGTTCTATTTGTGATTAGTTAAATCAGACCTTACTGAGTTAACTTTGCCCGCTTTGTGGCAAATACAGCGTGTAGAGCGTGTCTTCCTCGGATTCGATGCGGCGGCCGAGCACCTTGCCGACCGCGTTCAGGTCGCGGTCGAATACCGCCCATTGCGCATCGTCCCATTGGGGGACACTGATGTATTTGTGCAGGAAGTCAGTAACGGCGCGGCCGATCTGTTGCATCTCGTGCGAAAAATCCTGCATGATGGCCAGGCTGTTTTCGTCTGAACGCAGGCTGTTCTTCAGGTAGACGTAGAAGCGCACGTTTTCCTTGAGCAGGTGGCCGCGCAGCTTCTGCCCGAATTCGTTGAGTTGCTCAACCAGCAACTTCTCATTTCGCTGATTGGTGGTGGAGATAATGTTCGCAAACAGGGAAAGCAGATGCGAGTGGTCCAATTTCAGCTCGGCAATGAGATTGGGGTCGTAACTGATGCCGTTTCCAGGGGCGGCAGGCGCATCTTTGCGGGCTGTTTCTGCAGTTTCATTGGTCTCGCTTTCCTTGCGGCCGAATAGAAAGTCAAACATGACGGGCATGCTCCTTGTTGATGTAGTTGACTGAGTTGCTGGGATAAACAGGCATTGAAAATGCCACTTAGGAACTATATATGCGGACCGCATGGCTTCATATAGGCCGAAATATCTAGATAAGGGGGCGTGGTTATATAGTTCGCCAGGTTGAGGTGTGCCGACCAGGAGCTTTCTGGCTCCAAGGCGTTCGTGCTCCGCTACGGTTGGAGCCTGTTGCCGGCGACAAGATCTCCCCGCGTCTGCATTGTGTTTGCCCGATGTCTGCCGGGAATGACGCCATCCTGTGGGATAATTGGCGCATGAATTCCAGTCTGCTTTCCGGTCTCAATCCCGAACAACGTGCCGCCGTCGAACTCCCCGCTCAATCCGCCCTGATTCTGGCCGGTGCGGGCAGCGGCAAGACGCGCGTGCTGACCACCCGCATCGCCTGGCTGATCAGTACGGGGCAGGCCAGCCCGCACGGCATCCTCGCGGTGACTTTCACCAACAAGGCGGCGAAGGAGATGGTCACGCGCCTGTCCGCGATGCTACCCATCAATACCCGCGGTATGTGGATCGGCACCTTTCATGGCCTGTGCAACCGCATGCTGCGCGCGCACTATCGCGAAGCCAACCTGCCGCAGACATTCCAGATTCTCGACTCCGGCGACCAGCTCTCCGCCATCAAGCGCCTGATGAAGCTGATGAACGTGGACGATGAAAAATATCCGCCGCGCGAGGTGCAATACTTCATCAGTGGCAACAAGGAGCAGGGACTGCGCGCGCACGAAGTGGAGGCCTACGATGCCTATACCCGGCGCAAGGTGGAAATCTTTGCCGAGTACGACGCCCAATGCCAACGCGAAGGCGTGGTGGATTTTTCCGAGCTGCTGCTGCGCTGCTATGAGCTGCTGCAACGCAACGCGGAAATCCGTGAACACTACCAGGCACGCTTCAAACACATACTGGTGGACGAGTTCCAGGACACCAATCCTCTGCAGTACCGCTGGCTGAAGCTGCTGGCCGGCAAGAGCAACGCGCTCTTCGCAGTGGGCGATGATGACCAGTCTATCTATGCCTTCCGCGGCGCCAATGTGGGCAACATGCAGGAGCTGCTGCGCGACTTCCACGTGGAGAGCGTGATCAAGCTGGAGCAGAACTATCGCTCGCACGGCAACATTCTGGATGCGGCCAATGCGCTGATCAGCCACAACCGCAACCGTCTCGGCAAGAATCTGTGGACGGCCGAGAACAGCGGCGAGCCGCTGCGCGTCTACGAGGCTCCTACCGATGTGGAAGAGGCGGGTTTCATCGTCAGCGAGATCCAGCAGCTGCAGAGCGAGGGTGTCAACCTGCGCGAGATTGCGCTGCTCTACCGCTCCAACGCTCAATCGCGCGCCCTGGAGCACGCGCTGGTGTCGGCCGGCCTGTCGTATCGGGTGTATGGCGGCCTGCGCTTTTTCGAGCGGCAGGAGATCAAGCACGCGCTGGCCTACCTGCGCCTGCTGGAAAACAGCGATGACGACAATGCGCTGCTGCGCATCATCAACTTCCCCACGCGCGGCATCGGCGCCCGCAGCATCGAGCAGCTGCAGGAAGCCGCTCGCAAGAACCACACCACGCTGTACGATGCCGCCGCCCGCGCGAGCGGCAAGGTGGCAGCATTCGTGGGTATGATTGAAGCGATGCGCTCAGCCACGCGTGAACTGCCGCTCCCCGAGATCATCGACCATGTGCTCAATGCCAGCGGGCTGATCGCGCACTACCAGAACGAGACCGGCGCCAAGAAGCGCGAGGCGGAAGAGCGCCTGGAAAACCTGAATGAATTGTTGAATGCCGCCACCCTGTTCGTGCATGAGAATGAGGACGACAGCCTGACCGCGTTCCTTACCCACGCCTCGCTGGAGGCGGGCGAACACCAGGCCGGCGACAGCGATGATGCGCTGCACCTGATGACGGTGCATGCAGCCAAGGGGCTCGAATTCCACACCGTATTCATCACCGGCCTGGAAGAGGGCCTGTTCCCGCACCAGAACAGCCAGAATGTGGACGGGGGCCTGGATGAAGAGCGCCGCCTGATGTATGTGGCACTGACGCGTGCACGCCGTCGCTTGTATCTCACCTTTGCGCAAAGCCGCATGCTGCATGGCCAGGTCAACTACGGCATGGCGTCCAGCTTCCTGCGCGAGCTGCCGGATGAGCTGCTGCACTGGCTCACGCCGCGCGTCACACAGCGCAACATGTACGCACCATCCTATTCGTCCGCCTATGCTCCTGCGACGCCACGTGAAGCGCCGCTAAAACGCCCGGCGAGCGAATCGGGCTGGCGCATCGGCCAGGCCGTGATGCATACCAAGTTTGGCGAAGGCATGGTGATCAACGTGGAAGGCAGTGGTGCTGATGCGCGTGTGCAGGTCAATTTCCGCAAGGCAGGCACCAAGTGGCTGGCGCTGGAATACGCCAAGCTGACGGCGTTGTAATCGGCACAAACACAGGAGGCAGGCGTGAGCAAATCGTTCAAGGAAATCACCCAGGAGATCAAGCAACTGTTGTTGTCATTCCGCAAGGAAGCCAAGGAACCGATGGCGCATTTCGACGCCATGGCGCAGACGGCCATGGCGTCAGGCGTGCTTACGGCGCTGGAAAAAGAGTTGATTGCCACCGGCATTGCCGTGCATACCCGCTGCGATGGCTGCATCGGCTTTCACGTCAAGTCGCTGGTGCGACTGGGGGCGACGCGCGAGCAGGTCAACGAAATGCTGGCGGTGGCGGTGTATATGGGCGGAGGGCCGTCGCTGATGTATGCGGCGGAGGTGCTGCGGGCGTACGAGGAATTCGCTGGCGCGCAGGCCGCGCTCTAACACGCATGTGCGTGTGAGCAGCGCCTACGGGGCGGGTGGTTCGGCGCCGGGTGTATTGTCGGCGGTGACATCCATAGCCACCGGCGTCGGGAAGATGTCGCGGTAGCCTACATACAGAGAGGTAAGGCCCAGCGGCAGCATCAGCACCAAGCCCAGATCGTAGGGGATCTGGGCGGCGAGGAGGGCAATGCCCTGCAGGATCAGGCTGTATACGACAAAAGGCGCTATGTTGCGCAGTATGGCCGTCAGGCTGGTGCGCATGGCAGCGAGCGGTGCGTGCTTGTCGAAGAACACCAGCATGGGCGCAAACTGGAAGGCCAGCATCAACGGGAGCAGCAAGGCCAGGCCGATGAGCAGGCTCAGGGTGACGCTGGGGGCGGTGCTCAGCATGGCGCTGATCAACGCATAGGGATCGTCGCCGGCGGCGCGCATGCTGTCCGGCAACTCGGCCAGGGCGCGGCCGCCCACCATGGTGATGATGATGGAGATCAGGAGTGTGCCGGAAAGCAGCAGCGCGCCCAATGCCAGAAGCTGCGGAGTGCGCTGCTCAAAGCCCTGGAACAGGTGGATCACCTCCACCTTCTGATGGAACTCAAGTGCTCGGCACACGCGCATGTAGCCGGCCAGCAGCACGGGCATGATGATAACGGCGAGCGGTGCGCCGACAACGGGAATCAGAATGGCCAGATACATGCCAAGGGGAAGCAGCATGGCCAGCCCCAGTGCATGCAGAGGGTTGCGCATGATCAGGCGGTAACCGTGGGTGATCCAGAGCCAGCCGTGGCTTGCGGGTACGCGTTCAATGTTCATCGTGGCCTCACATCAATGGAATCGCGGTGGCAAATGAAGCAATGTGCTGCTGCAGGATGCGCTTGAACTGATCGGGGTTGTGCGCATTAATCAGCTCGCCGTCGCGTGGCAGGTGCAGATCGTACAGGCGTGAAATCCAGAAGCGCAGGGCGGCCACGCGCAAGGCGATGGGCCACATGTCGGCCTCCGCCGCCGTAAATGGGCGTGCAGCGTGGTATGCATCGAGCAACGCGCGCGTGCGCGCGACATCCAGCTCGCCGTCGCCGCCCATGCACCAGTCGTTCACGGTAATCGCCACGTCATACAGCAGGCTGTCATTGCAGGCGAAGTAGAAATCGATCAGCCCCCCCACCCGCTCGTCCTCGAACAGCACATTGTCGCGGAACAGGTCGGCATGCACCACACCTTGCGGCAGGCCATCGAGCGGGTGCAAGGCGTGGAAAGCCACTTCATCCTGCAGCATGGCGCTGTCCTCGGCATTGAGGAAGCGCTGCACCCGCGCCGCCGCATCGGCACGCCAGGCTGCTCCGCGCGGGTTGTCCATGCGCTCGCCAAAGCTCTGCCCGGCTACGTGCATCTGGCCCAGCATGTCGCCCACGGCGGCGCAGTGGGCCACGCCTGGCTGCATCTGCGACTTGCCGGAAAGGCGGCTGACGATGCAGGCCGGCTTGCCGTGCAGTGTGCCAAGAAACTGGTTGTCGCGATCGGCCACCGGGCTGGGGCAGGGAATGCCGTGGCGCGCCAGGTGTGCCATGAAATTGAGGTAGAACGGCAGCTCGTGCGCCTTCAGCTTCTCGAACAGCGTCAGCACAAAACGGCCGTTGCTGGTGGTGACGAAATAATTGGTGTTCTCGATGCCGGAGGCTATGCCCTGCAGCTCAAGCAACGTGCCCAGAGAATAATGATGGAGCCAGTCGGAAAATTCGGCTTCGGTGACGCGGGTGAAAACTGCCATGTTGAGACCTGTCGGATGCGGCTGGATGTGATCGATCAGAAGCGGTGTATGGTCCACATGGGTGGGCGCAGACCGGTGTCCAGGCTTTCCTGGCGGGAGAATTTGCCATCGCCGCGTTCGTCTACCAGGAAATACGGTTTGCCCACCTTGGGGATGACCTTGATCATGTACAGACGCCCGCCGGCGCGGTATTCCTCGATAGTGGCGCCCTTCTGCTCGGTGATGGTCACCTGCGGTTCGGTCTCGTCGTCCGCAGCATTCTTGTTCAACGCCGGTGGCGGCGGCACATCGGGGCGCGCGGGCTGCTCAGCCCATGCGCCAGCGCACAGGCAGCTCAATATCAAGGTGGTTGTCAGGCGCATCGCGTATCCCCGGTGGTTTTGCATGTGCGTATTTTAGCTGATGCCGCAGAAAAAGGCTTGAGCGTGAACCCCGGCCGGGCGATATGGGATAATGAGTCCAGAACCATGAATACGCAAAGCGACTCCCCTCCCGTCCTGCAACGTCACGTCGAGATCCTGTGTGCCAGCTATCGTCACTGGACCGGACGCAACCTGCTCGATGCGCACATCGATCCGGCAGCTGCCGTCGAGGCGCTGCGCACAGCGCCCTTTGCCGTGGTGTCGCACGGCACCGAGAGCGAGCCGATCTTCAATTTTGGCAACCAGCTGGCGCTGCAGCTGTTCGAGATGAGCTGGGACGAGTTCACTGCGCTGCCTTCGCGGCTTTCCGCCGAGGCGCCCAATCAGGCCGAGCGCGCACGGTTGCTGGCAACGGTGACGCGGCAAGGCTATATCGACAACTATGCCGGCGTGCGCATCGCCAGGTCCGGGCAGCGCTTCATGATCAAGGATGCGACGATCTGGAATCTGTTGACGCCAGCGGGCGAGTATTACGGGCAGGCAGCGCTGATCCGCCGGTGGGAGATGCTGTAACGCGTTCTCGTCGTTCCCGCGCAGGGAACATAGCCCAAAACAACTGGATACGCGCCATCGCGGGTGATGGGCTTATCCGGTACACCCCCTCGAGTTACTGCCGGGCCATCGTGAGTTCGGGTGATGGCGTGCCGAGATAGTTGCCCTGCGCATAATCCACACCCAGCTCACGCAGCAACTTGATGCTCTTCTCGTCGATCACGCATTTGGCAATGGTGCGCATGCGCATCTCTGCGGCAATGTCCACGATGGCGCGCACCGTGACCCGGGCGATGTTGTCCACACTGACCGGCTCGATCAGCGTGCCGTCGATCTTCAGGAAGTGCACCGGAAACTGCTTGATGTAGGTGAACGAACTGAAGCCGGAGCCAAAGTCATCGATGGCAAAGCGGAAGCCTCGTGCGGTCAGCATCTCCACGATGGGCTGCAGTTTTTCCATATTGCGCGCAATATAGGACTCGGAAAGTTCGAAGATGAATTGGCCGGGTGCGACCGTGTTGTTCCTGATGGTTTCATCGAGGAACTCGGCGATGTTCTTCTGTGCAAAGAACTGCTCGGACAGATTGATGGACAGCGTCATATGCGGATTCTGCAACGCAGAGAGCAGCTTGGCCGCCTTCTGAATGACCTGTTGGTCCAGCTCGGCCATCAGCCCGAAACGTTCTGCCGCCGGCATGAATGCGCCGGGATTGATGACGTTCTGCGCCGCATCGGGCAAGCGCAACAGGACTTCATGAATGTTTTCGTGCTGCCCCTGCAAGCCGATCAAGGGTTGGTAATACAGGATCTCCTGCTGCTTGAGCACCACTTCCTTGAGGCGCTTGTGCCAGCCGGTGCCGGAGTCCTCGCCGACATGCTTTGCTTCACGCGAGAAGAAGCGGTAGCAGTTGCGCCCGTGCGACTTTGCGTCATGCACCGCCGTGTCTGCTTCCTTGAGATAGTCGCCGGCACTGCGCTGCCCGTCCTCAATGATGGTGATGCCGATGCTGAAGTGGATCTTGAGCGCATTGCCCCCTTCATAAAAGGTGAAGTCGTGCATCAGTGAGAGCAGGGAGTCGCCAATTTCCTTCGCTGCCTTTATGTCCACGTTGTAGGCCAGTGCCGTAAATTCATCGCCGCCAAAACGCGAAACCAGGTCGTGCTCACGCATGCGCTGGCTGAGAAGCTGGGCAATCTGGATCAGCAGACGGTCGCCTGTGGCGTGGCCGTAGGTGTCATTGATGTACTTGAAACGATCCAGATCGATGAAGAACAGCGCGGCGCTCGACTCGCCGCGCGCGATGCGGCTTACTTCCTGTTCCAGCCGCTCGACAAAGTACTTGCGGTTGATCAGGCCGGTCAGTCCGTCGTGATTGGCCATGCGACGCAATGCTTCATCGCGCTCCTTCAGCGCCCCGATGGTGGTGTTCAGTGCCATGCCGATGCGGGCAATCTCCAGGTCGCCGCTGCTGCTTACGGTGACGTCGGTCTCGCCGCTGGCCAGACGTGTCAGCGGATCCTCCAGGTCAGACAGGGGGCGCAGCGCCCAGCGCACCAGGATGCGGCCGACAAAGGCGGCGATAAACATGGTGAGCGCAATGAACAGGCTGGCAAAGATCAGGTTGCGATTCAGGTCCATCGAAATCTTGCTGTAATCCAGCACGATGTCGATAAAGCCTATGGTCTTCACCCGCTCCGCGGATTCCTTGTTCAGGCTGAAGTCAATCATGCCATCGCTGGCGAAGGATTTGATCTGGATCGGCGAGCTGACGCGCAACTGCGAATTCGCACCTTTTTCGAAGCGCAGGCTTTTCTGTTCCGCGCTGCTCCGGGCAAGCTGGTGGATGGTGTCGGCACTCAACGGTGCGAAACTGTTGACGGGGTCTCCCTTGCGCGAATACTCGGCAATGACGCTGGTGCCGGTCTCGTCAAGGTAACGCGCCTGGGCAATTTCGGGGAAGTTGCGCAGATAGCTGATGGCTTCTTTCAATTGCCTGGGGTTGTCCGTGGCATAGATGGGGATGCCCAGTTCGTCCAGCTTGGCGATCCAGCCTTCGGCCTGGTGACGCACGCTGCGCTCGATCACCAGATTGGTGGCGAACCACAGGGCTGCAATCACCAGCACGTAGATCACGACGGCCCAGGCCAGCTGCAGCAGCAGAATGCGGGTGGCCAGGCTGCTGGGGGCATGGCGGGCAAAAAATGCGGCGACGGCAGGAGGAACGACGCGCCGGATGCCCGACAGCACGTGTTCGAGGATATGATCCAGGCGGCTGTCAGGGGGAGTCGGCATATTTCTTGAGTGAGGCGGGGATGGTCAGCCCCAGGCGCTGTGCCATGACCGCATTGATGTGCAGGTTCAGCTTGTCCGGGTAGACGATATCGGGTCCAGGCAGGAAATCCTTGTCCTGTCCCTGTTCGAGGCGGTCAAGCACGTGCTGGGCGATATCCTGCACATCGATGCCCACGCTGAACATCCCGCCAAGATTGAGCAGGTCATCGCTGAATACCGCCACCTGTTTGCTGTTGCGCACGCTGAAGGTCATCACGTCGCGTAGTGCCGGTCCGCTCAGCACGCGGTTGTCAGGCAGCAGCCAGTAGCCCTGCACCTTGCCCGCCATCTGCTTGTAGGCATACTGGAATTCCTTGTCGGAGTTGACCGTTACATGATGCAGCGTAATGCCGTAACGGCGCGCTGCCAGGCGTGCGGTCTGGATCAGTTCTTCCAGCCCGGGGCCGCTGATCAGGCCGATATCGGTGACATTGGGCGCCAGCGTACGCCATGTCGCAAACAGCCGTTGCGGCGACGGCGTCATGCTGACCCCTTTGTGCAGTGAGGAGAGCAGGGCATGGTCCTGGTAATTGAATACCTGGCAGAAAACCACTTGCCGATTGGCCAGTGCCTTGGCTGCCACCGAAGCATTCAGGCCGACGCTGACAAACTGCCTGCGCTCTTCGTTGCCATAAGCGGACACGGTTCGCAGATTTTCGGTCGGGCTGGCGCCCAGTTGCCGTATGCTGCTGCGCCTGCCGGCCAGCCTGGTCACGGCTTTGGCGACACCGCTGTAGGCCGGGATGTCCTCGCTGACCAGCACCACCAGCTGCATGGCCGGCTTGACCGGCCGCGGCGCAGCGGCAGGTTCCGCCACCACCACGGGCGGTGGCGGCTGCACGGACTGGGAACAGCCGTACAGGTGCAGCACCAGGATAATTGTCAGCAGACGCCAGAGCATGGGCTTTCAGCGGTATATATTGGCAAATACTACACCAACACGACTATTAATAAACCCCGGATGACCGAGCAGCCGGCGCGCCAGACGCTGCCCGGCCGCCGGTGTCTGGCGGAAAAAAATATTACAGATTCAGCTGCATCTCGCGTTCCGCTTCCGAAGGCTCGAAACCACGGGTTTCATAGTGCTTGAAGATCGCATCCACGATCTGTTCTGGCTCGTCGATGATCTTGATCAGGTCCATGTCCTCCGGGCTGATCATGCTCTCGCCCAGCAAGGACTGGCGGAACCATTCCACCAGTCCGGTCCAGAAGCTGCTGCCGACCAGGATGATCGGCATCTTGCGCGTCTTGCCGGTCTGCACCAGGGTAAGTGCTTCCATCAGCTCGTCCATGGTGCCGAAGCCGCCCGGCATCACCACATAGGCGCTGGCAAATTTGACGAACATCACCTTGCGCGTGAAGAAGTGCTGGAAGGTCTGGCTCACGTTCTGGTACGGATTGTTGTGCTGCTCATGCGGCAACTGGATGTTGAGACCCACGCTGGGCGACTTGCCGTAGAAAGCGCCCTTGTTGGCCGCCTCCATGATGCCGGGGCCGCCGCCGGATACCACCGAGAAACCGGCGTCGGACAGCAGGCGCGCGATCTCCTCGGTGAGCTTGTAGTAGGCGTGGTCATGCGGCGTACGTGCGCTGCCGAAGATGCTCACCGCCGGCTGTATATCGGACAGGCGTTGGGTGGCCGCCACGAACTCTGACATAATGCCGAACACACGCCAGGCCTCCTTGGAGTGCGGCAAATCGGCTGCAGCCGAGCGGGGCAAATTGGACTGACTGTTCATCTCGATTCCTTACAAAATGAAAACACTGCTGTTGGTTGACGGTTCATCTTACCTGTATCGCGCCTACCATGCGATGCCCGATTTGCGCAGTCCGGGCGGCCAGCCCACCGGCGCCATCCAGGGCGTGCTCAACATGCTGCGCAAGTTGCGCAACGACTTCCCGTCAGATTATAGCGCCTGCGTGTTCGACGCCAAGGGCAAGACATTCCGCGACGACTGGTACCCGGAGTACAAGGCGCACCGCCCCTCCATGCCGCCGGATCTGGCCGCGCAGATCGAGCCGCTGCACCAGGCCGTGGCCGCGCTGGGCTGGAACATCCTGGAGGTGCCCGGTGTGGAAGCCGACGACGTGATCGGCACCCTGGCGCAACAGGCGGCACAAAGTGGTGCGCGCTGCATCGTTTCCACCGGCGACAAGGACCTGGCGCAGCTGGTCAATGCACAGGTGATGCTGATCAACACCATGAGCAACGAAACCCTGGATGAGGCCGGCGTGCTGGCCAAATTTGGCGTGGCGCCGGCGCGCATCGTCGACTACCTCACCCTGATCGGCGACACCGTGGACAACGTGCCGGGCGTGCACAAGTGCGGCCCCAAGACGGCGGTGAAATGGCTGACGCAATATGGCACGCTGGACAACCTGATCTCCCATGCCAGCGAAGTGGGCGGCGTGGTGGGCGACAACCTGCGCAGCGCGCTGGAGTGGCTGCCGCAGGCACGCCGCCTGCTCACGGTGAAATGCGACGTCGATCTGCCGCAACGCTACGACCAGCTCGCACCGGGGCAGCAGGACACGGAACAGCTGCGCAAACTGTTTGAAGGCTTCGGCTTCCGTTCCTGGCTGCGCGAAATCAACCAGACGGCCGGCGCGCAAGAGAAAAAAGAGAAGGCGCAGGGTTCGCTGTTTGCGGCGGCCGGCGACGAGCGCGTGGGCGATGCCGTCATGGCCAGCGGCCATTACGAATCCATCCTCACCGATGCCGAGCTCGATGCCTGGGTGCACAAACTGATGCAGGCCGAGCTGGTCAGCCTCGACACCGAAACCACCAGCCTGGACAGCATGAGCGCGCAGCTGGTGGGCATCTCGTTTTCCATCGAGCGTGGCCGCGCAGCCTACCTGCCGCTGGCGCACCATTACCCTGGCGCGCCGGAGCAGCTCAAGCGTGAACATGCGCTGCGCAAGCTGAAGCCGTGGCTGGAAAGTGCACAGCACAAGAAACTGGGGCAGAACCTCAAATACGACCAGCACATCTTCGCCAACCACGGCATCGCGTTGCGCGGCATCGCCGAAGACACACTGCTGCAATCCTACGTGCTGGAATCGCACCGCCCGCATGATCTGGAAAACATGGTGTCGCGCCACCTGGGCCTCAGGACCATTCCCTACACCGATGTGGTGGGCAAGGGTGCGAAGCAGATCGGCTTCGACCAGGTCGATGTCGCAGCAGCTACCCAGTATGCCGCCGAAGATGCCGACGTCACCCTGCGCCTGTACCAGCACTTCGCGCCCCAGCTGCAGGGGCGTCTCGCCGACGTGTACCGCAACATCGAGCTGCCGGTGCGCGAAGTTCTGTTCAAGATGGAACGCAACGGCGTGCTGATTGACAGCGCCATGCTGGCCAAACAGAGCCACGAGCTGGGCGAGAAACTGGTGGCGCTGGAAGCGCAGGCCTATGCGGCGGCCGGGCAGCCATTCAACCTCAGCTCGCCCAAGCAGCTGCAGGAAATCCTGTTCGACAAGCTCGGCCTGCCGGTGAAGAAAAAAACCGCCACCGGCGCGCGCTCCACCGATGAGGAGGTGCTGCAGGAACTGGCGCTGGATTACCCCTTGCCGAAGCTGCTGCTGGAATACCGCGGCTTGGCCAAGCTGAAATCCACCTACACCGACAAGCTGCCGCAGATGATCAACCCGCACACCGGCCGCGTGCACACCAGCTATTCGCAGGCGGTGGCGGTCACCGGGCGCCTGGCTTCCAGCGACCCCAACCTGCAGAACATTCCGGTGCGCAGCGGCGAGGGGCGCCGCATCCGCGAAGCATTCATTGCGGGGCCGCACAGCCACATCGTGTCCGCCGACTACTCGCAGATCGAGCTGCGCATCATGGCGCACCTCTCGGGTGATGCCGGCCTGCTGCAAGCCTTCGCGCATGGCCTCGATGTGCACCGCGCCACCGCGGCGGAAATCTTCATGGTCGAGCCTGGCGATGTCAGCAGCGAGCAGCGCCGCTATGCCAAGGTGATCAACTTCGGCCTGATCTACGGCATGTCGGCCTTTGGCCTGGCCAGCCAGCTTGGCATCGAGCGCAGCGCGGCGCAGGCTTACATCGAGCGTTACTTCTCGCGCTATCCCGGCGTGGCCAACTACATGCAGACCACGCGCGAGCAGGCCAGGGCGCAGGGCTACGTCGAAACCGTGTTCGGCCGCCGCCTGTGGCTGCCCGAAATCAACGGCGGCAACGGCCCGCGCCGCCAGGCTGCCGAGCGCGCCGCCATCAATGCGCCGATGCAGGGTACCGCCGCCGACCTGATCAAGCTTGCCATGGTGGCGGTACAGGACTGGCTGGAAAAAGAGAAAATGCACACGCGGCTGATCATGCAGGTGCATGACGAACTGGTGCTTGAGGTGGCGGACAGCGAACTGGAAGTCGTGAAGAAAAGCCTGCCCGGCCTGATGTGCAATGTGGCGCGGCTCAAGGTGCCCCTGGAAGTGGGGGTGGGCGTGGGGACGAACTGGGAGGCGGCACACTAAACCGCCGGGGCGGAGGTGAAAATGAAAACTGTGTATCGCAGCATGCTGCAGCTCGCAATGGGGGCGTGCCTGATGTGGCTGCAAATCGGCTCGCCGCGGGCGGATGAGTTGCAGCTGATGTTGGGAGCGGGAATATTTGCCAAGGATGGTGCGGAGTGGCAGATCAACTACCGCCAGTCTGATAGCCGTTTCCAGTTCGGCTACCGCTATGTGCGCTGGAAGGAAGTGACCGAAGACCCTTTCACCGGCAGGCCGATTGCAGAGAACCCAGCTTCGATGACCGGGCCGCTGGTGAACTATCAGTTCACGCCGGAGGATAGCAGCACCTTCTACGTTGGTGTGGAATTGCTGAAATGGACACGTACGGAAATCGCGCTGAATGTCGTACTGCCGCCCGACACCGAGTCGACGACGGATCTGTATTTTGGGGGCGGCTTTAGTGGGCGCATCGGGCGTCATTTCGTGTATAACCTGGGCTTGTACCTTAGCCCATCTGCGCAGCTGAATACTCGCCTGTCCAACGGCAACTCTACTGAGTCCTCGGGCAATCTGGACGGACAGGTGCAGATTGGTGTGATGTTCTAGCTGTCCGCCTCGACACATCAACACATCAACACATCAACACATCAACACATCAACACATCAACACATCAACACATCAACACATCAACACATCGATGCAGGCACCGCTGTCGGTCAGACCAGCGGTGATGATCGAGACCGCATGTTCGTGTGGGCGCACGACGACTGATGCTGGAAGTGGACATCGGTGTGGGGCGAACTGGGAAGCGGCGCATTGAGCTGCATGAAATGGACAGGCTGAAGTGTTTATGACGAAAAGCGGGAGAGCGTGAGTGGCAAGGTTCTGGGAGTACTTCAAGACTGCGGTGCTGGTGTGGGGATTCGCGTGGTTGCTCATTGTCCTGGTCATGGCAGGGTGGATTCTTGCCGAGAATCTGAGCAAGGCGCCGCATGATCAGCTGGAGCAGGATCAGGGTCAGCACTTCAACAAGGATTTCGGCGACCTCAGGCTGGAGGTGGTGCGAAAGGGCGATGACGCGGACAACCTGCGTGTGAGCCTGTTCAAGGGGAAGAAGGCGCTGGCGTCGAACTTTGCACTGCCAGCCGGGGAATTCAACGTGGGGGCCATGCAGATCACCGATGCCAGCGTCATTCCATCCGGAAACAACAGCTACAGGATCATCCTGCACAGCGTTGATTACGAGTGTGACCAGGAGGCGTCGCATTACCTCTGGTTGCTGAAGCTGGATGGCAAGATGAGCCTGGTGAAAATGCTTAATTTCTCTGTCGTCCGCAAGGTTGAAGGCAGTGATGCGCGCCTGCTGGCGGACAAGGTCATTCAGTTGCCGGCCGTGGACGACGAGGGCTTTGAGCGAATTGATATTCCGGTTATGCTTGAAATAGGCCAATCGATCAGGCTAAGCCCCTTGTTGAGCGAGCAGGGCAAGGCGCTGATCAGGCAGCATTATGGAAAGATCATCGAAAGCCGCCTGGAAAAGCTGTCAAAATCCGATAATCCGGATCAGATCGAGCAATACAAGACGGCCTCCAGGGAGCTCAAGGAATTTCTGCTTGAGCAAAGCATTCCGTACTGACCCCCGTACCCGTTGCAGGCAGGCTGGGCATGCCAGGCCACGGGCGAATGCTAAAAAATACAGGAACCTCCGAACGGGTCGTTTGAACCGGGTTCCCGCCTGCGCGGGAACGGCAAACCGACTCAAGCAGAGGCTCGCATAAATTGGTTTTATTGAGGAGAGTAGTGTCGATGGACAACAGCAAAGTAGTAGGAGCAGTATTTCTGGCGGCCGGAACCGGCTTTCTGGTGTGGGGGTATCAGCGCTACAACGAACTGGGTAACCAGTTGTCGCGCGCGCTGGGTGGTGCCACGTCGAATGAGTCGATGCTGGCGCTGGGCGGCGGCGCGCTTTGTGTGGTCATCGGCATCGTGCTGCTGCTGCGCAGATAACCTGTGACCGGCTGCTGGATCAGGCGTCAAATTCCTCGGGGTATTGCGCCGGGTCGATGCCACATTTTTTCAGCGGTTCGATCAGGCGGTCGCGCTTGATCTTCGCGCTCGACAGTATGTAGCCGCGGATCACGTGTTCGCGCGTGACGGCGGAGTGATCGTAGCCGGCAACCTCCTCGATGATCTTGGTCACCTTGCGCCGTGCCATGGAGCGGAACAGCGCGGGAACGTAGCCCAGCAGATCGTTCAGCAGGGTCTCCGCCTCCTCCGTCCATTCGCCCTGCTTGGGTAGCTCAGGCACGAAGCCGTATTCATCCTCGCTCAGCTCGCGCCAGACAATCACGGAATTGCCGTCAGGGTCGGCGACATGCGCTTCCAGCTCAAGTGCCGGCGTGCGATGCACTTCGTAGAGCGCACGGCCACCTGACGCCAGCAGCAGATCATAGGCACGCTGCACGTCCGGCACGGTGACGCGTAGCGACACCGGGCGCGTCACCTGTTGCAGCTGGACCAGGCGCAGGATGACGGAGCCGGAGTCGAGATCGATGAATCCCTCGCCGCGTTTGACTTCCTTCAGGCCGATCAGCTGGCCCCAGAACGCTTCGGCACGAGCAAAATCGGTAACGGGGACATCTATGTGGGATACGCCAAAAAACATGATTGCTCCAGAGGACATGCACAAACGGCAACAGCCTGAAGTATAGGACGGATTGCCGCGCATGTCTTAGCGGTGCGCCCAATAAAAAAACGCCATGCCGTTTCCGGCATGGCGCTCCATACTGTTGCAGATGCTCAGGCCTGCTCGGTGCTGGCTTCCGCCTTTTTGCGCCCCAGCAGCTTGTAGATGCCTGCACCCACCGCGCCTACGGCGATGAGCACGAACTTCTTGAACAGCAGCAGGAAGGCAAAAATCTTGCCAAAGAAGCCCAGTTTGGCCGCAACGCCGCCCGCCACCAGCGCGGCCAGGCCGTACTCAGCAACCTTGTCGGTGCCGGCGCTGAAGTCGTTGTAGCCATTGCCCTGGGTGAAATTGGTGAACGCCACGACATTCTTCATTTCCGACTTGACCTGATCGATCTGATTCATGCCCGACACCGCGTTCAGCACCAGCACGCCCTTGCGGCCCAGAATGCGGATGTTGTAGTTGAGCGAATTGGGGCCATGCTGCCCTTCGCTTGCGTACTCCTTGGCCCAGTAGAATTTGTGTGTGGCCTTGTCGTAGTGCGGCGCCTCTGCCCAGCCCAGCAGCGTCATCGCGGGGTAGCCCTGCTTCTTGCGCTCGGCGTTGGCCTCCGTCACGGCTGCCTGCATGTCCTTGAGCAAGTCGTCGTACTTGATGCTGTCCGCATCGTCATCCTTGATGTGTCCCTCTTCGTCGTAGGAAATGATCACGCCCCAGCCGTTCTCGCTGATCGGACTGACCTCTTCGGGGAAGATCATGCCGAGCGTGGTGCTACCGGGAGGGTTGCCCCAGGCGTCCACCAGAACACGGTTCGCATCGGCGGGATCGAGGTAACGGAAATTTGCTGGCAGGTCCAGCGTGGCAATGCCGTTGGGAAGAGTGATCTTGCCATGCTGAAACTTGAGCGAGGCAAGAAACTGGTCTGCCGTCATCGTGTTCCCCGCAGCGGCGTCTGCGGCTTGCGCTGCGCCACCCATGCAGAGCAGCAGGAGAGAGGTCAGAATTGAAGCGAATAATTTGGACATGAATATCTTTCGAGTCTGGTTGAACATCGGAAGCGAAGCGAACTCAACTCCGCCACTAATTACTTGTCTAAGCCTTTGCTGCACGCGCAATATAGCTCATATTTCCCATGACACCTATGGGGTGAAGGTGAATATAAGCGAGTGCTGCTGGTGGCGTGGGGCCGGGTCTGTCATGTTTACCCATGCGGCATAAGCGTGCCGCGCCTTGGGCAGATTGCGGAGTGGGCAGATGCCACTGGGCAGCTCTTTCAACTGCGGCTGGAAAGCGAGGGCGACATGAGCAAGAAATCATACCCCTTGGGCAAGGTCTATGGCCTGCTCGAAACCGGTCCGGTCTGCCTGATCACCACCGCGCGCAAGGGGCAGGCCAATGTGATGACGCAGTCGTGGCACACCATGATGGAATTCGAACCGCCGCTGGTGGGCTGTGTGTTCGGCGGGCAAAGCCTAAGCTCGGAAACACTGACGGCCACGCGCGAATGCGTGATCAACATCCCCACCGAAGAGCTGGCGAAACAGGTGGTGGGCGTAGGCAACTGCTCCGGGCGCAAGGTGGACAAGTTCAAGAAATTCGGCCTCACCCCGCGACCTGCCAAGCTGGTGCAGGCGCCGCTGCTCGACGAGTGTTTTGCCAGCCTGGAGTGCCGGGTGGCCGACAGTCGCCTGGCCAACAAATATGGCTTCTTCGTGCTGGAAGTGGTGCAAGCCTGGGTGGATACTTCGGTGAAGCTGCCGCGTACCCTGCACCACCGCGGCAACGGCGTGTTCGCCATCGCCGGCGAGAACATCAAGCTGCCGTCGAAGATGAAATAGCGTTAGAGCGCAGCTGGCCTGGGGCCATTCCGATGGCGGCGAAACTGCCGTGCACCTGCACCACCGCGACAACAGGGTATTCACTGCCGCCAGCGAGATGGTCAAACTGCTATCGTAGATGAGAGTGGGGCAGCTGTCCCGCCGCCAAAGTCGGACGGACTCAAGCCTGAGCGAGTCAGCGAATTATGCGCCTCGATATGGCGAGCAATGCTGTCATGGCAGACATGTCCCCGCGGTTACCTGATCTGCGATTTTTCTGCAACCTGGCTGAATGGCTAGTGGTTCCATCAAGCATGATTCATCTTGTTGATTTGACGTGAAGTCTGCTCATGCAGGAACGATGAATCAGACCTGCCCTTCGCTTTTTCAGGTGAATGCCGGCAAGACAAAATTGTTGTCGCCGGGCAAAATTACAGAGCAGTAGTCTGATCAAACACCAACAAATCAAGGGGTCACATGCCGTTCTCATACACGCTGAAATACGCCGCGCGACTGCAGCTTTTGTTTGCGGCACTTTTACTGGCTTCTTGCGGGGGAGGGGGCGGTGGGGGCGGAGGCGGCACGACAGCCACCGCGAGCGGCAGCTTGCCTGATCTCGCCATTACCAGCGTCAGCGCACCGAGTTCGGGTGTTGCAGGCGGAAGTTTCACGGTGACGGTCACTGTTGCCAATCAGGGCTCGGTGGTGGCAGCCGGGGTCAGCGCGATTGTCGCACTCGCTCCAAGCAGCGATATAACGGCAGACTA
This sequence comes from Gallionellaceae bacterium, assembly GCA_036523795.1. Classification (GTDB taxonomy): domain Bacteria; phylum Pseudomonadota; class Gammaproteobacteria; order Burkholderiales; family Gallionellaceae; genus 39-52-133. The sequence goes on along the minus strand of DATDDN010000140.1, from coordinate 41,230 downwards.
CGGCATGCTCGGTTTGGGCACGAGCATGGTATTTCTCAATCCTGGCCAGTCCACCACCCTTACGGTGACGGCTAACTTGCCGACAGGCGCAGCCAACGGCAGCTACTATATAGGCGCGATTGTGCCCTACGGCCCTGAAGTGACCAAGACGAATAACGTCTACTCACAACCTTTTACGCTGAGTGGGGGCACTACTTGCACTCCCGATACATACGAACCTGACAATAGCGCTGCCGCTGCTGGGGTGCTTGTTTTTGGCAACCCTCAAGCGCACAACCATTGCGAGGGTACCTCGGATTGGCTGAGCTTCAATGCGACGCAGGGTACAACCTATGCCTTGTCCACCAGTCAGGTTGGCTACAACGCATGGACAAATATCACCCTGTACGATACCGACGGCGGCACGGCGCTTGTCCTAGGATCGCCCGGTCTAGACTTCAAGGATTCACGGCTTACATGGACCGCTCCTAAGACTGGAACGTACTACGCGCGCGTGGCGCCGATGATGGGACTTTTGGATGCCGGTGCTGCCACAGATTACAGCATCAATCTTGGCGACCTGCGTCCCGACCTGGTCATCACCAACCTCTCTGCTCCGACGAACGGCGTGCCAAATGGCGCGATCAGCGTATATACATCAGTGCGCAATCAGGGTTTTGCTGGCCTCGCCGGAAATTTCGATATTGCCTACTACCTTTCCACAGATAACGTGCTTGATGCGGCGGATACACTGATCGGCACGCAGACCGTTACGGGTGGACTCACCGTGGGTTCGTACACGAACTATGCGCCATACACGGCGTCCCTTCCCAACGTGGCAGTCGGGAACTACTATATCCTCGCCAAGGCAAATCCGACCGGCGCAGCGAGCGAATACTCGACCGCAAACAACGTTTCCGCTGCGCAGCCGATCAGTGTCGTGAGCGCAACCTGCAGCGACGATAGTTACGAGCCGGACAATGCCGCCGCGTCTGCGCAGCCGATCACGGTTGGTGTACCGCAGGCACATACTCACTGCCTCAACACGACGGACTGGGTAAAATTCAGCGCCACTGCGGGTACGAGCTACATGATCAGTGTCACTCCGGTTGGCGGTTACGCAGCCCCAACAGTGCAGTTGTATGACACGGATGGTGTAACACTGCTGCAGCCCGCAAGTGGCACGGCGACGACCATCAACTGGACCGCGCCCGCAACCGCAACCTACTATCTGCTTGCAACTGACAGCGCGTCAGCGGCGAAGGACTACAGCATTGCGGTGAACCTCGCTCTCCCCGATCTGACGGAAAGCCTGGCGACACAGTACACCTCGACAGTGGTGGCTGGCGACTTCCTCAATATCACCGAAACCGTATCAAACATCGGATATCAGAATGCAGGTGCCTTTACGATTGGAACCTATCTGTCGAGTACCAGCACGATCAGCAGCGCTAACACACTGCTGGCTACACGTAACGTGTCCAGTCTCGGCGCTCAGGGAACCGGCTCATATCAGTACATAAACCAGGCCTGGTATGGCGCACACATCGCTGCCTCGACGCCGCCGGGAACTTACTACATCGGTTCCATCGCAGATCCTTCCGGCGCTGTCACTGAGGTGAGCAAGGCCAACAACACCAGCGCGCCGGTGGCGATTACCGTCGTCGCGCCGCCTTGTGCCATAGATGCGTATGAGGACGACGACACCCCGGCGACTGCAAAGGCCATCACCGCCGGCAGTTCACAGTCGCGCAACAACTGCGATGACGGCATCGACTGGGCCACCTTTACGCCCACGGTGACTGGTGTGTATCTGGCGACGACAGGCTCGTTCGGGCCGAGTTTCACGGTGCTGCAGAGCGATGCGGTCACGCCCGTGACGACTCAGGGAAGCAACTTCCAGCAGCTATACTCCTGGAGCGCGACTGCGGGCAGCACGTATTACTTCCAGATCACGAATGGCTTCCCCGGCAGCGGGACTGGCTATACCCTGGGGGTAACTCAATGCGCACAGGATGCGTATGAGGAAGATGATACGGTCGCCGCAGCTAAGGCCATCATCGTAGGTGCGGCAGCGCAATCCCGGAACCACTGCGAGGATCAGCACGATTGGGTGACGTTCACTGCAACCGCGGGCACCAAGTACACGATCACTGGAGGCAACGTTGGTACGGCGGCAAGTGTGACGGTAAGACTCTATGACGCCACTGGCACGAACTTGCTAGCCTCCGGCACGTCGGCCCAAGGCGGCAAGACAAACGTAATCAGTTGGACGGCACCGGCGAGTGGAACCTATACCATTGATGCGACCGAACCTTTCACATTTGGGCAGAATACCGACTACACGTTGCAGGTGCAGTAAGGTTGCCAGCCAGCATGTCTGGCACCGAGGCCCCTGGGCCCGGGGTTCTGCCTGCATCACGGAGCGAGTGCGGGCTATTTCCGTGGTTGCAAGGTGCAAGGGCTGACCAGATGGCACTCGATTGGGCGGGGCAGTAAACCTATCGATTTTCAGGCAGTTGTGTCAGAGTGATTCTGCCACCAGCGTGATGTATGTTTCGGTTCTTCTTCTAGGTCAATGAATGCAGCGATCTGATAAAGCTGTTCCCACTTTAGCGGCTCAGGCGCGACAACTGTCTCAAAGCCCTCTGGGGTGGCCCCGTACTCGATCTGCTTCAAAGAATCGGGAAAGGTTGCAGCCCCACTTGGAGGGGCTATATACGAAGCCTTTGACCGAATTTCCCATACAATCTTGCTGTGGCCTCCAGGTAGGTTTGTGCTGACGGCAAAGTCACTAACGTCAACGTTCAACGGCGTAACCTCCGTGACATAGTGAAACTGAAATACAGGTCGCAACGTGTGATCATTCACGACACTAATCGTCAGGAATTGCTGGCAAGCAGCAAGGGCGGCTGCGACTATCAGAGTGCATTTAACGTGGTGCAAGTCATGCCCCCGACGTTTTCCTAGTTAGGGAATGATGGGTTTGCGAATACAAAAGACAGAAATACCGCAACTAAATGCACCGCAATTAATATGCCAATAATTGGTTTGGTTCTATCCGACTTCAATGCCAAAAATGAAATTACTCCATAGAGTGGAAATTGCAGGCAAGAAAAAAGAATAAAGGCGTCGTTTATAGTCCCATGCAATACTGTTGATAGCATTGCGTATGGAAATAAAACCCTGGCTGGAGCATATGTCCCATGCCCCGCTCCTCCCGTAAATACAACTATTGAGATTGCTGCAACTTCGATAATTAGCGAATAAGAAATTATTTTTATGGCCTTCATTACACACCTTGATTATTAGTAAGCCTCTCACTTTGCCCAGGTGTCCTGGCCACGCGTCGAGCCCATGCGAAAATTGACGAGCATCTTGAATAGCCCATCTTGGGGGCATGACTTGCATTTGACATCATCTGCGTGCTGGCACTTTGACCTCGCTGCTCATGATGCAGGCGCAGAGCGATTTGTGATGCGTTGACTGCATACAATTGAAGCGGCTCTCCCGTTCACAATTCCTATCACGACTTCATAGTCAGACAGTTTCCCTACGGGCCATGTATATCGCGTGCCATCGATCCTGTATGGCTCGCCAAGCTGAAAATAGACCTCAGAAACAGGATCCCCAACTCTCAGCAGGTGGCACCTGTTGCCCGGATTTGACCAAAGACCGCAGCTATCGTCCTTATAGCAGCTCCTTGTAATGCATTGTCCCGATGCACTGGCCCATTTGCCACCCTTCGCCTCACATGACGAACCGAAATATGAGGTGTAGGGATAAATGCGAATGCCCGCATAGGCGAGACCGACAACAATTGCGACGATTGCGAGTATTAGCAGATTTCTCATGGCAGCCTTGGTGTTAGCGAGTTGGGCTCGGGCCTTTCGTTTGGCATGTCAGGATAATTCGAGGCGGTGTAAATTGTAAAACCAACCCGATCGCATGCTTCGAACTGATTAATTACTCATCCCCTTCCTTCGCCTCAACTCCATGACATGATCAACATCTGTCGCCCCAGTGATTTGAAGCCGTGTGGTCTCCAAACGGCCAACACAGAACTGAACACGATTAAGTGACATTACCTCAGTTTGGAAATTTTCAACGTAAGTTAGAAATTCGGGCAATGTAAACACTTCATCTGGAACATCGGTTATGAATGTGGACTCGCCGGTGAAAACCACAACAGGGCGGATCATGTCAGGGGCGATGAAGTTAAGTAGGTCACGGACAGCGCAGACATGCTTGTAGTTTTGGTGTATTGGGTTCTGGAACCTGAACTTGGCGCGATATAACACCTGTGTCCAGTAACTATCCCTAGCTCCGCCGAAGATCCACCCCTTGTAGTCCTTGGTTTCGATTACGAACACACCAAATCGAGAGACGAGGATGTGATCGATTTGGGTGCTTCCATCCTTTAGTCGAAGCGTAATGTGGTTGAGAAGATGGTAGTCGGGTGGAAGAAACTTTCTCATCACTTCGCGAGATAGCCTTGCCTCACCGCGATTTTGTATCGTATGAACTCGGTATCGGCCGATAGCAAAGCCAATAACTAACGCAAGCAGAATGGAGGTGATTGTGGTCACATCTAATTTTGCCAATAGTCCAAATTTAACAGGCAAGGATCATGAAGTCGTTGTTGCGCATCTTCGTAGTGATGCGTCGCATTTGACATCATTTGTAGGTTTTTGACGGTTTCCATGCCGCACGCTAACTTGCCAATGACTGCCCGTCAATAGTCGGACTGGCCTCTGTCGCTGTGCATCCTGTACACAGCGGCACGACCAGCGCCTAATCCGCTAAACTTCACCCCATGTCAGATCACCCCAGCCATCGCACCCACCTGCGCCGCTACCTCGCCGGTGGCTATGCGCTGTTCATCGTCTATGCCAGCCTGGCGCCGTTTACCGGCTGGCAGGAGCAGGGCGTGAGCCTGCTGGAGGTGATGACAGCTCCGCTGGCGCAGACTTTCACCTGGTTCGATTTCGTCATCAATCTGCTCGCCTATCTGCCGTTCGGCTTTTTGCTGCAGATGCTGTTGCGCCCGCACTTGCCCCCGCGTTCTGGCTTGGTGCTGGCGTTGCTGCTGGGGTGTGGCATGTCGCTGCTGATGGAATATGCGCAGCTGTATCTGCCCTCGCGGGTCAGCTCCAACAGCGATCTGCTCAGCAACAGCATGGGCGTATTGCTGGGCGCGCTGCTGGCGCTGCGGGTGGAAGCGCAGGCGTGGTTTGCCCGGCTGCGCCGCTGGTATGACGGTCGCTTCCGCCGGGGCGGTTCCAGCGATTTCGGTGCCGCACTGCTGGCGATGTGGGTGTTCGTCCAGCTCAATCCTTCCCTGCCCATGCTGGGCAGCGTGTTCATCAGCCAGATGGCGCCGACGCCGTTCGAGGCGGCGCAGGCGCAACCGTTCAATTGGCTGGAGGCGCTGGCGGTGGCGCTCAACCTGCTGATGCCCGGCGTGCTGCTGCTGATCCTGCTGCGGCAGCCGCGCCATGCGCTCAACCTGCTGGTGCTGGCATTGGCCCTGGTGACGCTGGCCAAGTTCGTGATTGCCGCGGTGCTGCTCAAGTCGTGGGCGTTGTTGCTGTGGGTGAACAGCGAGTCGATGCTGGGAGTGCTGGCCGGGCTGATATTGCTGGCAGTGGCCAGGTATCTGCGGCCGGGCTGGTTGCTGGGGATGGCGATGCTGGCCGTGCTGGCTTACATCGCGCTGGCGCACTGGGTGATGGACAGCAACATGCCGGCAGGCACCTTGCGCCTGTTCCACTGGCATTATGGCCACATGCTGCATTACAACGGCTTGTCGCAACTGCTGGCGCTGCTGTTCCCGCTGCTGCTGCTGGGCTATCTGGTATGGGTGATGCGGCAGAAGCGGCGTTGACGCCGCTTCTGCCCGGGCGGCACTAGCCGAGGTCGATCGGCACGAACAGCCGCTGCTTGTTGCGCAGGATCAGCAGCGCGGCCTGTTTGCGATGCTTGGCCAGCAGGCTGCGCATCTCGTCCACGCTGGCAACCTTGTCGCCATTCACCGCGAGGATGATGTCGCCGGGCCTGATGCCCGCGCGTGCGGCGGGACCATCCTGGGCTACATCCTCGGCGAGCAGGCCGCCGCTGACCTCGGCACGCTTGCGTTCCTCGGGAGAAAGCGGTCGTACCGACAGGCCAAGTTTTTCATTGCTCTGTTTCTCTACCTTGGCCCGGGCGCCGGACTGCATCTCGCCGACGGCGAGCGCAACATCCCGGCTTTTGCCCTGATGCCATAGCTGCAGCTTTGCTTCCACGCCCGGTGTCAGGTCAGCCACCAGCGGGGGCAGGTCGCTGGAGCGGGCGATTTCCTTGCCGTTGAATTTCAGGATGATGTCGCCTGCCTCGATGCCGGCCTTGTCCGCCGGGCTGCCCGACTCCACCGCGCTCACCAGCGCGCCGCGCGGCTTGTCCAGGCCAAAGGTGTCGGCGAGTTGCTGGCTTACTTCCTGGATGTAGACGCCGAGGCGGCCACGGCTTACCTTGCCGTGCTCAACCAGTTGTTTTTCGACCTTCATGGCCACGTCGATCGGGATGGCGAAAGACAGGCCCTGATAGCCGCCGCTGCGGGAATAGATCTGCGAGTTGATGCCAATCACTTCGCCGTTGGTGTTGAACAGCGGGCCGCCGGAGTTGCCTGGATTGACCGCCACATCGGTCTGCAGGAAAGGCACATAGCCTTCGTCCGGCAGCGTGCGCTACTTGGCCGAGATGATGCCTGCCGTCACGCTGTTCTCGAAGCCGAACGGCGAGCCGATCGCGATCACCCACTCACCCACGCGCGATTGCTGCGGATCGCCGATCTTCACGGTGGGCAGGTTCTTTGCGTCTATCTTGAGCACGGCCACGTCGGCCAGCTTGTCCACGCCCCTCACCTTGGCCTTGAACTCGCGTTTGTCGGTGAGTTTCACGGTCACTTCGTCGGCGCCGTCCACCACGTGGGCATTGGTCAGCACGAAGCCGTCAGCGGTGACGATGAAGCCAGAGCCCATGCCGTGCACAGGCACTTCGCCACGCGGGGCGGGAATCTGGAAGCGGCGGAAGAATTCATAGAAGGGATCGTCCGGGTCCAGCTGCGGCAATCCGGGTAAGCCGTTCGCCGATGCCTTGGCCTTGGTGGATACGCTGATATTGACCACCGCAGGGCCCTGGCGGGCAACGATGTCCGCGAAATCGGGCAGGGTGACCGCGGCCTTGGGTGTGGGCGGAGGGTTTATGGTCTCGGCGTGCGCACTCGAGAACGGCGATGAGCCGGGATGCAGGTAATAGCCGAAGCCGCCAGCCAGCAGGAAGGTCAGCGCGATGGCTGCAATGGTATGTCTGGAAAGCACAGTCAGTATCTTCATTTTCATTGTTGACCTCGTTGATGACAGAAAAAGATAAACACCGCCCCGCGGCCAATACCGGGGGTCTGCGAGCATTCTGACTGCTGACTTGCTGCAACAGTTCCCGCCACATGCATGGGTGAAGGACAGGTGAATTTCGGGGCCGCCATCCGGGCTATGTCGGGGCAATGGCGGTGTTCGTGCGTGCCGAACTGTATAATTGCGGTCCACTGATCACGAGGATGGCCATGAGCTACTACCAGAAGCACGTATTTTTCTGCACCAACCAGCGCGCCGAAGGCGAAACCTGCTGCAACAACCTGGGCGCGCAGCGTCTGCGCGACTATGCCAAGGACAAGGTCAAGGCGCTGGGCATCTCCAATGCGCAGAACCGCATCCGCATCAATTCGGCCGGCTGCATGGACCGCTGCGATTACGGCCCGGTGATGGTGGTGTATCCGGAAGCGGTCTGGTACACCTATGTGGACGAGAGCGACATCGACGAGATCATCGAGTCGCACCTGAAGAACGGCAAGGTGGTCGAGCGCCTCAAGATCTGATGGGCCTGCACAAATTTTCCATACCTGCGCCTTCCGGCGTGCTGCACGGCATGGTGCACATGCCCGAGGTCGAGCCGCGCGCCGTCGCGGTGGTGGCGCATCCCCTGCCCATCATGGGCGGCACCATGGACAACAAGATCGTCACCACGCTGGCCAAGACCTTTGCCGAGCTGGGCTTCATTGCGCTGCGTTTCAATTTTCGTGGGGTGGGCGAGAGCAGCGGCAGCTATGACGAAGGCAATGGCGAAACGGAAGATGCACTCGCGATTGCGCACTATGCACAGCAGGAATTCGGCACGCATCTGCCGCTGATCCTGGCTGGCTTTTCCTTCGGCGGCTATGTGCAGGCGCGTGCGGCCGAGCGGCTGCATGGCCACGCCGGCGCGCCCAGACAGCTGGTGCTGGTGGCACCGGCGGTGGGGCGCTTCGCCATGCCCACGGTGCCGGCCAACACCCTGGTGATGCATGGCGACCGCGACGAGGTGGTGCCGCTGGCGGACCTGATGGAATGGGCGCGTCCGCAACAGCTGCCGGTGGTGGTGCTGCCCGAGGCGGAACACTATTTTCACGGACGGCTGCACCAGATCAGGGAGATCGTCACGCGCCACTTTGTCGGGCAAGCCCTATGAATGCAGTCATCAGTGTCGACAATCTGCAGAAATCCTATGCGGGGCACCGGGTGGTGGACGGCGTCAGCCTGCAGATTCGGCGCGGCGAATGCTATGGCCTGCTGGGTCCCAACGGCGCCGGCAAGACCACCACGCTGCGCCTGATGCTGGGGCTGATCGGCCCGGACGCGGGCCAACTCAGCCTGCTTGGCCACACCATTCCAGGCCACGCACGCGAGGCGCGTTTGCGCATCGGCGTGGTGCCGCAGATGGACAACCTGGACCCGGATTTCACCGTGGCGGAAAACCTGCTGGTGTACGGGCGCTATTTTGGCATGAAGGATGCCGAGATCGAGGCGCGCATTCCGCAGCTGCTGGAGTTTGCCAACCTCACCCACAAACGCGATGCCAAGGTGCCCACGCTCTCGGGCGGCATGAAGCGCCGCCTCACCCTGGCGCGCGCGCTGGTGAATGATCCCGACGTGATCTTTCTGGACGAGCCGACCACCGGGCTCGACCCGCAGGCGCGCCACCTGATCTGGCAGCGCCTGCGCGAACTCACCGCGCAGGGCAAGACCCTGCTGCTCACCACCCACTTCATGGATGAGGCCGAACGACTGTGCCATCGCCTCGCCATCCTCGACCAGGGCCGCATGATTGCAGAAGACACGCCACGCGACATGATCGCGCACCACATCGAGCCGCAGGTGGTGGAAGTGTTTGGCGAAGGCGTGGCAGCGTGGGCGCAGGTCAATGCGCCCATCTATGCACAGCGGCATGAGGTCAGCGGAGAAACGGCATTCTGCTACGTCAGCGACCCGCAGCCCCTGCTGGCCCACTTGCAGGAGCATGCCGAGCTGCGCTACCTGCACCGCCCGGCCAACCTTGAGGACGTGTTCATCAAGCTCACCGGTCGCGAGATGCGCGAATGAACCTGCTCCTGCGCATCCTGTATGTGGGTTTCCGCGCGCTGTTCAAGGAGCGGCTGCCGATAGGGCCCGGCGCCAGCCACCTGTCGCTGCGCGTGATGCCCAACGATCTGGACCTGAATCTGCACATGAACAACGGGCGCTACCTCAGCATCTGCGACCTCAACCGGGTGGACCTGTTCATCCGCAGCGGTCTGCTATGGACCATGCTCAGACGCCGCTGGATTGCGGTGATTGCGGAACAGACCATCAAATACAAGAAGCCGCTCGCACTGTTCGAGCGTTACGATGTGATCCTGGAAGTGACCCACTGGGACGACAAGTATTTCTACATGACGCACACTTTCAGCAATGCCGAGCGCGTGATTGCCGAGGGCACCGCCAGGGGTGCGATCAAGTCGCGCAACGGCGTGGTGAGCCCGGCCGAGGTGATCGCTGCCGTGGAACAGGATAGACGAAAATGAGCGCACACTTCTTTGCACTGCCGCGTATCAGCCTGGGCTTCGTGCCGATCTGGCGCCGCCACTTCCTGGTGTGGCGCAAGGTGGCCGTCACCTCCATCCTCGGCCATCTGGCCGACCCGGTGATCTACATGCTGGGCCTGGGCTACGGCCTGGGCAGCCTGCTGCCGGAGATGGGCGGCACTTCCTACATGCTGTTCCTGTCTGCCGGCACGGTGTGCTACAGCACCATGAACAGCGCCTCCTTCGAGGCACTGTATTCCGCCTTCTCGCGCATGCACGAGCAGCGCACCTGGGAGGCGATCCTGAACACACCGGTGTCACTGGACGACATCGTGCTTTCCGAAATCCTGTGGGCTGCCACCAAGAGCCTGATGTCGGGTCTGGCCGTGCTGCTGGTGATCTGGGGGGTAGGCATGTCGCATACGCTGCTGTCGCTGTGGGTGATTCCGCTCGCGCTGCTGGTCGGTCTGTGCTTCGCGGCGGTGGGATTGATCGTCACCGCGCTTGCCCCCAGCTTCGACTTCTTCATGTACTACTTCACGCTGGTGATCACACCGATGATGGTGCTGTGCGGCGTGTTCTTCCCGGTCACACAGTTGCCGCAGGGACTGCAGCTCGTGTCACAATTGCTGCCGCTCACCCACGCCGTTGACGTGGCGCGGCCGCTGCTCAACAACACCGTGCCTGAACACGTGTTCGCTCATGTGGGCGTGCTGGTCGCTTTCACCCTGGCCGGTTTTTATGTGTCGCTGGTGCTGTTCCGCCGGCGGTTGGCACGGTAACGACAAATCTGCGGATAAAAGGAAGTCGGGAAATCATCATGTTGTGGATCAAGTCGTTTCATATCATCTTCGTGGTCAGCTGGTTTGCCGGCCTGTTCTACCTGCCGCGCATCTTCGTCAATCTGGCGATGGCGAAGGAAGCCGGCGAGCGTGAGCGCCTGCTGCTGATGGCGCACAAGCTGTACCGTTTTGTCACGCCCATTGGCGTGCTCGCACTGCTGTTCGGCACCTGGCTGTGGCTGGGTTACGGCTTTGCGGGGATGTGGCTGAACATCAAGCTGGCGCTGGTTGCGGTGCTGGCGGTTTACCATGTGTACTGCGGGAAACTGCTGGCGCAATTCAAACAGGGGCGCAACACACACGGCCACGTGTGGTATCGCTGGTTCAATGAAATTCCGGTGTTGCTGCTGATGGCAGTGGTGATACTGGTGACAGTCAAACCCGGATCCTAGAATCATGAGCGAACAATTTTTTGCGCCGTGCCCGCGCGGCCTCGAAACGCCTCTCTGCGATGAGCTGAAAAGCTTTGGCGCGGAAAGCATACGCGCCACCGATGGCGGGGTGCATTTCAGCGGGCCAGGCGCGCTGAGCTACCGCGTCAATCTGCACAGCCGCACCGCCAGCCGCGTGCTGTGGCGCGTGGCGCATTCGCGTTACCGAAACGAGCAGGACATCTACAACACCGCATACGACTTGCCCTGGTCAGACTGGTTTGATGTGACGCGCACCATCCGCGTCAACATGACCGGGATCAAGAGCCCGCTGAAGAGCCTGGATTTCGCCACACTGAAGATCAAGGACGCGGTATGCGACCACTTCCGCGCCGTGACCGGTGAGCGCCCCAGCGTCGACACGCATGCACCGGATATCCGCATCCACGCCTTCCTGGAAGAGAACCAGATGACGCTGTACCTGGATACCTCGGGCGACGCGCTGTTCAAGCGCGGCGTGCGCCAGTACACCAATATCGCGCCGCTGCGCGAAAACCTCGCGGCGGGCATCCTGATGCTCACCGGCTGGCAGCCCGGCACGCCGCTGCTCGACCCGATGTGCGGCAGCGGCACCTTCCTCATCGAGGCGGCGCAGATGTCGCTCAACATCGCGCCGGGCATAGGCCGCCACTTCGCCTTCGAGAAGCTGCACACCTACAACGAAGAAAAATGGCAGGCCATGCGCGAGGAAGCCATCGCCGCGCAGAAGCAGGTAGCACCGCTGCCCATCTATGGCAGCGACCTGTACGGCGATGCGCTGAAGACCGCGCGCCTCAACCTGGAAAACTGCGGCCTGCTCGACGCCGTGTCGCTCAAGCAGGCCAACGTGCTGGAGATCAGCGCGCCGGCCGAGCAGGGTGTGCTGGTGGCCAATCTGCCCTATGGCGAACGCATGGGTGAGCTGGACGAGATGCGCGCGCTGTATCCGCAGCTGGGCGATGTGCTGAAACAGAAATTCAGGGGCTGGAACGCGTACCTGCTCACTGCCGACCTGGAGATGCCCAAGTTCATCCGCCTGTCGGTATCGCGCCGCACGCCGCTGTTCAACGGCGCACTGGAATGCCGTTTGTTCGAGTACAAGATCGTGGCGGGCAGCAACCGCAAATAAGGGCGTCGCGCAACATGAGCACGCAGATCGACGAAAACCTCTGCCAGCGCTGCGGCGCCTGCTGCAGCAACTTTCGCGTGTCGTTCTACCACGGCGAGCTGGACGACATGCCGTTCGGCATCGTGCCGGCAGCACTCACCGAGAAGCTTAACGACACACGCGCCTGCATGAAGGGCACCAACCAGAAACAGCCGCGCTGCATCGCGCTGTCCGGCACGCCCGGTGTGCATACCGCCTGCACCATCTACGCGCAGCGGCCGACGCCGTGCCGCGAATTCAACGCCTGGGATGCCCACGGCCAGCCCATTGTGGATTGCCAGCGCCTGCGCGCAGGATTGGGGCTGCCTGAATTAACGCCACTCGCTGGCGCCGAATGACGTTGTTCGATTCCCTGCGTGCCTGGAGGTGCGAATGAACAAGACCCGACTGGAAGCATTCAGCGACGGCGTGCTGGCCATCATCATTACCATCATGGTGCTGGAGATGAAGGTGCCGCACGGCGAAGACCTGGATGCACTCAAACCGCTGCTGCCGGTGTTCCTCAGCTATGTGCTGAGCTTTGCCTACGTGGGCATCTACTGGAACAATCATCACCACATGCTGCACGTCACCCATCGCGTGAGCGGGGGCGTGCTGTGGGCCAACCTGCACCTGCTGTTCTGGCTGTCGCTGCTGCCGTTTGTCACCGGCTGGATGGGCGAGAATCATTTCGCGCCGCTGCCAACTGCGCTGTATGGCGTGGTGCTGCTGATGGCGGCTACGGCCTACTGGATACTGGCGCGCGCCATCATCAACAGCGAAGGCTGCGACTCCCTGCTCGCGCAGGCCATCGGCAGGGACCTGAAGGGCAATCTGTCGGTGGTGATCTATGCCGTGGCGATACCGCTGTCGTTTGTGAGCCAGTGGCTGGCGCAGCTGCTGTACGTGGCGGTGGCGCTGATGTGGCTGGTGCCGGATCGGCGCATCGAGAAGGTGCTGGCAGAGAAGAAGGAGTGATGCACACAAAAAAGCCGCAGCTGGCTGCGGCCCTTTCGTCACTGGAGCGTTGCATCAGGTCATGCGCAGATTCTCGATGCCGCCCATCACATCGCGATCCTTGGAGCGCTTGCTGTTGAGCTTGATGTTGAGGCGCAGGTCGTTGAGCGAGTCGGCGTTCTTGAGCGCTTCCTCGTAGCTGATCTTGTTGGATTCGTACAGGTCGAACAGCGCCTGGTCGAAGGTCTGCATGCCCAACTCGCGCGAGCGTGCCATCACCGGCTTGATCTCGTTCACCTCGCCCTTGAAGATCAGGTCGGCGATCAGCGGCGAATTGAGCAGTATCTCGATCGCGGCAGCGCGGCCCTTGCCGTCCACGGTGGGGATCAGGCGCTGCGAGATCAGGCCCTTGACGTTGAGCGACAGGTCCATCAATAGCTGGGCGCGACGCTCTTCCGGGAAGAAGTTGATGATGCGGTCCAGCGCCTGGTTGGCGCTGTTGGCGTGCAGCGTGGCCAGGCACAGGTGGCCGGTTTCGGCGAAGGCCACAGCATGTTCCATGGTCGCATGGTCGCGAATCTCGCCGATCAGGATCACGTCCGGTGCCTGGCGCAGGGTGTTCTTCAGCGCGGCCTCCCACGAGTCGGTGTCCACGCCCACCTCGCGATGGGTGATGATGCAGTTGATGTGGTCATGCACATATTCCACCGGGTCTTCGATGGTGATGATGTGGCCATAGGAATTCTTGTTGCGGTGGCCGAGCATGCCGGCCAGCGTGGTGGATTTGCCGGAGCCGGTACCGCCCACCACGATGACCAGGCCGCGCTTGGTCATCACCACGTCCTTCAGGATGGGTGGTAGGCCCAGTTCGTCCAGGTCGGGAATCTTGGTGGTGATGGTACGCAGCACCATGCCGACGCGCTGCTGCTGCTGAAATATGTTGACGCGGAAGCGGCCGATGCCGGGCGGGCTGATGGCGAAGTTGCACTCGTGCGATGCTTCGAACTCGGCGGCTTGGCGGTCGTTCATGATGCTGCGCGCCAGCTCCTGCGTATGCTGTGAAGTGAGGGCCTGGTTGGAGACCGGGACCAGCTTGCCGTCCAGCTTGAAGGCGGGCGGAAAGCCGGCGGTGATGAACAGGTCGGATGCCTTCTTCGACACCATGCCGCGCAACAGATTGTGCACCAGCTCGGTGGCCTGATCTCTTTCCATGATATTGCTCCTGAAGGTGTAACGTTAATTGCCGGGGAACAGATCCTTGTTGGCGGCCTTGCCGCGCGCTTCCGGGGCGGACACGATGCCGTTCTTCACCAGGTTCTGCAGGCACTGGTCCAGTGTCTGCATGCCGATGGAGCCGCCGGTCTGGATGGCGGAATACATCTGCGGCACCTTCGCCTCGCGGATCAGGTTGCGGATCGCCGGGGTGCAGATCATGATCTCGTGCGCCGCGGCGCGGCCTGAGCCGTCCTTGGTCTTGAGCAGGGTCTGCGAGATCACTGCGCGCAGCGATTCGGACAGCATCGCACGCACCATTTCCTTTTCGTCAGCCGGGAACACGTCGATGATGCGGTCGATCGTCTTGGCGGCCGAGCTGGTATGCAGCGTGCCGAACACCAGGTGGCCGGTTTCCGCCGCGGACATGGCCAGGCGGATGGTTTCCAGGTCGCGCATCTCGCCCACCAGGATCACGTCCGGGTCCTCACGCAGGGCGGAACGCAGCGCGTTCTGGAACGACAGGGTGTGCGGGCCGACTTCGCGCTGGTTGACCAGGCATTTTTTCGATTCGTGCACGAATTCGATGGGGTCTTCCACGGTGAGGATATGGCCCATCTCGGTTTCGTTGATGTGGTTGACCATGCCGGCCAGGGTGGTGGATTTGCCCGAGCCGGTGGGGCCGGTCACCAGCACGATGCCGCGCGGGAATTCGGAAATTTCCTTGAAGATGGGCGGCGCCTTGAGGTCTTCCAGCGACAGGATCTTGGACGGAATGGTCCGCATGACGGCGCCGGCGCCGCGGTTGTGCACGAAGGCGTTGACGCGGAAGCGTGCCAGGTTGGGCACCTCGAAGGAGAAGTCGATCTCCTTGTTCTCTTCGTAGATCTTGCGCTGGCCGTCATTCATGATGTCGTAGATCAGCGCATGGACTTCCTTGTGCTCCATCGGCGGCAGGTTGATCCTGCGTACGTCGCCATGCACACGAATCATGGGGGGCAAGCCAGCGGAAAGGTGCAGGTCGGACGCCTTGTTTTTGACGCTGAAGGCAAGCAGTTCGGTAATATCCATTATAATTTCCCATTCGATATGGCTGGCCGCGCGGCCTGCCATGCATTGCTGAATAACGTGGGGATTATGACCGCAATCCTTTCCAACATGCAAGCCGTCCGCCGGGCGATTGCGCAGGCCGCGCAGCAGGCCGGGCGCGAGGTTGCCGGCATCACCCTGCTGGCGGTGAGCAAGACATTTCCGGCGGCCGCGGTGCGTGAGGCCTATGCGGCCGGACAGCGCGCATTTGGCGAGAATTACCTGCAGGAAGCGCTGGACAAGATGGCCGAGCTGCGCGACCTCCCCCTGGAGTGGCATTTCATCGGGCCGATCCAGAGCAACAAGACGCGCCCCATCGCGGAAAACTTCAGCTGGGTGCACAGCGTGGACCGGCTGAAGGTGGCCGAGCGCCTGTCCGAGCAACGCCCCGCCCATCTGCCGCCGCTGAACGTGTGCCTGCAGGTGAATGTGAGCGGCGAAGACAGCAAATCAGGGGTGGCGCTACAGGAGGCCGCTGCGCTGGCGCAGGCGATTTCACTTTTGCCGCGCCTGCGCCTGCGTGGTCTAATGGCCATCCCCGCGCCGGCCGCCACCCTGGCTGCGCAGCGCGTGCCGTTTGCGCAGTTGCGCAATCTGCAGCAACAACTCAATGCGGCCCCCCCGCAAGGCGCAGGGATGGGGCTGGATACCCTGTCGATGGGCATGTCGCATGATCTGGCGGCGGCGATCCTGGAGGGCGCGACGATGGTGCGCGTGGGCACGGCAATTTTTGGCAGTCGTAACTACGGAGAGAAGCGATGAATATCTGTTTTGTCGGCGGCGGCAACATGGCCACCGCCCTGATCGGCGGCCTGCTCAAGCGCGGCTTTTCCGCGGCCCATGTGCGCGTGGTGGAGATCAACCCGGATACGTGCAAGCAACTGCACAACGAGTTCGGCGTGCGCGCCTCAGCCGACCTGGTCACCGGCGTTTCATACAGCGAAGTGCTGCTGCTGGCGGTCAAGCCGCAACAGATGTTCGAAGTGGCCCAGCAGATCAGGCCGCTGCTGCAGGACAAGCTGGTCATCTCCATCGCGGCCGGCATCCGCGCGCAGGATCTGGCGCGCTGGCTGGGCTCGCAGAACATCGTGCGCGCCATGCCGAATACGCCGGCATTGATCCGCAGCGGCATCACCGGCATGTATTCATTGCCGGCCGTGAGCGAAGCGGGACGCCACGATGCGCAAACCATCCTCGCTGCGGTGGGCAAGACCCTGTGGCTGAAGGATGAAGCGATGATGGACGCGGTGACCGCCGTGTCCGGCAGCGGCCCCGCCTACGTGTTCTATTTCATCGAGTCGATGCTGAAGGCGGCGCGCGAGCTGGGCTTCAACGACAAGGATGCGCGCCGCCTGGTGCTGGACACCTTCATCGGCGCCACCAAACTGGCCGACTCCAGCAGCGAGGACGCGGCACAGCTGCGCGCGCGGGTCACTTCGAAGAATGGCACCACAGAGCGTGCATTGCTCAGCATGCAAGGCAACGACGTGCAGCAGCACATCATCCAGGCGCTGCATGCTGCGGCCGAGCGGTCGCGCGAACTGGGCGATGAGCTGGGCAGGGCGGATGCGCATGACTCCGTTTGAGATTTGAAAGAAAGGTAATCCATGTTGCGTGATGCAGTGCAGTTCCTGCTGGACATGGTGGTGAACTCGTTTGCCGCCGTGCTGATCCTGCGTTTTCATCTGCAGTGGCTGCGCGCGCCACTGTTCAATCCGATCGGCCAGTTTGTGATGGCGATCACCGATTTTGTCGTATTGCCTGCGCGCCGCCATGTGCGCCCGTTCCGCGGCCTCGACAGCGCCACCCTGCTGCTCGCGCTGGCGGTGGAGACACTCTACCTGCTCGCCACCGTGTGGGTGCAAGGATTCCCGATCGAGGGCTTCGCCCAGCTGGGTGTGGTGTTCTGGGCGATGGTCGGCTTGCTGAAACTGAGCATCTACCTGCTGATGGGCGCGGTGATCATGGAGGCACTGTTGTCCTGGATCAATCCGCATTCGGCGCTTGCGCCGCTGCTGGCCGCCATCAACCGTCCCTTCATCACGCCGCTGCGCAAACGCATCCAGCCGCTGAACGGCATCGACTTCACCCCATTCGTGCTGCTCATTCTCTGCCAGCTCACCCTGATATTGCCGGTCGGCTTCCTCGAAAGCACGGTGCGCCTGCTGTTGTGGCATGAGCGCGTGGTATAGCAGCCAAGGCGGCCGCATCCTGCTCGTCCTGCACGTGCAGCCCGGCGCGAAGCGCACAGCGGTGGCCGGGCTGCACGGCGATGCGCTGAAGATACGCCTTGCCGCACCGCCCATCGAAGGGCGCGCGAACGAAGCCTTGCTGCGTTTCATTGCGGATTTCTTTCAGGTACCGTTGCGCGATGTCGAGCTGAAGCAGGGCGAGCAATCGCGCCACAAGCGCGTCGAGGTGCGCGGCAGCAGTGTGCCGCCGCAAAGCCTGCTGCCGCCCGAGCAGGATTGACCCGCCCGGTGTGGCTTAGCCGGCCTGCAGCGTGGTCAGGTACAGGCGCCAGGCGCGCAGCATATTGCGCAGCAGCAACGCGCCGCTCAGCAGCAGTACGCCGCCTGCCGCATATTTCCACGGCCACGGCCACACCGCGCTGAGCAGGAACAAGGGCAGGCCCAGGAGATGGGCGCGCAGGTGCCAGCGCGCATCGGCATCGCGGATGATCTCCTTCATGTGCGGCACGCGCTTGCCCGGCGCGTTGCCCTGCAGGTGAAACCAGATCAGGAAGGGCACGATCTTGTACAGCATGCCCATGATCACCGACAGCGCCAGCCCCACAATCAGCAGCATGCCCAGTGCCAGCGCGAAGGCATTGCTGTGCGCCAGCGTGTCATTCGCCTGGGCGGCCAGCCACAGCGCGACTGCCAGCAGCAGACTGCCCAGGCCGGCCTGCCAGAACTGCAGGGTGATGTCGGCCACGCGGCGCCGGCGCTGGCGCTGCAGCTGCAGCGTCAGCAGTGCAAATGTCGCCAGACACAGCGCCACCAGCAGGCCGGCTGCCAGTTCCAGAGCGCGTGGCCACGCGGCGAGCTGGGCGAGCGACCACAGCAGCAGGCTGGCAAACAGGCTGCCGCCCAGCCAGCGCGTGGCCCAGCCTGGGTATGGCGGGGTGAGCTGGAACATCGGCACCACCTGGTAGGCCACGCCGATCAGCAGCATCATCGTCCAGCCCAGCAGACCCCAGGCCACGTGCAGCGTGGCCAGCTCAAGCAGGGGCACGCCCAGCCAGCCACCCACGCCGGCCACCAGCAGCAGTCCAAGGCTCAGCGTCAGCGCGAGTGCAAGCAGCGCCAGCATCATGGCGCGGGTGCTGGCATTGCGCGCCGGGGCGCGCAGCAGGCTGAAGAAAGCCGCCAGCAGGAAGGTGACCAGGGCCAGTGCCAGCAGGACTGCACCCGGCATGAGCGCGGGCGTGAGGGAGAAATACAGGCCGCCGGCCAGCAGCAGGGTGCCGCCGAGCAAGGGCATGTGGATCGCCCACGCCATCACGCGCGGGTTGGGCACCGGTGCACCGGCCAGCACCGGCAGCAGCTGCAGCATGGCGCCGCACATCACCATCGCCATGAAGCCCAGCGTGAGCAGGTGGGTGATGCCGAGCACGGCCGGGCTCCAGCGCGAACTCAGCGCGCTGCTGTCGGTGAGCAGCCACGCGGCGGCGGCCAGCAGCAGGAACAGCGGTGCGGAGAGGAAGAAGCGGAACGGCACGGTGATCGGCGGCGCCTGTTCCAGGGATAGGGTCGCCAGCGTCATCGCCAGATCAGAATTTCAAAACTGCCGTCTGGCCGCGCGGTGGTGCGGTGGAAGAAGTGACGCTGCTCCAGAATGGTGTAGAGCGGATAGGGCTCGCGGTGATGCAGCATGCGCAGCTGCATGCCCGGGCCGAGCTGCTCGATTGCCTCCAGCGCACGCTGCATCGGCTCGGGCGGCTCCATCAGGCGTGCATCCAGCTCAATCACATTGTTGGCGATGATGCCGGGCATGCCGTGTCAGGCGATGGCCTGCATCCGCGCGATCAACTGGGCACCGTCGCCCAGCGCTCGATCCGACATCGGATACAGGATCTGCTCTTCCTTCACGTTGTGTTGCTGCATCAGGATCAGCAGCGTCTCGGCCAGGCCCGCGAAGGTGTTGCCATCGTGTGCCGCCAGCGCTGCGTTCATCTGGTCGAACAGCTCGCGCATCTGATCGTGCTCCATGCGCATGATGCGCGTGGGGCCCATGCTGTTGCCGGTGGCCTGCTCAAACGCCGGAAACAGCACCTGCTCCTCCATGGCCAGATGGTGCTGCATCGCCTCTGCAAATGCGGCAAAGGCTGGCGCAGCGGCGGCCGGCGCGGCGGCCTCCGCCTCGGCAAACAGCGCATCGCAGCGCTGGTGGTCGGTGGACATGAATTCGCTGATGGTCTGCATGATGGAGGTCCGCTTACTGGCGTTTGAAATCGATCACAATCTGCCCGGGTTCGCGTGCCACATACTGGATGGCGACGGAATCCGCATAGCGCTGCTGCAATTGTGCCAGCAAAGGCAGGGGGTCGTGGTCGTTGACGAAGCGCATGGTTTCGCCGGGCGTCAGCGCATCCAGCGCGCCGAAGATGGCGGCATGGCGAAAGCGCTTGGCGATACCGCGCGCATCAAAGGGATAAAGGGCGTCAGCTTGCAGGTGCAGATGAGGGAGAGACATGGTGATCCTTTCACTGGGTTGGGGGTAGTGATGATTGTAATAAGCTGCATTTAAAATGCAACATAAAATATCAAAAAAATTGCGCCAGGTTTCAGGAGCGCTTCAAGTTGCGAGTGCTCGCTATCGGCAAGTTCGCCAAGTCAAAAAGCTTCATGTCCTTCATGACATCGGCCAGCGTGTATTGTGACAGGGTGTCGAGAAAGGCCTTGCGTGCCTGGAACAGCATGCCCTTGAGCGCGCAGTTGGCGGTGATCACGCAGTGGTTGTGCTCCGCGTCGAAGCACTCGGCGATATTGAAATTCGGTTCGGTCTGTCGCGCCACATCGCCCAGGTTGATTTCTGCGGGTGCACGCGACAGCGTCATGCCGCCATGGCGGCCGCGCATGGTCGTGATGAAGCCCTTGCTCGCCAGGTTGTGGATCACCTTGACCAGATGATTGCGGGAAATGCCGTAGAACTCGGCAATCTCCGTCACCGTGGACAGACCGTTGCGCTTCTGTGCCAGGAAGATCAGCACGCGGTAGGAATAATCGGTGTATTGGGTGAGCTGCATGGTTCAGTCGATCTGAATGACAAAACAGCAAGATGGACGTGGTCTGCAAACAATCTGCTTTTTCATCCGTTCTCCCCGAGCGTCTTGTTTTGTATGGTGGACGAAAAAGCAATAAGGGGCATTGTAGCAAGAGTTAAGCAGTAAATGCCAGGCATATTTTTTGCCCTAAAACGGTGCATTTTTCCTAAAAAGCCGCGGCAGGCACAGGCACGACGAACTCGTATTCGTACTATTGCCGGATTGCCGGGTGTCCTTGATGCGTGCTCCTGCCATGCGGCTGTTGCTTGAACAACTCGGTGAGTTTGCGGCCGCAAACAGCGGGCAGCCGCACGGGAGTATTACCAATGGCCTGGCACACGATTCACAGCGTGGTGCAGGGAAGGGGGGAATGCGGGTGCACGTCAGCGCGTGCGGATGTGGATCTCCGGGTGATTGATGAGGTCGTATTCGAGTGCGTTGGCCAGACTGTCAATCAAGGATTGTTGTATCTGCGGCGTGAACGCATCGCTGCTGTCCACGTCGGCCTTGTATACGGCAGCCGATTTCTGGTGACCATCCGTGCCAAATGCGGCGACACGCACGGTCGTGGGGTCAGTCCAATACTTGATGCTGACCTCGGCCCCGTCGCCAAGGCGGAATTCATTTCGCTTGACCCAGTGATGGTTCATTTTCGACTCCTTTCTTGACTGGCCATGAAGATCCGCGGCGCCACCGCATCGTGCCGGCGGTGCATACGGCAGCCTGGCCGGGTTGCTGCCGCTACATTGCCTGGTAGTGTATGGCACTGATCACCGCGCCTTGCGGATCCTGAATCACGCAAAAACGGCCGACTTTCGGAATGTCGCGCGGCGGCACCAGAAGTTTGGCGCCGAGCTGCTCGGCTGTGCGCGCGGTCGCGTCAACGTCGTCAACGGTCACGTAGGCGCCCCACATCGGCGGCATTGCCTGTGCATCGGGCGGCATCGCCATGATGCCCCCTATGCCCTTGCCTGCAACCTTGAGCACGGTATAGGGCATGCCCGGCATGGGCATATCCTCGGCCACCCAGCCGAACAGCCTGGTGTAGAAAGCCTTGGCCTTCTCCACGTCATTCGTCATCAGCTCACACCAGCTGAACGCACCATTCTGTGTGAATTGCTCGTCCATTGTTCGTCTCCTGAGGGGGATCAATGCCAGAATCAGCCGGCGTGAATCAGGGCCGTATCTGGCTAGGCAGCCTGATTTTGAGCGGGAAGCGCCTGATAAGAAATACGCTAAATTGCTTAGATTTGCAGTGAGGGTTATTGCTGCAGCGCGTCGGCAAATACCTCGATGGCCTGTGCGCCGGTGATCGCGGTTTTTTCGTCAAACAGGAAGAACGGCACCCCGCTAACGCCCAATGCCGCTGCGCGCGCTTCATCGGCCCGCACCGCATCCGCATATTCGCCGCTCTCCAGCACCTCCCGCGCCTCGCTTGCGGCGATGCCGAACTCCGGCGCGACGCGGGACAGCGCCTCGCGGTCACCTACCTCTAGCCCTTCGGAAAAATAGCCGTGCATGATGCGCTCAGCAGCGCGCTCGCCCAGCTGCCTGGAGGCGGCGAAGTGCAGCAGGCGATGGGCATCGAAGGTGTTGCCGGGGCGCGCGATGGCAAGGTGATAATCCAGCCGGACCTCTTTGGCGACTGCCGTCACGCGTGCGTTCATGGCCGCAGCCTGTGGCAGGCTGACGTGGTATTTTTTCGCCAGCATCTCCTCCAGCGTGCCGGAGCGCTGGCGCGGCGCGGCAGGGTCCAGCTCGAAACTGCGCCAGATTACCTGCACGCTGTCCCGCCGCGCGCAGTTGGCGAGCGCCTGCTCGAAGCGTCGCTTGCCGATGTAGCACCACGGGCAGATCACATCCGACCAGATTTCGACTTGCATCGCGTTTTCTCCATCATCCCTGCGCATGGATGACAGCCACCTAGCTCAGCAGCTTGAAGGCGTGCATCCAGTCATTGCGCACAAAGCCCGGAATGCACCAGAGCATGCACAGAGGCTCGATAGCGCGCGCCGCCTCGGCCTTGCCCATGTCCGCCGTCTCCCAGCCGAACTGGTCAAGGATACCTTGTACCACCTGCTTTGCCGCATTGTCGTTGCCGCAGATAAACATCGTCGGCTTGCCTCCCTTGAACTGCGGGTTCACCATCGCCGCGTTGCCGACGGAATTGAATGCCTTCACGAAGCGCGCACTGCCGAACTCGCGCTGCAGGCGCTCCATCTGCGACTCGTCCAGGCTGGTGAAGAACTTCAACACGCCGTTGACGGGCGGCGCGTCGGCGATGGGGTTGGTGACGTCGATGACAGGCTTGCCGGCAAAGTTCGCAGCGCCGGCGAGGCGCAACGCCTCTGCTGCAACCGTGCCCTTGACTGCCAGCACCACCAGTTCGCCAGATTTGGCGGCATCGGCAAAGCCGGCAATTTTCACCTGCGGGTTCCTTGCGATCCACTCGGTCAGCTTGGCCGGTGTGCGCGTGCCCAACGTCACGTCATGCCCATGCTTGAGAAAACCGCTCGCCAGCGTTTGTGCGACCACACCCGAGCCCAGGATTCCGATCTTCATGATGTTCTCCTCATGCAGAGCCACTACCGTGGGATGACCAAGTATTTTCTGCGCGGCTGCGGGGCATGGCAATCCGGTGTTTACCGTAGCGCCCGCACCTGTTGCCTCATGTCCCTGAAAGGGCCTTGGCCACCACGGGAGGCAATCTTCCGGGCGCCCTTATGCGCAACTGCTTGTTCACATTAAAGCGACCGAAAACAACCGTGATGTCGGCAATCGAAACTTCAAACACGCCGGTGAGGAACCTCACCATGTGGTCAGTGGCCCTGCCTGCTACCGGGGCCTCGGTCACGCTGATCCTGAGCTGACTACCTTTGGGCTTGCCGATGGCATCCTTGTTGGCCCCGGGTGTGCCAAGGACGTTCAGAACCAGCGTTTCTCCGTCCCACGCACAGAACGACGGCATTTCCGGTCCTCGTCCGGAAGATTTTCTTGAATTGGGTGCGCGTGTTTTCTTCACATGAATCCTGGGTGCTGGGTGACCGAATATAAAATTCCACTAAAAAAGGTGCGCTATCTCAGCCGGACCCTAATGCTGTTTCAGAAATGGCAAGCCATTTTGTGTCTCAGTAAGCACAACGTCCCATGCTGCAGTTAGAACAATTTTGATTTCAGATGCACTTGCAGCGTTACCAGTAACGGCCTGACAAAGCTCTGGCATCTTTTTCAAAGATCCAATGAATTCCAAGATGCCGATCTGATTCTCATGGGATTTGAAAAATCCATCAAATAGGATAGAACTTGCGGAAAGCAGAACGGCAAGAATCGTCTCGTCGGATAAGTTGTTTTCTGTCCCAATCATTTCTCGAACTGGTGCCACCATTTTCTGGGCGGCATCATCTAGGAATTTCTTTGCACCATTTGCCATATGGATCCTAACGTATGGAGTTGAGCGACACCCCTGCGGGCAGCCGCAGAAACATGAGGGTCAGGCTGACCCTCGCGGCGCTCGTCCGGCTGCTTCAATAATTCCATTTCAGCGGTTCAGCCCGTAGGCGCATCCCGCTTGAATGCGGGCGGGCGTGTGGCTATTCGTCTTCATCGAAGATTCTTGTGTAATTTGAGAATTCTGTATCAGCCAGATCTCTTTCAATCACCGCTTTCGCAAGGTCGAAGTCAACAACATAGTTGCAGACTTCCATTGTGCCGCTTCCGATACTGCCTCCATCACAAGCGCCTAGGCCTGTCCATCCCAGTGTTTCATTCATGCGGTCCTCAAGGCGATGCCGTTTTTCGGCATCCTCCTTCGTTCCCATGCCATCGACTGCGAATTCGATGAGTAAAGTGGCGTGATCTTCATCATCAATTGGCCGGTAGCCATGGCCGACAAGACGATCCATTTCCTCCTGGATAATGGACTCGGCCTTCTTCAACAGGGAGGACTTGATGGTTTTTGTCTCACCGCGCGACCCCAAGTCGCCCCAGTGGACAGTATGAGAGCCGTTCTCGTTGTCCCATGTTTCCCAGTATTCCTTCTTGTCGCCGACAAATCTGTATAGTTTAAGCATAAGTTTCCTAGTCTTGGCCAACGTTCCTCGCCCACAAGACTAGAGCTCCCCCCAAAAGGCCGCAACATGTGAGTGCAGTAAGGTAGCCAACAATCTGCGCGGTAGAAGCCAGTGCGCCGCCGCCGAAAATAAGCGCGTATGCAACGACAAACAAACCGATGCCGGCCACGACGCCAGAAACAAAAAATGCGGCCGTGCGAAACGCCACGGTGGTGGGCTGGAATATCCGGGCGACGATAAACACGAGCGCCAATAGCGCGAGGAGTACAGCAGCAATGAGTAGCGCTGAGAACATTGGGCCCATAGCGCTTTATCCGCGATAACGGGCCGGCAAAAGTAGAGTGAAGCGACTCTCTTGCGCCTCCGCGTTGATGGTGTGGCTAGGCATTTTTCTCTAGCAGGCTGTGCCCGTAGGAATTATCAATCGCGCATACCCATCGACTGTCGTTGCCCCTTTTGAAAACGTAGGTGGCGTTCCGTTCTGTGGCCGGGAAATTATTTGCCGAGACAACAGTCTTGGCCAGCACCAATGCAGTGTCTCCAGTTTCCAGGATTGCCATCCCTGCCTGCTTCACATCCAGACTATGCTCGAAATGGGCCGCAATTGCCTCAAATGCTTTTCTGATCTGTTCTTTCCCTACAGCATTCATTCCCGGCTTAACCACAAGAACAGCGTCATCGGAATAGATGTCGATCAAAGTCGAGAAATCTTCTTCGTTTATCGCGGTATCTGCCTTGCTGATCAAAAGCTCTATCGGGTGCATTGCTGTTCCTCTATTGGTGTCTAACTTCGACTAGCGGCGGCTCGCCGTGGAACGCAGCGAAAGAGTGATCCGATCCAGCTTGAACGCCGGATTAGCCTTCTATGCGCACTCATATGAAATGACTTCATCTAGTTTTCCATTTTCAGTGACAGTATAAAGTGCAAAAACATCAAAATAGTCTTCGGGATTATTTATTCCATCATTGATAAGTTCTTCATAGTTGTCTTCCCCTTGATACGAGAACTCGACAACCACCCTAGTTGGTGATTTGTTAAATAACTTCGGCTCTGACTCTCCAATCAAAGAACAACTGTCTCCATTTTCACCATCCCAACCATGCTTCGTTGGGTTGAATATTTCAGATTTGTTTTTACATTTTGGGCACTCTAATTCTATTGGCGCTAAGTGCATTTCATTCCCAAAAGATGCGTAAATATCCAGTAATGTTTCACCACATTCACAAGCAACTAATTTGCTAATAAATTCAGGACTTGATGGCCAGTCGCTCTTCACTCCTTTAGCGTCAAGAAGACTAAATGATTTAAAACATGCTGGTTTACGGTTTATGAATTTACTGTATATATCCATGAACGATCTCTCCCCATCGGTTCCCAATCTGGGAAATACTCGTTTGGGCAATAGAACACCACGAATTGCAATAAATAGATGCACAATGGAGTCGGACCCCATTGATGCATTGCCACGGGCAGATCACATCCGAGCAAATTTCTACTTGCATGGCTAACACCCCCCTTTTTGGCTTCGATCTAACTCAGAGAAGTACTGAGGTGATGTTTTATCACTTTTCCACTCTATCGGTTTGTAGCTTTCAATGTCTTCCTCGCCCTCCAAAGTGCGGTAGGGTGTTACGACGTGCCACGCAATAACGTCAAATCGCTTTGACCGCTGCTCATTGACTGATCTGGTAAAAACATTCATGCGTAGTTCTTTATATGGATACCCAACCAGGACAAACTCCGTATCAGGAAACATCACCGGGGCTACCCCTGGGTACTTGCCTCCAATTGGCACCTGGGGATCGTAGAGTTTTTCGCTTTCATCTACGTAGTACTCTTCCTCACAACTAACGTACCATCTCACCTTGATCGTTCTTGGCTCGGCTGTTGAGCGGACTTCGGTTACTTGAATGTAGGGTTCGCCGAAATAGATTGCCGCGAACAAGACCACGATAACGACAACCCCAAAGATCGCTCCGAGCGTGACAAGCGTGATGCGAACTATTTGGCGTAGTCTTTTCATGGTTATTCTACTGATGCGCAACGTGGACCTGAGCGGCCTGCGCGGTCTTTTGCGCAGGTCCGCGCGACCGCAGGGTTAGGCATAAGGGCGCTCATGGAGGACTGAGTACCAGCCGGTAGCCAGAAGAACGAGCGACCACTTCAGCTTTGGCAACTATGACGTTCAGCGCCTGATGTAACGCCGGGTCACTGACAATGCTACGCAAGAACGCTAATTCTTCAATGAGCGACTGGCATTGCTCTGGCAGAAGCACGGAATCAATAACCGGTTCTGTGACTTTTGAGAAGTGCAGGCCGTAGGCTTGGCCAAGAAATAGCAGTCGCTGCCACATGCGCTCGGAAATGTATTGCCATTCGCTTTCGACTAGTGGTCCAGGTAGCGCGCTTTGTGGAACAGCAACAACGCCAACTGGTTCGTCGGTTGCGAACGTTTCTGGAACAAGCAGAGCGATAAACGATGGGGGCTTATGCATAACTTAAAGTGAAGGGACGCCGCGGTTATGCGGCGTCCCTCTCGAAGAATGGGTTGGCCGAATTATTCATTTGCCTTGAGCCTCTTCAGTTTGGCCAAGCCATATCTTGTGCTTTGTGGAAGCATAGCGAATTAAAGCAAAATATAACGGCCCATTTATAACAAGAAATAGCACAACGATATATTTGATTACCCATGGATTTGTAGAGAGTTTCTCTTGAACCGCTGGGTCCAAAACCATAAGAGCCGCTATGCCAACATTTATGCACATAAACAGTAGGTATATCTGCCAAAAAATTGCGTTTAGTATGCGTACTCTCCAAACGAAGCCATACAATCCTATTATTCCAATCATCTGAAATATTTCAAATAATAGGCTGTTTGAAAATAACGCTATTACACTCACAATTACATAGAACCAAAAATATACTTTCCACGCCTTGATGATTATTGATCTCATAGTGTCGCAACTTGACTTGTGTACGACGGGTTGGGCGGAATTTTCATTTCAGAACAACTTTTCCTGTCTTTAGCCACTTAACCCATTTCTTGCGCAGGTTATCTGGCAAATGCGCCAATTTGGCAGCGCGATGCGCCACATAAAGTGATTGTTTGCCTTGAATAGCTAAAAAGAGAGCCGCTTCTGGATGGCCATCCTTTGGTGTTTTCAAACACTCCTGCAGAAAAATTATTCGGGGATATTCAGCTGTGGCCTCGGAAAATTGTATTTCCAGCTTCACATCGGGGCATGTCTTTTTGAATGTGTCCGATAATTTCTCGTAGATTGAATGTATATCCGTGACACGAATACCTTTGTACCAGATCATCGATCCAATCTGTGTCCAGTTATCGAGAGTTTCGCCTTGTCGAATTAACTCAATCATCTGGGTTGTTTGATTTTCTTGATTGGCTGCAACTTTCCAACCTTCTGCGTCTGGCCAATCAAGTAAGAGTCCCTCGCTTTCAGGGCTGGCTGCTGTCGCTGTACTTACGACAGCAAAAAAGAGAAAGCAAAAGCAAAGACGAAAGTGATTCATATATGCGTAGCCCAACGACCAAGCTCAGCCGCGTCCCGGCCGAAGCGAAGCGGAGGCTGGGACGTCGGGCTGCAGCGCATTGTTAGGCACGTTCTACTCTCCACATTACGTTCTCGGTAGATTTCTCTTGAACCAATCCCACGCCTTTTCGGGTAGCCAACCTTGTCTGTCCTTACCAACCTCTATAACCAATAGGTTGATGTCGTTGTCTAGGTGCGGTTTAAGTTTATGGAATATTTCCTTTGCGCTCTCTTCAGAGACAATCAGCCACGAATTTGCAATGTAGTGCCACCACCCAGGAAACTTTTTTATCTCTTCGAAAAGGGACGAATACTGCTCGGTAGAGCCCTTAAAGTCGTAGGTGATCATGTAGGCGCGTTTCATTGAGAAGCCTCCTGCTGCTTTTGCCCGCTCAGCGCCGCGGATGCACTCATAGTGTTTTGATTGGTGCCGTAAGGGAGTTTTCCTCGATCAAGAAGGTGGGCGTCTCTGTCGAACGTGAGATGGAGTGGCTTGAACCAAACAAATAGCCCGACAATCGCCACTACGAAGATGAAAAGGGCTACGCCAATAAGTATGCAGTTCATCTTTTGTGTCGATTCAAGCTCAGCACCCAAGAGTACGGTTGCCAGGAAAGACTCAACGATGAGAAGGGCGAGCACAAAGAACCCGAGAGGCGTGTTTATTGCCTCTACTAGTTTCGCCCTGACCGGGCCAGGCTCGGAGCGCTTGGTAGAACGAGGTGACTTAGCGACCATGAGTGTCTAACGTTGGAGGTAAGGGGCGCGCCGCTTGCGGCGCGTCCCGTGGAGGCCGAAGGCCGGAACGAACTTGACCGAGGGGTTAGGTCTTTGGTCCACGAGACACAAACCTCAGTGGGTCTTCCAGCAGAGACCACTGCGGAAGATATACACGACCAAATGGCGGTGACTTGAGCATTACCCCCGGTTCATCAACATTTGTTGCCTTCATTTCCTCCGCGGTGCTGACAATGGACTCGACAATGCCAGGCGTGCGCCCATGCTCGAGGAGAACTGAATCTCCAACCATAATCGCTGCTCCGTCTTCGTACTTGAACATAGCTGCGGTTACCTGAAGACCTAACTAAATTTAGAAAACATTTTCATAACGCAGCAATGTCGCCTAAATCCCTTCTTTCAGTCAAGGAATTTTGATTGCCCTGTAATCTCATTATGTTGCATGCATAAATGACGGAGCCTGCCGGTTTTAGGCAGCCTGAAAATTGGTGGATGGAAGCTAAAGCCGTCTCTCAAGAATGTGCTTTCTGTGCCACCGAAAAAAAGGCGTTACATCAAAATCACATCGTACTGTTCCTGCCCATACAGCGTTTCCACCTGCAGTGACACCGGCTTGCCGATGAACACCGACAGCTGGGCCAGGCTCTGTGATTCTTCTTCCAGGAACATGTCGATCACCTGCTGTGAGGCGAGGATGCGGTATTCGCGTGCGTTGAACTGGCGCGCTTCGCGCACGATCTCGCGCTGGATCTGGTAGCAGACGGTCTGCGCGGTCTTTACTTCGCCGCGTCCTTGGCAGGTGGGGCAGGGTTCGCACAGCACGTGCGCCAGGCTTTCGCGCGTGCGCTTGCGTGTCATCTCCACCAGTCCCAGCGCGGAGAAGCCGTTCACGGTGATGCGCGTGTGGTCCAGCGCGAGCGCCTTCTTGAATTCGTCCAGCACGGCGTTGCGGTGGTCGGGCGAATCCATGTCGATGAAGTCGCAGATGATGATGCCGCCGAGGTTGCGCAGGCGCAGCTGGCGCGCGATCACCTGCGCCGCTTCGAGGTTGGTCTTGAAGATGGTGTCGTCGAAGTTGCGCCCGCCGACAAAGCCGCCGGTGTTGACGTCCACCGTGGTGAGCGCCTCGGTCTGGTCGATGATCAGGTAGCCGCCCGACTTCAGGTCCACGCGGCGCGACAGCGCCTTCTCGATCTCCTCTTCCACGCCGTACAGGTCGAACAGCGGGCGCTGGCCGCCGTAGTGCTCCAAGCTGGGCACGGCCGCCGCGATGTAGTCCGCGGCAAACGCACTCATGCGCTCGAATGTCTCGCGCGAGTCCACCAGGATGCGCGAGGTGTCTTCGTTGACGAAGTCGCGCAGCACACGCAGGCTGAGGTCCAGCTCCTGGTACAGCAGCACCGGCGTGGAGATGCCCTTGGCCTGCTGCTGCAGCTTGTTCCACAACTTGTCGAGGTAGGCGATGTCGGCCAGCAGCTCGTTGTCGCTGGCGGTTTCCGCCATGGTGCGGATGATGTAGCCGCCGCTGTGCCCCTCGGGCAGCAGGTTCTGCAGCTTGTCGCGCAGCATTTTGCGGTCGGCCTCGTTCTCGATGCGCTGCGACACGCCGATGTTGTTCTCCTGCGGCAGGAACACCAGCAGGCGGCCGGCGATGCTGATCTGGGTGGAAAGGCGCGCGCCCTTGGTGCCGATCGGCTCCTTGATCACCTGTACAAGCAAGGTCTGGCCCTCATGAAGCACCTTCTCGATCGGCTTGGCGGTGTCGCCGTTGCCGCGGTTTTCCCAGATGTCGGCCACGTGCAGGAAGGCGCAGCGCTCCTGACCGATGTCGATGAAGGCGGACTGCATGCCGGGCAGCACGCGCTTCACGCGGCCGACATACATGTTGCTGACCATGCTGCGGTGGCTGCTGCGCTCGATATACAGTTCCTGCACGATGCCCTGCTGCTGCACGGCCACGCGCGTTTCCTGCGGGGTTACGTTGATGAGAATTTCGTCAGTCATGGTGCGGGATATCCAAAAGAATGCAGTAATTCGGTGGTCTCGAACAGCGGCAGGCCCATCACGCCCGAGTAGCTGCCCGACAGGTGTTCGACAAAGGCGCCGGCGATGCCCTGGATGCCGTAGGCGCCGGCCTTGTCATGCGCCTCGTCGCTGTGCACGTAGCGCTGGATGCGCTCCTCGCTCAGTGCGGCAAAGCGCACCTCGCTGCTGGAGACGCGCATCTGGAAATGCGTGTCCTGCACCATCGCCACCGCCGTCAGCACCTGGTGCGAGCGGCCGGAAAGCTGGCGCAGCATGGCTGCGGCCTCGGCGCGGTCGCGCGGTTTGCCGAGGATGTGATTGTCGAGGGTGACGGTGGTGTCGGCGCTCAGCACCGGCATCTGCGGCAGGTTGCGATGGAGCAGCGAGTCCCAGCCCGCCTCTGCCTTGGCTTTGCAGATGCGCTGCACGTAGTCCTGTGCCGTCTCGTCCGGCAGCGGCGTTTCATCCACATCAGGGAGGCGGCGAGGGTCGGCGCGCATGAGCAGGAGCTGAAAGTTCACACCGATCTGCTTCAGCAGATCTCTGCGGCGCGGGCTTTGCGAAGCGAGGTAAATGTACGGCTGCTTGCTCATGGTGAGAAGCATACCTTAAAAGGGGGAGGGGTCGCTAACTGGCTGCCCGGAAAGGGCTTTCCGGACGCTATTCGCGGTGGTAGGGATGGTTGTGCAGCAGGCTGTGCGCGCGGTACAACTGCTCGGCTAGCAGCACGCGCACCAGGCCGTGCGGCAGCACCATGGCGGACAGCGCCAGCAGCAGGTTGGCGCTGCTGCGGATGGATTCGTGCAGGCCATCGGCGCCGCCGATGATGAAGGCCACGTCGCGCCCATCGCCTAGCCATTGCTGCAGCTGTTGCGCCATCTGTCTTGTGGTGAGGTGCTTGCCGCGTTCGTCCAGCACCACGCGGAAGGTGTTGTCGGGCAGGGCGGCGCGGATGCGCTGGGCTTCGGCTTCCATGATCTGCTCAGTGGTCTTGCCGGTGGTGCGCGGCTCCGGCTTGAGTTCGATCAGCTCGATCTTCGCCTCGCGCGGCATGCGCTTGGCGTACTCATTGAAGCCGCTGGTGATCCACTCCGGCATCTTGTGACCGACGGCGAGGATTAGCAGTTTCATGATGGCTCCAGGAGGGAAAAGCTTGGGTCCGCAGATTAAACAGATTAAATGCAAAACAGCTCTTGGTTGGCACCAAAGCTGATGGGTATTCGCAAGCCCGGAATCAAGTATGAAGCAGTATCTGCGTAATCTGCGGACAAATGTTTTTGCCTTACTTCCCTGGGCGCGGCGGGTGCATGCCCCACAGCTCTTCCAGGTTGTAATAGGCGCGCACGCCGGGTTGCATCACGTGCACCAGGATTTCGCCGAGGTCGATCAACACCCATTCGCCGCTCTTTTCGCCTTCGCTGCTGAACACCTCCTCACCCAGCTCCTGCATCTTCTTGATCACGTTGTCGGCCAGCGCGCGGGTCTGGCGGTTGGAGGTGCCGCTGGCGATGATCATGCGGTCGAACAGTTGGCTCTGCTTGGTGGTGTTGATCACCGTGATGTCGTTGGCCTTGATGTCTTCAAGGGCGTCGACGATGGCTTTTGTTTTGTCTTCCAGGCTTAGCATGATGTGTAGAGTTTCTGTGTTCGTATGTATTGGTTGACCGCCTCGGGCAGCAAATAGTTCAGGCTCTTGCCTTTAGCGCTGCGGTTGCGGATGTCGGTGGACGAGATGTCCAGCAGCGGCATGTTCAGTGCCACGATGCGGCCTTGTGCGGCTTCGTGCAAGGCCGCAGGGGCCGGTGCCAGGCGCTGCTGGTACTGCTCGCGCAAACCGGCATCGGCCGTGGCGATGGCATTGCCCAGCGGCTTGCCCGGGCGCTGGATCACCACGATATGCGCCAGCTCAAACAGCCGCCGCCATTCGTGCCAGGTGTGCAGCTGCAGAAAGGCATCGCTGCCGATCAGCAGGCACAGCGGCGTGTCTGCACCCAGTTCGCTGCGCAGCTGGGCAAACGTGTCCACGCTGTAGCAGGGATCGGTGCGCCCGGCTTCACGTTCGTCCAGCACGAAAGCCGGATTGGACTGCAGCGCCAGGCGAGCCATGGCCACGCGGTGTTCTGCTGCGGCCAGCGGAGCGGCGCGGTGCGGCGGCGTGCCGCTGGGGATGAAGCGCACCGCGCTCAGCCGGCATTGTTCCAGCGCCTCCTGCGCGAGGCGCAGGTGACCGTAATGGATCGGGTCAAAGGTGCCGCCGAAGATGCCGACAGGCGCGTTCACTTGTTACAGGGCAAGGCGACGGATATCGGCCAGCACCTGTGCCAGGTAAGTGGTGAAGCGCGCGCCAGCCGCGCCGTCGATCACGCGGTGGTCATACGACAGCGAGAGCGGCAGCATCAGGCGCGGCACGAATTCGCCGTCCTGGTACACCGGCTTCATGCTCGCCTTGGATACGCCGAGGATCGCCACTTCCGGTGCATTGATGATGGGTGTGAACGCCGTGCCACCGATGCCGCCCAGGCTGGAGATGGAGAAGCAGCCGCCCTGCATGTCTGCGGCGGTGAGCTTGAGCTCGCGAGCCTTGGCGCTGATTTCGCCCAGTTCCTTGGCCAGCTGAGCTATGCCCTTCTGGTCCACGTCGCGGATCACTGGCACCATCAGGCCATTTGGCGTGTCTACCGCCACGCCGATGTGGATGTACTTCTTCAGCACCAGGTTCTCGCCGCTGGCATCGAGCGAGGCGTTGAAATCCGGGAACTGATGCAGCGCGGCAGCCGAGGCCTTGAGCAGGAAGGCGAGCGGGGTGATCTTGATGTTCTGCTTGGCATACTCCGCGCCGATCTGCTTGCGGAAGGCTTCCATCTCGCTGATGTCGGCCTCGTCGAACTGGGTGACATGCGGGATGCTGACCCAGTTGCGGTGCAGGTTGGCACCGGAGATCTTCTTGATGCGCGACAGCGGCTTGCTTTCCACCGGGCCGAACTTGGCGAAGTCCACCACCGGCATCGCCAGCACCTGCAGGCCGCTGCCGCCGGCACCTGCACCGCGTGGCTGCGCCAGCGCCTGCTTGACGAAATTCTGCACGTCTTCCTTGTTGATGCGGCCCTTGGGGCTGGTGCCGCGCACCTGGGTCAGGTCTACACCCAGCTCGCGCGCAAAGCGGCGGATGGACGGGCTGGCGTGCGATTTGCCGCCGGCTGCCGGAGCGGCGGCGGGTGCTGTTGCCACCGCAGCGGGAGCAGGGGCTGCTGCTGCGGCAACCGGTGCCGCCTGCGGCGCGGGAGCGGCTGCAGGTTTTGCCGCCGGCGCTGCGGCAGCAGCGGGGGCCGCGGCTGGAGCGCTGGCGGCGCCGCTGGCTTCGAGCACCACGATCAGCGCGCCTTCGGATACCTTGTCGCCCACCTTGACCTTCACTTCCTTGACCACGCCGGCAAACGGTGTGGGCACGTCCATGGTGGCCTTGTCGGTTTCCAGCGTCAGGAGCGGCTGTTCAGCGGTGACACTGTCGCCGGCCTTGACCATCACCTCGATGATGGGCACGTCCTTGTAGTTGCCGATATCCGGCACCAGAATCTGTTTCATTTCTGCCATGTGTGTCTCCCGCCCGATCAGACTGTGGTTGGATTGGGTTTGTCTGGATTGATCTTGTACAGCTTGATCGCCTTGCTGACTTCGCTCGCGGGGATCGCGCCTTCATCGGCCAGCGCCTTCAGGGCAGCCACGGCGATGTAGTTGCGATCCACCTCGAAGAAGCCGCGCAGTTTCTTGCGCGTGTCGGAGCGGCCAAAGCCATCGGTGCCCAGCACCTTGTACTTGTGCGGCACGAAGGCGCGGATCTGGTCGGCAAACGACTTGATGTAGTCGGTGGCGGCGATCACCGGGCCCTGGCGTTTGCCCAGGCACTGCTCGACATAGCTTGCGCGCGGCTTGGCTTCCGGATGCAGCATGTTCCAGCGCTCGGCATCCAGGCCTTCGCGGCGCAGTTCGTTGAAGCTGGTCACGCTCCAGATGTCGGCGGCGACGCCGAAATCCTTCTCCAGCATCTCGGCTGCCGCAATGGATTCGCGCAGGATGGTGCCGCTGCCCATCAGCTGTACGCGCGGAGCCTTGGCACCCTTGCCCTTGCTTTCGCTGAACAGGTACATGCCCTTGATGATGCCTTCCTCGGCGCCCTTGGGCATGGCCGGATGCACATAGTTCTCGTTCATCACGGTGAGGTAATAGAACACATCTTCCTGGTTCTGGTACATGCGGCGCATGCCGTCCTGCACGATCACAGCCAGCTCGTAGGCGAAGGTCGGGTCGTAGGATACGCAGTTGGGGATCATCGCGGCTTGCAGCTGGCTGTGGCCATCCTGGTGTTGCAGGCCTTCGCCGTTCAGCGTGGTGCGGCCGGCAGTGCCGCCGACCAGGAAGCCGCGCGCGCGCATGTCACCGGCCGCCCAGGCGAGGTCGCCCACACGCTGGAAGCCGAACATGGAGTAGTAGATGTAGAACGGGATCATCGCTACGCCATGGTTGGCGTAGGAGGTGGCGGCGGCGATCCAGTCGGCCATGCCGCCGGCTTCGTTGATGCCTTCCTGCAGGATCTGGCCGGTCTCCGATTCCTTGTAGAACATCAGCTGGTCGGCGTCCTGCGGGGTGTACAGCTGGCCCACCTGGGAGAAGATGCCGAGCTGGCGGAACATGCCTTCCATGCCGAAGGTGCGCGATTCGTCCGGCACGATGGGTACCACCTGCTTGCCGAGCGTCTTGTCTTTCACCAGGATGCCGAGCATGCGCACGAACGCCATGGTGGTGGAAATCTCGCGGTCTTCGGTGCTCTTCAGCAGCGCGTCGAATGCATCAAGACCTGGCACCTGTAGCGGCGCGGCCGACGGTTTGCGCGCCGGCAGCTGCCCCATGGCCTCGCTGCGCTCGCGCAGGTATTTCATTTCCGGGCTGTCTGCTGCCGGGCGCACGAAAGGCAGCTTGGGCAGGTCGGCGTCGGAGACCGGAATGTTGAAGCGATCGCGGAACTGGCGCAACGCCTCTTCGCCCATCTTCTTCTGCTGGTGCGTCGGGTTCTGTGCCTCGCCAGCTTCGCCCATGCCGTAGCCCTTCACGGTCTTGGCGAGGATGACGGTGGGCTGGCCCTTGTGCTTCACTGCCGCAGCGTAGGCGGCGAACACCTTGAAGGGATCATGGCCGCCGCGGTTGAGACGCCAGATTTCGTCATCGGACATGTCGGACACCAGCTCCAGCAGCTCAGGATACTTGCCGAAGAAGTGCTGGCGCACGTAGGCGCCATCCCTGGATTTGTAGGTCTGGTATTCGCCGTCGACGACCTCTTCCATGCGCTTGAGCAGCAGGCCGGTCTTGTCCTTGGCCAGCAGGCGATCCCACCAGCGACCCCACACCACCTTGATCACGTTCCAGCCGGCGCCGCGGAACACGCCTTCCAGTTCCTGGATGATCTTGCCGTTGCCGCGTACCGGGCCGTCCAGGCGCTGCAGGTTGCAGTTGATCACGAAGATCAGGTTGTCCAGCTTCTCGCGGCCGGCCATGGAGATGGCGCCCAACGATTCCGGCTCGTCGGTCTCGCCGTCGCCGAGGAATGCCCATACCTTGCGCTCTTCGGTCTTGGCATGGCCGCGATGTCCGAGGTAGCGCATGAAGCGCGCCTGGTAAATCGCCATCAGCGGGCCGAGACCCATGGACACGGTGGGGAACTGCCAGAAATTCGGCATCAGCCAGGGATGCGGATAGGAGGACAGGCCGTCGCCGTCAACTTCCTGGCGGAAGCGGCGCAGCTGGTCTTCGGACAGGCGGCCCTCGAGGAAGGCGCGCGCGTAGATGCCGGGTGCGGAGTGGCCCTGGATGTATACCAGGTCGCCGCCGTGATCCTCGGTCTTGCCGTGGAAGAAGTGGTTGAAGCCCACGTCATACAGGGTGGCCGCAGAGGCGAAGCTGGCGATGTGGCCGCCCAGTTCGGAAGATTCCTTGTTGGCATTGAGGATAATGGCCATCGCGTTCCAGCGCGTCAGTGCGCGGATGCGGTGCTCCATGGTCTGGTCGCCGGTGGAATGCTGTTCGCGGTCGAGAGGGATGGTGTTGAGATAGGGCGTGGTCGCGCTCATCGGCATGTCGGTGCCGCCCAGGCGCGCCTTCTGGATCAGCTGGCAGATCAGGTAGTGCGCGCGTTCTGCTCCTTCGTTCTCCAGAACAGACTCAAGTGCGTCCAGCCACTCCTGCGTTTCCTGCGGATCGTAATCTGGTAAATTTTCCATCTCTCTAACTCTCTCTGTAATTAACGAGCTGCACTATTGTTATCCGGAATGGTTCCGGGAACTGCATGCGGCGCCAGTGCTACGCTGCGCATTGCAGGCTTGCATGTTCGGTCAGCAACCACTCTATCTTCCGATCGGTGGGTTCTTGCGGCAGCAAATCTGCCAGCTGTACATCGAACGCTGCAGCAACCAGGGCTGGCCGGTGCGTCATGCGCGCCAGCAGCTTGTCGTAAAACCCCCCTCCATAGCCCAGGCGCGCTCCGTCACGGGTGAAAGCGACGCCCGGCAGCAGGATGAAGTCCACCTCGCCCAGGTCTTCCACCAGGCGGCAACGCTCCGGCACGGGTTCGGGGATGTCCCATTTGCCCGGGGCGATGTCATGCTGCAAATCCTTGACCTGGTAAATGTCCAGCTGCCGTGTGGCACCATTTACCCGGGGCAGCAGCAACTGCTTGCCGTCGCGCAGTGCCTGCTGCACCCAGCCGGTCGTGTCGAACTCCGCGCCGAAGCTCATGTAAGCCAGCACGGTGGCCGCGTTCCGGTAGGCTTCCAGCTCGCCCAGGCGCGCGGTGATCGCGCGGCTGCGGGCGGCCCGGTCCGCGCCCGGCATTTTCAGGCGGGCGGCGATTATACTTTGTCTGAGCGCCTGCTTCCTAGCTTGTATACTCATGTTTGTGCTGCCTTGTGTGCCCAAAGTAACAAACGGTCGCTATCTTCCAGAATCTCAACCGGAACTTCGCGGTAATTCTTTAAAATCTGTTTTTCAGAGGGGGTGAAGACGGGTGCGTTCTGTGCCAGAAAATCGGCCAACGTGTCGGGATGTGTCTTGAAAAACAGCCGGCCATCGAACAGGATCGCGAAGAAAATTCCCTCCGTGTACAGCCCATAGCCGCCAAACATGCGTTTGCAGCGCAGATCGGGCAGGCCGGCCAGCTGTTCGAGGACGAAGTCACGGAAGGAGTCACCCGCTTTCATCGCGCCGTAGGCATGGTCCAGGGGATTGCCTGCCTTGGGCAAGCCGGGCGGCCGTTTGGTTCAGCCCAGGAACAGCCGGTACGCCGGGTTGTCACTTTCGTCCCAGTAGGGGTAGCCGAGGGCGTCGAGGAATTTCTGCAGCGCCTGCTTGTCCTTGCGCGGCACCTGCATGCCCACCAGCACGCGGCCGTAATCGGCACCGTGGTTGCGGTAGTGGAACAGGCTGATGTTCCAGCTGTGGTTCATGCGGTTGAGGAAATTCATCAACGCGCCGGGACGCTCGGGGAATTCGAAGCGGAAGATGATCTCGTCCTTCGCCTCGGGCGCGCGGCCACCCACCAGGTGGCGCAGGTGCAGCTTGGCCATCTCGTTGTCGGTGAGATCCAGCGTCTTCAGCTTGTGCTTTTCCAGCGAGGCGATCAGCTTGGCGGTTTCCGCCGGGTCTTTCACCTGGATGCCGGCAAATACCTGCGCCACCGTGGGGTTGGCGTAGCGGTAGTTGAACTCGGTGATGTTGCGGTTGCCCAGCAGCGAGCAGAACTGGCGGAAGCTGCCCGGCGTCTCCGGGATGGTGACGGCCAGCAGGGCCTCGCGGTTCTCGCCGATCTCGGCGCGCTCGGCGACGAAACGCAGGCGGTCGAAGTTCATGTTGGCGCCGCTGAGGACGGTGACCAGCGCCTGCCCGGACAGTTTCTCGCGTGCCGCATAGGCCTTGGCACCGGCAATCGCCAGGGCGCCGGCCGGCTCCAGGATGGAGCGTGTGTCCTGGAATACGTCCTTGATCGCCGCGCACACTTCATCGGTGTTGACCAGCACTACTTCGTCCACATATTTGCGGCAGATGCGGAAGGTTTCCTCGCCCACCAGCTTGACCGCGGTGCCGTCGGAGAACAGGCCGACGTCGTTGAGCGTCACGCGCTTTTTCGCCCTGATCGATTGCGCCATGGCGTCGGAATCCACGGTCTGCACGCCGATCACCTTGATGTCCGGGCGCACCTGCTTGACGTAGGCGGCCACGCCCGCAATCAGCCCGCCGCCGCCGATGGCGCAGAAGATGGCGTGGATGGGCTGGGTGCGCTGGCGCAGGATTTCCATCGCGATGGTGCCCTGGCCGGCGATCACGTCGGGATCGTCGAAGGGGTGCACGAAGGTGAGCTGGTGCTGTTCCTGCAGCTTGAGGGCGTGGCTGTAGGCGTCGTTGTAGCTGTCGCCGTGCAGCACGATCTCCACCGCGCGCTGGCCAAAGCGCTTGACGGCATTGACCTTCACCTGCGGCGTGGTCACCGGCATCACGATGACGGCCTTGCAGCCCAGCTTCTGCGCGGACAGGGCCACGCCTTGCGCATGGTTGCCGGCCGAAGCGGCGATGACGCCGCGCTTCAGCTGCTCCGGGCCGAGCTGCGCCATCTTGTTGTAGGCGCCGCGCAGCTTGAACGAGAATACCGGCTGCATGTCTTCGCGCTTCAGCAGGATGGTGTTGCCGATGCGCGAGGACAGCGTGGGGGCGGCTTCCAATGGGCTTTCCACGGCCACGTCGTAAACGCGGGCCGTGAGTATGCGCTTGAGGTAACTTTGCATGGATACGGACTGTACGGGTTGTTTTGTGTGAAGATTAGCAGGAATTGCGCATAATCAGAAAGACTTTCGCTGCCGCGTGGTTTCTAAACTCGGCAAATCCTGCAATAATCGCACGCTTCTGTGGAATATTTATAAGTGGATTGAGAGTGCAAGCATGGCAATGACACAAGATGATCTGAAACGCGCAGTGGCGCAGGCAGCAATTGCCCATGTACCGAACGACTGTATCGTGGGCGTGGGAACCGGTTCTACCGCCAATTTCTTTATCGACGAACTGGCCAAAATCAAGCACAAGATTCGCGGCGCGGTGGCCAGCTCCGAGGCTTCGGCCAAGCGCCTGCAGGGCCACGGAATCGAAGTGCTGTCGCTGAACGATGCCGGCGAGCTGCCGGTGTACGTGGATGGCGCCGACGAGATCACGCGCCACATGCACATGATCAAGGGCGGCGGCGGCGCGCTGACGCGCGAGAAGATAGTCGCCGCAGCGAGCAAGAAGTTCGTCTGCGTGTGCGATGCGAGCAAGCTGGTCGACGTGCTGGGCAAATTCCCGCTGCCGATCGAAGTGATCCCCATGGCGCGCAGCTACGTGGCGCGCGAGCTGGTCAAGCTGGGCGGTCAGCCCAAGCTGCGCGAGGGCTTTACCACCGACAATGGCAACATCATACTGGACGTGCACAACCTCCAGATCATGAACCCGGTCGAGCTGGAAACACAGATCAACCAGCTCGCCGGGGTGGTGACCAATGGCCTGTTTGCACGCCGCGGCGCGGACGTGCTGCTGCTGGGCACCGAGCAAGGCGTGCAGACCATGACCGCTGCCTGACATGGCGATCCGGGCGGGGAACCCGGATGTCATCCAGGTGTCATCG
Source organism: Gallionellaceae bacterium (assembly GCA_036523795.1). GTDB lineage: Bacteria > Pseudomonadota > Gammaproteobacteria > Burkholderiales > Gallionellaceae > 39-52-133. The sequence continues at coordinate 333 of DATDDN010000140.1, read as the reverse complement.
CAGGTAAGTAGAATCAACAGGGAACACAAGAATAAGGAAAGCATATGGCCAGTAGCGAACACACCTCCAAGCAGTTTGACCACGAACTGGAAGCCGTGCGCGCACGCGTGCTGCAGATGGGCGGCCTTGTGGAAAGCCAGATTCGCGCTGCGATCGAGTCGCTCACCAATGGCGATGTCAACCTCATGAAACGCGTGATCGAGGACGACCACCGCGTCAACGCGATGGAAGTCGAGATCGACGAAAGCTGCAACCACATCCTGGTGCGCCGCCAGCCCGCCGCGGGCGACCTGCGCATGGTGATGACGGTGATCAAGACCATCACCGACCTCG
>DATDDN010000139.1:0-19989 GCA_036523795.1 Gallionellaceae bacterium | reverse complement strand
GAAGGCAAACAAAGCGGTGCGGCCACCCGGCTGCACCTGGACCGCTGCCTCACCTGCCGCGCCTGCGAAACCACCTGCCCCTCCGGCGTGCAGTACGGCCGCTTGGCCGACATCGGCCGCCAGCATATCGAACGCCGGGCGCCGCGTTCCTGGTGGGCGCGCGCCGTGCGCGCCAGCCTGCTGGCCGTGCTGCCCCACCCGGCACGCCTGCGCCCTGTGCTAGGCCTGGGCCGCCTGGCGCGTCCGCTGCTGCCGGCGCGCCTGCGGCGCATGCTGCCGCAGCCGCAAGCTGCCAGCGTCAGGCCACAGGCACGGCATGAGCGACGCATGCTGGTGCTCGAAGGCTGCGTGCAATCGCTCACCGCGCCCAACACCAATGCCGCCGCCGTGCGCGTACTCGACCGCCTCGGCATCAGCCTGGTCAGCGTGGCGGAAGCCGGCTGCTGCGGCGCGCTGCACCAGCACCTGTCCGAGACCGAACGCGCACGCGAGCTGATGCGGCGCAACATCGACGCCTGGTGGCCACAGATCGCGCAAGGCACGGAAGCCATCGTGATGACCGCCAGCGGCTGCGGCGTGATGGTGAAGGATTACGGCCATGCGCTGAAAGACGATCCGGCCTACGCCGCCAAGGCCGCCCACATCAGCGCACTCACGCGCGACCTCAGCGAGGTGCTGCACAATGCGGACCTGCAGGCGTTCGCCGGTCTGGGGCGGGGAAAGCGCGTGGCCTGCCAGTCATCCTGCACCCTGCAACACGGGCAGAAGCTGGGCGGCGTGGTGGAGCGCATCCTGCAGCGCTGCGGCTACACGCTGACCGCCGTGGCCAACGGCCACCTGTGCTGCGGCGCCGCCGGCACCTACACCCTGCTGCAGCCGGAGCTGTCACAGCAGCTGCTGGACAACAAGCTGGCCGCGTTGCAGCATGGCGAACCCGAAGTGATAGTCACCGCCAACATCGGCTGCCAGCTGCATCTGCAGAGCGCGAGCCAGACGCCGGTGAAGCACTGGATAGAGTTGCTGGAGGAAGAGTGAGTAGTGGAATTGCGGCAACAGAATCACCAACTGAACTCGTTTTACAACTGAAAGGAAGCAACATGGCAATCAAATCATTTCATCCTCCCCAGCGCATCCTGATGGGCCCCGGCCCGTCCGACGTGAGCGCTCGCGTGCTGCAGGCGATGGCGCGCCCCACCGTCGGGCACCTCGACCCGGTGTTCGTCAACATGATGGACGAGATGAAAGAGTTGCTGAAATACGCCTTCCAGACAAAGAACGAACTGACCATGCCGGTCTCCGCCCCCGGCTCGGCCGGGATGGAGACCTGCTTCGTCAACCTGGTGGAGCCGGGCGACAAGGTGATCGTGTGCCAGAACGGCGTGTTCGGCGGGCGCATGAAGGAGAACGTCGAGCGCTGCGGCGGCATTCCGGTGATGGTGCAGGACGAGTGGGGCCGCGCGGTCGATGCGCAGAAACTGGAAGACGCGCTCAAGGCCAACCCCGACGCCAAGGTGGTGGCCTTCGTGCACGCCGAGACCTCCACCGGCGCCATCTCCGATGCCAAAACGCTGGTGTCCATCGCGCACAAATACGGATGCCTCACCATCGTGGACGCCGTCACCTCGCTGGGCGGTTCGAAGGTCCTGGTGGACGAGTGGCAGATCGACGCAATCTACTCCGGCACGCAGAAATGCCTGTCGTGCACGCCCGGCCTGTCGCCGGTGAGCTTCAGCAACCGCGCGCTGGAGAAGATCAAGAACCGCAAGAGCAAGGTGCAGAGCTGGTTCATGGACCTCAACCTGGTGATGGGCTACTGGGGCGGCGCCACCAAGCGCGCCTACCACCACACCGCGCCGATCAACGCGCTGTACGGCCTGCATGAGGCGCTGGTGATCCTGCAGGAAGAAGGCCTGGAGAATTCATGGGCGCGCCACCACAGGAACCACCTGGCCCTGCGCGCAGGCCTTGAAGCCATGGGCCTCAAGTTCATCGTGCCCGAAGGCGAACGCCTGCCGCAGCTCAACGCCATCAGCGTACCGGAAGGCGTGGATGAAGCCGCCGTGCGCAGCATCCTGCTCAACGACTACCAGCTGGAAATCGGCGCCGGCCTCGGCGCCATGGCGGGCAAGGTGTGGCGCATCGGCCTCATGGGCCATGCTTCCAACCCGCGCAACATCCTGGTGTGCCTGGCCGCGCTGGACGACGCACTCGGTCGCCTGAAGGCGCCGATCAAGCGCAGCGTGGCCGTGGAAGCTGCACAGAAGGTGCTCGCTGTCTGATGCCTGAAAGCCGCAAGACAGAAGACCCGCTGCGGCGGGTTTTTTGTTGGCTGGAATTCGCAGCCTGTCAGCGGGTGGCGCCTACCCGGTAGGTGTTCTTGCCCGCAAATTTTGCCTCGTACATCGCCTGATCCGCCTGCGTGACCAGATCGTCCTCGTTTTCGGCCTCTTCGGTGTAGCGCGCAATGCCGATGCTGATCCCGATATTTGCCGCGCGCCCCTCCAGGTCAAACGGAGCGGAAATGGCATGGATGATTTTCTGTGCGACCGCAATCACATCTGCCAGCTCGTGCATTCCGCTGAGTATGACGGTGAACTCGTCCCCGCCCAGGCGCGACACCGTGTCGCTCTCCCTCACACAAGCGGACAGCCTCTGTGCCACCCCCATCAGCAGCAGGTCGCCGGCATGGTGCCCCTGCGTGTCATTCACCTGCTTGAAACCATCCAGGTCCATGAACAGCAGGGTCAAGCCGCCTTCGTTGCGCTTCGCCAGCGCCAGCGCCTGACGCAGGCGGTCATAGAACAAGGCCCGGTTAGGCAAATTGGTCAGGGTGTCGTAATGGGCCATGTGCTCGATGCGCTCCTGCGTCATCTTCTGTTCGGTGATGTCCTGAACCGTGCCCACGGAGCGGACTGCCAGCCCGTCCGCATCGAAAATGGTCTCGCCTTTTTCATGAACGAACTTGACGCGTCCGTCTGGCAGCAGCAGGCGGTGTTCGATGCTGTAAGGCGCGCGATCCTGGACAGATTGCCTGAATGCGGCGTCCACCATGGCGCGATCATCCGGGTGCACGACACTGAGGAAGGCTTCATAGGAAGTGCTGGAGGTGGCCGGGTCCATCTCGAAGATGCGGTAGATTTCATCCGACCAGGTCAGCATGTTGTCCGTCATATTCAGCTCCCAGCTGCCTATATGCGACATGCGTTGCGCTCCCTTGAGCTGCTCTTCGCTCCTGCGCAATTCGCTGGTGATGTCCTGTGCCAGCTTGAGTGCACGGGCACGGCCGCTGGCCAGCTGCCACACCATCAGCGACAGCAGCAGGCTCGTCAGCAGGCCGCTGATCCGTATCACGGTGACGCGGCCGCTGTCGATCTGCGTCTCAAACAGGGGAAGCGAGTGCAGCCTGATCGTCCATGCATGGCCTACGGTCTCGATCAGCCGGCTAAAGCCAAACATCGCTGCGCCACCGTGGCGCGCATCGGAACCGCTGTCGTACATTAGCGCTTCCGGGCTCACGTTCCCGTCATCGAAGACCTCCAGGTGAAAATTGTGGATCTGCTCGCCGAGTATGCCCTGCATGAGGTCGCTCATGCGGAACGCGGCATAGACCCAGCCCACGATGTTGGCGCGGCGATCTGCCAGCGTTTCATGCGGGCTGCCGTTGCGGTACACCGGCAGATACATCAGAAAACCGGCCTGCGCCTCCTGCTCCGTTTCCTGCACCAGCCTGACCTTGCCTGACATGACCGACCTGTCCTGGTCGCGCGCCTGCTCCATGGCAACACGGCGCACGGCTTCAGAATACATGTCATAGCCCAGCACGTTCAGGTTGCGGCCGGCAAACGGTTCCAGATAGATGATGGTCGTATAGAGGTCACGGTTGCCTTCCGGCCGCATGGCGTAGTGTGGAAAGCCCTCCTTGCGCACCGCCTCGATATGTCGCGCCTTCTTCTGCTGCGGGACGATCAGCGAGAAGCCTACGCCCTGGATGCCCGGGTAGTGCTGCGCGAGATTCAGGGTGGCCACGTAATCACGAAACTCATTTCGCTCGACATGCTCGGATGCGACATACAAACCCCTGACTCCGCGCAGCACCTGTTCGTAGGCAGCCAGGCGTTGCTCGATGCGCAACGAGATCTCGCGCCCCTGGTACTCGAAGTTGTCCAGCTGGATCTGGCGAGCGGTATTGATGGCCGCATGCTGCAGGAAGTAGATCGTAACGAGCCCGCTCGACAGCACCAGCAGGATAGGCACAACGATGGTGAAGACGCGGCTTTGCCACAGTACGCGCGGCCCGCCGGCGATGATCATCACCAGCGGGAACATCACCAGCACACCGAGCGTATCCCCGATCCACCACGAAGCCCAGTTGGCGGCAAGGCTGGCCTTGTCCACGAGGCCCAGCGCCCAGAGGCCGCTAACTGACAGGCTGGCGCTGGTGACACAGATCAGCGGCACCAGCACCAGGAAGCGCAAGACAGTGCGGACACTGCCGGTAGGAGCAGGGCCTATTGCGCGCCGCAATCCCCATCCGCCCATGGCGGCCTGCAGCATGGAGGCGATCGCGATGATTGCCGCCACCGTGAAACCGATGGTGCCTATCTTCTGGTTGCCGGAATAGTCCACCCAGAGATTAAGCAGCAGAGAGCCGAGAAAGACCCACGGCAACGCCTTCCTGCCGCCAAGATATGCGGCCGCAACGGCGATCCCGGCGGGAGGAAAGATCGGCGATGCGTAGCCGGGCGGAAGCGCCAGCATCAGCCCCAGCTTCCCGCTGACGACGTAGGCAAGCGTCAGCAGCAAGTACGCCATCAGTGCCATCTTCGCATCGGGAACCGGTTTCTGAGTTGTCGTGATTGCTGGCATTCTTCCGCTTGCCCCCAATAGTCAGAACGATGACGCCGCACCTGCAATCTATCAGCTAATACCTTTCTACGCCATAGACGGCGTTTTCCGGACTCATACATGGAGGGCAGGCACGAACGAGGCCATGCCCATTGCCATTTCGACATGCGCGGGCTGCTCAGTACCTTTCGATGCTCCAGGAACGAAGTGCATCAGCTAAGGATGGCGTAACAACCATGCTTCACTGGCGCTCAGGAACATTCTTTCCTGCCAATAAATTGACAATGCCTTCCTGAGCGGAAAGATATACGGCTTGCTGGGGAGCGGCTCCGCCCCCCGTTTTGTCTTACCACCTCTTCGATACGCGGATATTCACTACCTGGATGTCTTCCACACCAGCCGCGTGCTGACGCTGATATTCCCCGTCAAGTGACCACGCGTTTTGCAGTAGCAGTCCGCTACCGATACCCAGCAGCCACGAATTCACATTAGTGCCAGGTATTGACATGTTATAGCGAGAGCTGATCATGTCAGCATAGGCAAGCGACGTCTCGCCACCAGCTTCGATCGTATGCTGGTATTCAATGCGGGCACGGGGCGTCGCCAGACCCAGCTCGGTTTTCTGCTGGATTTCAGTCCGGAAGCCGAATGATATTTGCTGCGACGTGGTGGATTGGGCGCCATAGTTCAGTGCATATACGCCCGCCCCGCTTTCGGTAGCATCATCCAGTTGATCGACTCCCAAGTTGTAGCGCCCATAGGGTGACATCAGCAGGGTGCCGTCGCGGTACTCATATCCGGCTGCAAGCGAACCCCACGTCTGGTTACCAGAGCGGCTCGCCCGGGCAAAGTCGTTGACTGCGGCGACATAGCGAGTCGTGTCAAACGTCAATGAACCATGGCCAAGCAAGGCATCCACGAACATGGTGTCAGTTGCCTGGTAGCTGGCGTACACAGAAATGCTGTTTCCGGTGGCATGGCTGTCGGTTCCATCGGTACCAATAGTGCTGTGATCGCGGGCATATCCGATACCCATGCCCAGTGTCAGCTGATCCGTAAAACGCTTGTCCATACCGACTGTTGCGCCGCGGGTCGTGAAGTCGACATCGAGACCGCCGGTATTTTGGCTTCTGGAACCAAACCGCAGGTTACCCGCTGCCCACACCTGCACTTCTCCGTTTTCTGCAGCAGAAGCTCCTTCATTTTCATGCATCGCATGCGACACCGCGGCCAGGTTCACATTGATGGCAGACGTCGTTGCTGCTGATGCCAACGAGTTGAACAGCCACGAGAACCCAGGTGGCGCAGCGCTGTCTCCCAACTGATTGGAGGCATCAGTGCTCTGGCTTGCAGTCCTGCCAGCTCCCAGGGCCTGTGCTCGTCCCGTCGATTGGTCAGCGCTACGGGGATAAACACCTCCCGCCAAGGCTAGCTCTTTCGTTGCATCGGCAAAGCCACTCGGCTGAATAACCTGGCGTGCATGGTGACGCGATTCCATACGTTGCTGGAAGTTGAGCATTTGAGCATCGCGGAACAGGCGTGCTGCACTTGCTTGTGCAGTAATCAGGCCGGTTACAGCAGCATCCTGCGTCGGGTTCGGACGATTGACGATCGTGACGGACACGGTAGCCGGGGCTGATGTTCCACCAGCTCCGGTAGCGGTGTAGTTGAAGGTATCCGTACCGGAATAGTCGGTGGTCGGCGTATAAGTCACTTTGGTGCCAGAAACGGTCGCAGTGCCGTGCAATGGCGGAGTGGAAATATTCACCGAAGTCACGGTGCCGCCTGTGACATAAGCGGCCAGATCGAATGTTTTTCCGATGTTCATCGGAACCATTATGTTGGTGGCGCTAGCCGTAAGAGACGAGGTGTTCGGCGTCACGGGCGCGGAGGCCGCCGACGTCGCACTGGTGCCCAGCGCGTTGATCGCAGTCACCGTGAAGGTGTAGGCCGTGCCGTTGGTCAGGCCGGTCACCGTGATCGCGCAGGCGGCCGGACCGGCGCAGCTGCCGGTCAGGTTACCCGGACTCGAGGTCGCGGTGTAGCTGGTGATCGCACTGCCGCCGTTTGAGGCCGGCGCGGTAAAGGTCACTGTGGCCTGTGTATTGGCCGGCGTTGCGGTCACGCCGGTCGGTGCGCCCGGCGCCGTGGCGTAGGTGTACAGGCCGGTGCCGGTACCGGTGCCACCTGGCGTGGTGACCACGATGTTGGCTGCACCGGCACTGCCGGCCGGGGTGGTGGCGGTGATCTGGGTCGCGCTGTTGACCGTGAAGGTGGTTGCGGCCGTGCCACCGATGGTGACACTGGTCGCACCGGTGAAGTTGCTGCCGGTGATGGTGATGCTGGTGCCACCTCCAGTTGAGCCGCTGCTCGGGCTGACGCTGTTCACGGTCGGAGTCGCGGCATAGGTGAAGAGACCCGTGCCCGTGCCGCCAGGCGTAGTGACCACGATGTTGGCTGCACCGGCACTGCCTGCCGGAGTGGTGGCGGTGATCTGGGTCGCGCTGTTGACCGTGAAGGTGGTTGCGGCCGTGCCACCGATGGTGATACTGGTCGCACCGGTGAAGTTGCTGCCGGTGATGGTGATGCTGGTGCCACCTGCCGTCGGGCCGCTGCTCGGGCTGACGCTGGTCACGGTCGGAGTCGCGGCGTAGGTGAACAGGCCAGCGCCCGTGCCGGTGCCGCCAGGCGTGGTGACCACGATGTTCGCCGCACCCGCAGTGCCTGCCGGAGTGGTGGCGGTGATCGTGGCCGAGTTGACCACGACCACGCCAGTCGCCGCTGCACCGCCAACAGTGACCGTCGCACCCGCCACAAAGTTGCTGCCGGTGATGGTGATGCTGGTGCCACCTCCAGTTGAGCCGCTGCTCGGGCTGACGCTGGTCACGGTCGGGGTCGCAACATAGGTGTACAAGCCGGTGCCCGTAACGGTGCCGCCTGGCGTGGTCACCACGATGTTAGCTGCACCGGGACTGCCGGCCGGGGTGGTGGCGGTGATGGTGGTGGCGTTCACCACGACCACGTTGGTCGCGGCTGCGCCGCCGACGGTCACCGAGGTCGCGCCGGTGAAGTTGGTGCCACTGATGGTGATCGACGTGTTGCCCCCGATCGGGCCGCTGCTCGGGCTGACGCTGGCCACGGTGGGCGGGGCGATATAGGTGTACAGGTTAAATGTGGTACCCATGCCGCCGGGGGTGGTGACGGCAACGCTCACGAGCCCCGCCGCATTGGCCGGAGTGACCGCGGTAATCGTGGTGGAATTGACTACAACCACGCTGGTCGCCGCTGTGCCGCCGATGGTGACCGTCGCGCCGGCCACGAAGTTGGATCCGGTGATGGTGACTGCCTGCCCGCCCGCCGTCGGGCCTGTGTTCGGCGAGATCGCAGTCACGTTGGGCATCGGGTAGAAGGTGAAACCGCCGGCCAAGGTGGCGGTTCCGCCTGCAGTGGTGACCACGACGTTGGCTGCACCCGCCGTGCCAGCCGGGGTGGTGGCGGTGATGGTGGTGGAGTTGACGACGGCCACGTTGATGGCCGCTGCGCCGCCTATGGTAACGGTCGCCCCTGCCACGAAATTGGTGCCGGTGATGGTCACCGAGTTGCCGCCGTAGATGGTGCCCGCGTTCGGCGTGATGCTGGCCACGGTCGGGGCGGCGACGTAAGTGAACAGCCCGGTACCCGTGCCGGTGCCGCCGGTGGTGGTGACCACGACGTTGGCCGCGCCTGCGGTGCCGGCCGGGGTGGTGGCAGTGATGGTCGTTGAGTTCACTACGGTCACGCTGGTCGCTGCCGCGCCGCCGATGGTCACACCGGTCGCACCACTGAAGTTACTGCCGGTGATGGTGATGCTGGTGCCGCCTGCCGTCGGGCCGCTGTTCGGGCTGACGCTTGTCACGGTGGGGGTCGCAACGTAGGTGTACAAGCCGGTGCCGGTACCGGTGCCGCCAGCCGTGGTGACTGCAACGCTGGCTGCACCCGCCACGTTTGCCGGAGCGATGGCGGTGAGGGTAGTGGCGTTCACCACGGTCACGCTGGTCGCCGCGATCCCGCCGATGGTGACGGTCGCCCCCGCGATGAAGTTGGTGCCGGTGATGGTCACCGACGTGCCGCCCGCGGTCGGGCCGCTGCTCGGGGTGATGCCGGACACGGTCGGGGCCGCGACGTAGGTGTAGATGCCCGTGCCCGTGGCCGTGCCGTTGAAGTTGGCGACGACCACGTTCTTTGCGCCCGCCGTGCCGGCCGGGGTAACGGCGGTGATGGTGGTGGCGTTGACCACGACGACGCTGGTGGCCGCTACGCCGCCGATGGTGACGGTCGTGCCCGCCACGAAATTGGTGCCGGTGATGGTCACCGCCTGTCCGCCTGCCACCGTTCCGGAGCTGGGCGTGATCGCCGAGATGGTGGGCGGTGCGACGAAGGTGAAGAGACCCGTGCCTGTGCCGGTGCCCGCGGCGGTGGTGACGGCGACGTCCGCGGCGCCCGCCGCACCGGCCGGGGTGTTGGCGGTGATGGTGGTCGAGTTCACCACGGTCACGCCCGTGGCGGCCACGCCGCCGATGGTGACGCTGGTTGCGCCGGTAAAGCTGGTGCCGGTGATGGTCACCAGCGTGCCGCCTGCCGTCGGGCCGCTATTGGGCGTGATGCCTGTCACGGTAGGGGGCGTTGAGGTATAGGTGAATGCGCCCGTACCGGTGGCCGTGCCGCCCGGCGTGGTGACTGCGACGTTGGTGATCCCCGCCGCGCCGGGCGGGGTGACGGCGGTGATGGTGGTGGCATTCACCACCACCACGCTGGTGGCGGCTACGCCGCCTATCTTGACGGAAGTTGCGCCTGTCAAATTGGTGCCGGTGATGGTGACCGCCGTTCCGCCCGTGGTCGGGCCGCTACTGGGCGTGATCCCCGAAATGGTCGGCAAAGGCTGCGGGGCTGCGGGGTTTGCGATGGTGAACTTGTCGAACGTGATGTTCGAGGGGTTGCCGCCGTTGGTGGGGGTGAACATGACCTGGTAACCGGTAATGCCAGTGAAGGCCGCATAGTTGCCCAGAGCGAAGGTTGTTCCGGTCGCGGTGAAGGTGGTGGTGACCGTGCCGCCGCCCGGCTTGTATCCCGTGATGGTGAAGCTGTAGTTGGCGGTAGCGTTGAAATTGGTGAAGTTGATCGCGGTCAGATCAAACGTGCCGAGATTTACGCCATCAGCGTTGACAGTGAATGTTGTACTCGCGCCTGGCGTATTCACATTGGGGTAGATCCCATCCGCGCCAACGGTAGAATCGCCCAGATAGGCATAAGACGAGTTGTTGACAAAGGTGAAGCCCGCAGGAAAGCCAACCAGCGTTGCCGTGCCATTCGCCATGGGGTAGGTGATGTCCTGCACGCCGGCTGCGGGGAGGACAAGCAAGTGACCATATGCCGCCATGGCGGAGTTGCCCAGCACACTTGCCGTCTGCATCGGGCCGGTCTGCTTTTCCATCACCCAGTTCCCGCCCAGGGCGGCGTGGCCGGTGGCATCAGTGGAGGCCCCCACCGACGCGTGGGTCATCTGGCCGATGCGGTTGATGAAGCGGTCTCCCGTCTCGCCTTGCGCGACGTTACAGCCATACAGCAGGACGCCGCCATTGGCCTTGAGGGCGCGGCCCCAGGTTTGCAGTGCGGCCTGGTAATGGTTGAGATTGTCGCCGGAGAGCACCGTGGAGCCCAGCGCCAGTTTGCCCGGCGCGCCGTGGGAGATGATCTGAATGCTTTCGAGGTTGCGGTAGTTCTTCAGTTCAGCTGCAATTTGCTTTACGCCATCGGCATCGTTCTGCAGGGGGATGACTTTGACGTTAGCAGCCACACCAGAAATCAGCTCCTGCGAATCTTCCACTTTCGCATCGATAAACAGGACTACAGCAGGTTGATCTACGATGGCGGCATGGCTTGCGCCTGAGTCGCTGTTTGCGTGAGTTGCCGCGGAAGACGGAGCGGCTGTAAAGAGAAGAACGAGAAGAACATAACCCAGTGACGGCAGACGTGCGATTTGCTTCAGCGCCAGCCAGACGCAATTTGACTTACCCACTTAATCTCCCCTTTAGCCATTTTAGATTTATCTCTACAGTGGTCAATTGACCAAGCGACAGACTCTATGAGCCCACAACGCCCCTACGTCGCGCTTCACTCGTATCCGGAAATTGCCTGCCTGAGACAATCCCGCCACGCGAAAGGCGCACACACTAACACCCGAGATCGATTCCCACAATTTGAATGTGTATATAGATCCATATCTAGATAATTCGATATATTTACAGTGGAGAACAATTGCGCTAAACGCAATTTTCCACGCAAAAACAATTGGATATTGCGACCTGATATGCATTAGTATCGCCACCGGCCTGGCAGCGTAAAGGTCAGCGGGGGCAACCAAAATTCGGATTGCCGCCATCGGATGCCCTCACAAAAACCAGAGGGCAACATTAACGAAGTGAAGAAAATAGGAGTATTTAGATGGAAGCCTTTGTGGGAACAATAATGATTTGGCCATTGAACTGGGCACCGGTCGGCTGGGCACTATGCGACGGGAGTCTGCTGCCCATTAGCGGAAATCAGGCACTTTTCTCGCTGATTGGCACCACATACGGTGGCGACGGCCGAACCAACTTCGCCCTGCCCGATTTGCGCAGCCGCATGCCGATCGGCATGGGGAACGGTCAGAATGGGCTGACTCCTAGAAGCATCGGTCAAACCTGTGGTGCAGAGGGAGCAGCGCTAAGTGCGGCCAACCTGCCGGCGCACACTCACACGATGACCGCCAGCAACACGGACAGCGCCAGCCTGACGCAAGCGCCCAGCGCGAACTGGACGCTGGGCGCCGCCGCATCGTACAGCAATGACCGAATCCCAGTAGTCTCGAAGGTGCAGATGTATGGTGGACCTTCCCCCGCCACCCCGGTGCCCAGCGCGCCGACTTCCGTTGCGGGCAGCCCCAGCCCGGCGGCGGTGCCGACCATTCCACCTGCCTTGTGCACCAACTTCATCATCTGCACCTCCGGCATTTATCCACAGAGGCCGTAAACATAGTTGAAAGCGCGGGGTAACCCGCGTTTTCAACTACCGCGGCAATTCCAAAAATGCAATTCGATGATTCAGCCTTAAGTCTTCGCCCTGAGCGCGAACGGGATGTGGCGTTTCTCGCACAGCTTTACCGTTCGACGCGGGAAGATCTACTTCAGCTTGCCCTGCCAGAAGCAATGCTGGATAGCCTGATAGAAATGCAATTCCATGCGCAACAAGTTAGCTATCGCAACCAGTTTCCGGGTACGCCATTTCAGATTCTCGAAAAACATGGCGCCCCAATCGGCGGCTTGTTGATTCACTACGGCGTTGAAGCGATCAGGCTGATCTACATCGCGCTGCTACCTCATGAGCGCAGCTTTGGCTACGGGACAGCATTGATTCGAGCACTGCAGCTTGAGGCTACAAATTACAATCGACCACTTACGCTCTCAGTTGCTGTACATAATTGTCGCGCATACAAGCTCTATGCTTCATGCGAATTTGAGCCGGCACGCAGAGACGGCACCACAATCGAAATGGTCTGGCGTCCACCTTACGCAAGACGCAGTTGCAGCTAGCACCGCACCACCTTCCGAGGTTCAAAATGTCCGAACGATTGTGTAGAGCAGACATAAATGCTCTTACCCAGCTTGGCAGCTTTGGCCGAGGTCTGGATTTCGGCCAAAGCAGACCCTATGCTCGACATCATGTAAATTCCGCTTCTATATATATAACGGCCGCTTGGCATTAGCTCTTTAGCCGGCAGGCAACCGCAACACTTTCAAGGAGGCGCGGTTTGTTGGATGTTGCTGGGGTTTGGACACTCTATAATCTTCACTCCTGTTGGTTTAAATGGCTGCATGGCACCTCCAACTTTATGCGGAATGGGTCTGTCCGTTTATTGACCTTGAAGGTTGGGGGTAAAGTGGATAGTCTTCAATCTATCAATCGATTAATGGGGTATTCCCGTGTCCGTATTATTAAACATGTCCGGACAGATCTGTCATATGAATAACTGTTAGACCGAGTAATGACTCTGCTCAAATTGACAACTTTTGCTCTTTTGGCAACTGCAATTGGGGTGGCAGGTTGGGGAGTTATTAAATACTCCGATTTCCTTACCAGATTACATAAGTTATCCCCCAAGGAACTTGAAGGGCTTACTCTTGAAAACATCGAGGGCTGGAGTTCTAAAAACTGGAGAATCGCTCGCTATTTTTGGCAAAGGCAGTATCTTGGGCAGGACACGCAATTAAATGCCTTAGGTAATTCCGTTAGGCGGTTGAATATCATTTCCGTGTCCATCGTTTTAATTGCTGCAATGCTTATGCTATTTGGGGGACAGTAGTGCTCAATTTGTCTAACCCTGCATTCGAGAGGGACGCCTACCGGCGCCCCTCAATTTCACGTTATGCATCCATCGGAGACTTTTCAGGTGAACCTTGTGATTTCTGATTTGAAGATTGAATGGACAAAACTCATCTCCGCGCTCCTGTTGGTTTTTGGGGGTGGATATCTCCCCTTGCTGGCTGAAAAACCTCAGGGTAGTGTGGTTGCACTTGCTGCCCTCATGGCTGCTTTTGGCGGAGCGCTACTTGCCGAAGCTCTAAAAAACAAAGAGCAAGCTGCAAAGGACATATATCCCCGCGTCAATTCAATCAACCGCCTGCTTGCAACGGTTACCTCCAAAATTGGTGCCATCACCGCTGAAGGACTAGCGAATGATGCAGACAACTTGACTGCTCAAAAGATCGGCGACTTGATTTCGATTCTTCGTACAGTGGTCACCGACCTTTCTGACATTACCGGCCAGAAATTCGACCCATCAGTGTTGAATGAAACAATTAATTCCATTGGCCGATTGATAACTGAATTGGAACAAGGCGAAGAAACCCCCCAGGAGCAAGCAGTGATTAGCTCCCTGAAAGATATCTTTGAAGATTTGCAGTCCAAGCAAGCTGAAAAAATTAGCGAGACAGTCGAATGTCCTCATGCTGACTGTAATGCTGCGGATATCAAGGTGTTACTTGGTGTGGCCCAAGCTTCGACTACTGCTGCCAAATGTCCCGAGTGCGACCGAAAATTCAACGTTCACCGAGCTGCAAATGGTGGGGTTATCACACGCGAAATGAAATCTACCGCAAAGGGTAAGGCAGCCGAAGCAAATGCATAACCACTCATTCCACCGGACCTGCGCGAAAAGCCGCGCAGGCCGGTGAATTCAAACGTTAGTCGCCCACAATTCATGAAGAGGACCTTTATCCATGAAAAGAGAAATTGAACGTGAGGTGCGTTTACCGGCGTTCGACTTGGGTATCGGCGACCTAGAATTATTGTGGGTACGGATGACAGAGTTATTCGATTCCTCAGAGAAGATTCAGGCTGTTATCTCACTTTCATTTCCATCTGAAAAATTGCCCTTCGATTCCATTGAAGAGCTTAAGAATTATGGTCAACTTCGCGGGCGAGTTTCAGAGTTCAAATTGAAATTAAGCCAAAAGAACCGCTCAATTTCTCTCGCATCTGGCAGCCTTTTCAGTAATGTTTCGACCTTAACAGTTGAAGCCGATTCAGACGTATGGTGTGCTGGTGCTATCGAAGCTGCAATGCGTGTAATTAGACAAAACAAAGTTTGGTTCTCTTTACTCACTCGAGTACCGTTTACCCTTATTTTTGCTTTTCTCGCCTTTGCACCATTAGCGAAAGTTTGGCCATTCAGTGAATTCCCTAACATTCCACTACCTGCCTTTTTGAGTTGGATAGTAATGGCCGTTATGTTCGGATTTTTCTCGTTTAACAAAAAAAAGTTATTGCCAACTGCAACTATCACTTTTACGCAGGAGTTGGGTTTTATACGGCGATACGGTTCTGAGCTTGGCCTCGCTCTTGGCCTCCTTGCTCTACTGCTCTCCATCTACATGTGGATGTTTCCATATGGTGGCTAACTTGTCAGTCGAGGTGACGCTTCGCGGCGATGCCGCTCGCGCCCCTCACTTTTACGTTATAACTAAAAAAGCCATGTCGCACTTAGAAGACCTAATAGCTGAATACTATGACTGGAAAGGCTACTTGGTAAAAAGAAATATCAAAGTAGGGAAGCTCGGTCACGGCGGTTGGGAAATGGAGTTGGATGTTATTGCCTTTGACCCGCATACAGGCCATCTAATTCATATAGAGCCTTCAATTGACGCTCATTCATGGGCTGTTCGTGAAGAGAGATTTACCAAGAAATTTACCGCTGCAAAAAAGTACATATTCAGTGAAGTCTTTACATGGCTTGATCCAAAAATGGATATTGAACAAATGGCCGTACTTATTTCTCACCCTAAAGAAAGAGATGAGCTTGCTGGCGGTAAAATTGTCTCCATTGATGAATTGCTGGCTGAAATACGCCAAAAAGTAGTTGCCTGTGGCATCGTTGCTAAAAATGCGATTCCAGAGCAATACCCGCTTTTACGTACACTGCAACTCTCTCACAATGGCTACTACAAAACGTTATAACAATGCGCTCGTTTGAGACGCTTCGCCGCTACGCGGCTCGCGCCCCACAGCTTGTCGTTGAACGTCTGCTTTCGAGTTGGAAGCTGTCGAAATTAGCATCAACCTGAATTGACAGCTTTGGCCGAAGTCCCGTCATCGGCCATTGCAGCCCTTAGTGAATAGGCAAGGGAATATGCGCAACACTCAGCATGGCGGACTTGGTAGAGTGCAGCTTATTTCAGTTGTTGTGATAAATAAAACCGCCCCTTTTTTCGCCAGAATGATAACTGCTAGGCATTAATATGGTCACTGAACTTGAGATTATTGATACAGCGGTAAAAGTGGGACTTGGTGCCGCAATTAGCGGTGTGACAACGTACTTGGTCACCATGCGGATTCATAAACATGAAGTCCGAAAAGATTTACGCAAAGAAAAGACGGAGCTGTTGAAGAAAGGCAAGTCAATTCGAAAGTAGTGGAGCGTTGGTCAATCATGCTCTGCGCCTCTATGAACAGATGAAGCTCGACGAGCCCGACGGCCAAGGACAGTTCAATGCGGAAATCAATAATGAATTCACTAACGCATTTAACGAGGCTAGAGAAGCTCGGATGGCCTTTCATTTGATTGGTAACGGCGCGCTAGCCAACGCTACTACAGAACACCTTGATGCAATGGAGTCTTTAAGGAAGCATTTAGTACTTCATGTACTACCTAATGGAAGAAATCCAGACAAGACTTTCTTAAAGGAAAATTACGAAAAGAGAAAAAATGCCAGAGATAGTTTTCTCAAAGCGCTGAACAATGCACTAGATGCGCTGCATGCCTAACGTATCATTCGAGTTGCTCATTTCACTCACTGGGATTGCTCGGCCGCATTGTCCAACCTCTCACCTAAGTCATTGACGTCTGCTTTCCTCTACTACTTTGCCAAATACCATCATGTGCTGAAATGGCCGCTACGGCCGACGAGCCGCCATCTACACCGGCACATGCACCCTCGCCTTGATGTGCTTGAGGTTGGTGACGATGGTGAAGGTCATGATCACCAGCAGCGACCAGGAGCTCCACTTGCCCACGTGCACCGCTGACCAGGCGCCGAGCTGGTTGGGGTATCGCCAGATGCCGAAGAAGGTGCTGATGTTTTCGGCCAGCCAGATGAAGAAGCCTATCAGCACGAAGGACAGCAGCAGCGGCATTTTGCGCTCGCGGTCGAGCGGTCGGAACACGACGGTGGCCCGTGCATACAGGCCCAGCACGCAGGCGGCGATGTACCAGCGGTAGTCGCCGATGTAGTGGTGGGTGAAAAAGTTTGCGTAGATGAGCAGCGCGATCACGCCGGCCATCCAGTAAGGCGGGTGATGGATGATGCGCAGCTCGAACAAGCGCCAGGCCTGGATGATGTAGCTGCCGACTGCGGCGTACATGAAGCCGGAGAACAGCGGCACGCCGAACAGCTTGGTGTAGGCAAAATCGGGATAGCTCCACGACTGGATGCCACCGGAGGTCTTGAACACTTCGAGGGCGAAGCCGACCACATGGAACAGGGTGATGGCCTTGAGTTCATCCAGCGTTTCCAGTTTGGCCCAGACCATCCACGCCTGAATCGCGATGGCCAGGATCAGCAGCACATCGTAGCGCGGCACACCCAGCACGCCGGCGCGGGGCACGCTGAACACCGCCGCAAAGAACAGGGCAACGAACAAGCACGCCCGCGCTTCCTTGAGGCCGAAATAGAGGAACTCGAAAGCGAAGCGGCGGAGGCCGGAAAGGTCGGTGCGCGCGGTCTGGTTCAGCAGGTGCTCATCCAGCGCGCTCAGGCGCAGGGAGACAGGACGTTCAGGGATGGGAGCGTTCATCGCAATGCGGGCGCGTCACGCCTTCTGCCCCTCCATCAGCCACATCAGCGCAGCCGGCTCATCGGTGAACACGCGCTGCTGGAAATCGGTGATCACGACGCGGTCTTCATAGAACTTGAACAGCTCGCTGTTGCGCTGCGTGGGGGTGAAGACCAGCGCGACGCGAAAATTGCGCATGATGCCCAGCTGGCTGTTGTGTTCGGGCAGGTCGTAGATGTTGACGATGTCCATCGCCAGCTCGATGTTGCGGTCATCCACCAGGAACAGGTTGGTGTCGAACTGGGCGCCGGCTGCCACGGCCGCAGCCACCAGCTCGTTGTTGGCTTCCAGCGTGAGGATGCCGCGCGTGGTGATCTTGACCACGCGTTGCGCGGCGAGGTAATCGACCTTGAGCGAAAACTTCTTGGCGGCCTGGGCGCCAACCCTTGCCGGATCGTTGCCGGAACGGCGATCGGCCAGCGAGCGCGCCAGCGCGTCGCCCAGGTAGCTTATGAGTGATGCAATCGGGTTTTTCATTTCAGCGCCTGAGTAATCTTAGCCCACAAGACTTGGAGTCAGTTTTGCATGGATCATTCCATGCTCGATTTTCGCCGCCCGCCAAGCACCGCACCTACACGCCCTGCATCAGCCACCACCAGCCCGGCAGGGTGAGGAAGGAAATCGGCAGGCCCACCGCAACCATCAGGGTGGAGAGCTCGGGGTCGAGTTCGTGTTCGGTCGCCACGATGGCGGCGGTGATCATCGGCGGCATGGCGGCCTCGAAGATGGTGACCTGGATGGCGGTGCCGTTCGCGCCCAGCAGCTTGATGTAGAGCAGGTAGAACACCATCGGTGCGAGCAGCAGCTTAAAGAACAGGCCCAGCGCGAGGCCGCAGCAGTTGCCGCGCAGGTGTCCCAGGCGCAGCTGGAAGCCCACCGACAGCAGCGCCAGCGGGGCGAGGGTGTCGCCCAGGCGCTTGAGCACGGCGCTGAACCAGTCCGGGTAGTGCATGGGCATCAGCAGGAAGGCGACGATCATGGCGATGAACGGCGGGAACTGCACGATGCGGCGCGCGATCTCGGCGGCGCTGGGGCGGCCGCTGGAATAGATGCCGGCGACGACGATGCCTAGCGTGGAGAGCACCAGGAAGGAGCCGGTCTGGTCGATCAGGATGCCGGTGGCGATGCCCTGGTGACCGTAATAGGCCTCGATCATGGGCAGGCCGAAGAAGGCGGTGTTGCCCATGCCGCCGGTGAGCATCAGCGCGCCCACGGTGGCGCGCGGCAGGCCGAGACGCCGCCCCATCCACCAGAAGAAGCCGGCCGCCAGGCCGAAATACAGCCAGGCCATGGCCACGATGAGGATGATGTCGCCGTTGAACTGCAGCTCGTGCAGGTAGAGCAGCGCGAGCGCAGGCACGGAGACGTGGATGATGAAGCTGTTGAGGGTGGCCGGCGCCTGCTCGGGCATGCGGCCGGAGCGGCGCAGCAGGACGCCGGCGACAAAGCAGAGGATGAGCAGGATCAGGTTGTTCATGTTGCCAGTGCTGCGGATGGGGATAGGATTAGGACGTTGGCTGCGATGATACACTAGCGCCCTCTCAACGACTCGCAGGAGATCCCAATTGCACGCACTGCTCAACCACCCCGCCGTCCAGGCAGGACTGGCCCCCTTCCTCGTCGCCCTGCTCACCGCGGAGCTGTTCCAGCGCATGCGCCTGAGCGGCCTGGCGATCATTGCCGGCTTTGCCATCACCGTGTATCTGATGAATGGCTTTGGCGTAGACCCGCTGACCAGCACGCGCAAGATCATATGGCTGGGCGTGTTTGCCGCTGCGCTGGGCATTCCGCTGATGCTGCTGGATTCCTCGCTGTGGCGGCCGGTGTTGACCGTGCTGGGTGGCGCGGCGGCGGTGTGGGTGTGCATACGGGTGCTTGAGCAGCACCCGGTGCCGACGGCGCTGCAATGGGGCCTGGGCTGCGCGCTGTATGTGGGCTGGCTGGTGCTGTGGATGGACACCCTGTATGAGTCGCCGGTGCGCGCGGCCAGCGCCGGCTTCACGCTGGCCATGGGCACCGGCCTCGCGGTGCTGATCGGCGCCTCGGCTTCGCTCGGCCAGCTCGGGCTGGCCGTCGGCTCGGCCGCACTGGCTTATCTGCTGATCATGTTCGTCACCAATTCCCACCTCTCCTGCGGGCGCGTGTTTACCCTGCCGCTGGCGCTGATCAGCGGGCTGGTGGGCTGCCTTGCGGTGTTCACCGCCAAGCTGCCCTGGTATGCGCTGCCGGCGCTGGGCGCAATTCCGCTGGTGGCCAGGATGCCTGTGTCGGATAGGATGGGCGTGTGGGTGCAATCCACCGTGGCCAACAATCCCTGGACCTCTTCCAGCCTTTCGGAGCCGACGCGAAGGACATTCCCCAGCAGCTCTTCTATTCGAGGCGCATCGGCCTCGCCTCGCCGCTCCTCGCCGCCGGCAAGGTGAGCGGTACCGTGTCCGACGCCGTCCACGTGAACCTGCTCGATGCGGTGGTGACCGGAGCGGGGGCCGGGGAGTCGACCGAGGATGCTCCGGATCGGCAATACGTTCTCCAACCTCGGCAGCCGCTCCATTTCGCACCGCTGGACGCCTATCCGGCGGTGGCGCCAGCGTCCCAGAACTTCTTCGCCGGCGTCGCACGCTGGCGGGCCGCGCAAACACGAATCTTCGGCGCCACGTTCACCGCCGCGACGCCGCTGGAAGCGCCCTGCGCGGCCGATGAGGCCGCCCTCCCGAAGAGCCGCCGCCCGGCGCGTTGCGA
>DATDDN010000138.1:0-20020 GCA_036523795.1 Gallionellaceae bacterium | reverse complement strand
GCGTTACGTGTGCACGGTCTGTGACACGGTGCATTACCAGAATCCCAAGGTGATCGTCGGCGCCATTCCCGAATGGGAGGATGGCCGCATCCTGCTGTGCCGCCGCGCCATCGAGCCGCGCATCGGCCTGTGGACGCTGCCCGCCGGCTTCATGGAGAACGGAGAGACCACGCCGCAAGGGGCTGCCCGCGAAACCATGGAAGAGGCCAATGCCGAGGTGGATGTGGGCGAGCTGTATTCCCTCTACAACCTCGCCTACATCAACCAGGTGTACATGCTGTTCCGCGCCCGTCTGCTCAACCTGAATTTTCATCCGGGCGTGGAAAGTCTGGAAGTCGCCCTGTTTGCCGAGCACGAGATCCCGTGGGACCAGCTGGCGTTTCGCGCGGTGAAGATGACGCTGGAGCAATATTTTGCCGACCGCCGTGCAGGTCACTACCAGTTCCGCATGGGCGACATCGGCCCGCCGCCGGCGCCGCATCTGCGCTGAGCGCGCGATGCTGCCGGATTGCTGCTATTGCGCATCCTTGCCCATCGCAGCTCCCGTAGGTCGGGTTAGCGGTAACGCGTAACCCGACAGCAACGCAGGGGCACAATGTCGGGTTACGGCGTTGCCTAACCCGACCTGCATTTTTTTGCCGGTGAAAAAAATCGAGCCCCGGTAAACGCCATCGCGTTCCCGGGGCTCAACCGCCTGCATACCGCCCTATTCTTGCCCATTGCGGTAACTGTAGGTCGGGTTAGCGGCACCGCGTAACCCGACATCATCGCAGTGTCGGGTTACGGCATTGCCTAACCCGACCTACATTTTCTACTTCTTGCCCATCGCAGCCATGAAGCGCTCGTTCAGCGCGGGCTGGCCTTGCATGCTGTCGAAGTGATCATCCATCAGCTGATCCAGGCGGCTCAGGCGATCGGCGAGCGCGGGGTGGGTCTTGAACAACAGCGCCAGGCCGGAGTCCTTGGGGTTGATGGTCTGCAGCGTCTGCAGCACGGCCGGCAGGCCGAACGGGTCGTAGCCGCTGCGTGCGGCAATCACCACACCCATGCGGTCCGCCTCGAACTCGTCCTTCTTGTCCAGGCCGCGCGCATATACTTCGGTGCCGGCGGTCACCAGCTTGCTCAGCGCGGGATTGCCGTTGCGCTCCTTGATCTGCTCATTGGCAAACTCGGCCAGCAGCTCGGTCTTGGCGCCTTTCTTGATCGACTGCAGATGATGCTTGCGCAGCACGTGCGAAATTTCATGTGCCAATACACCCGCCAGCTCGGCCTCGCTGTTCATGCGCACCAGCAGTCCCTTGGTGATGAACACATAGCCACCGGGCGCGGCAAAGGCGTTGATGTCGTTGTCATCCAGCACACCGAATTGCCAGGGCAGATCCGGGCGCTCGGTTTGCAGCGCCAGCCAGCGGCCGACATGGTTCACGTATTCCTGCACGCGCGCATTCTTGAGCAAGGGCGCGGCACCCAGCAGGTTGCTGGCAATGCCCTTGCCCAGCTCGATCTCCTGCGGTTCATCGATATCGCTGGTGGCCTTCTTGATCTTCTTCAGCGTCTCCACCGTCTTGCCGATGTCGATGTTGCTGAAGTCAAAAGAATAGGCGGGAGCCGTGGCGCAGCACAGCAGCAGGGCCAACAGGGTCAATCTGGTCTTCATCATCATTCTCCTTCCGGTGCAGGCAGATAATCCATGCTGCGGGTTTTCAGCTTGCCGGCCTGGCCAAACTTCCTCGCCTCTGCCTTGTCCACCACATAGCTGCGCCCAAGTTCCAGTTCCTGCGGATTGGGTTTGGTATTTTTCAGCTGCTCTTCCGACAGGCCGCGCACGCCGGTGGTCACCGTGCTGCCGCTGCTGCCGGTGTTGGCCACGTTGAACAGGGCTGCCAGGCCGCTGTCGCCGCGCTTCTGCGCCACTTCGCCCAGGCGCAGGCTCAGCATGCGCACCCAGCCGGTCTTGCCGCCCACCTTGATCTGCATCCAGCTCGACTTGCGTTGCAGAATTTCCACCTTGCTGTTCGCTGGCACAACCTGCAGCGTATCCGCATCGCTGTACGGCTTGGCCTTCAGATCGGTATCGCGCACCGCATAGGCCGGGTCGCCGGCGTACGCCAGGCTGCAAGCCAGGCTCAAACAAATTGCTGCCATCCATTTCATCACGTTCTCCTTCATTTCTCGCCACCTTTTTTGCTGGGCGCAAACAATTCCACTTCCTTGGCCCTGCCCTTTACGGCATAGGAGCCGTAAGCCTTGAAATCATACACGTCACCGCACATTTCCATGGTCTCGCGTGACACCAGGATGCGCGACACCCCCTTGGTCAGGCCTTCGATGCGGCTGGCCAGGTTGACGGTATCGCCGATGGCGGTGTACTCGCGCCGCTGCTCGGAACCGATCAGACCAACCACCGCAGGGCCGGAGTGGATGCCGATGCCCACATCGAAATCGGCGTCCTGCTCACCCAGCTCATGCTTGAAGCGCTGCAGCACCTCGGCCATCTCCAGCGCGGCGGCCACCGCGTGGCGCGCGTGCTCGGGGTCATCCAGCGGCGCGCCCCAGAACGCCATGATGGCATCGCCGATGAATTTGTCCAGCGAGCCGCCATGGCGGAAGATCACTTCCACCTGCAGGCTGAAATAGCGGTTGAGCAGGTCCACCACCTGCTGCGGCGTGCGCTTTTCCGACAGGGTGGTAAAGCCGCGGATGTCGGAGAACAGCACGGTGATCTGGCGGCTCTCGCCGGCGCGGCTGAGGCCGCCATGCGCCACCAGCTCCTTCACCACATGCGGGTTCACGAAGCGGCTGAACATCTGCACCGCCTGTTCGCGCGACTTGCGCTCGCGCAGGTATTCGAGCAGGGCGCCCGCCACGTAGTAGGCCCACGCCAGCAGCAGGGGCGTCAGCACCGGCAGCCGGTACAGCTGGCCAACGGCATAGTAGCTGATGCCCAGCAGCAGTAAGCTGACCAGCATGAGGCCGACGCCGATTTTCAGGGCATTGCGGCCGCGCTGGAAAAAGACCGCCAGCACCAGCAACAGCACGCAGGCCAGCAGCGGTGCAAACCAGGCCGCCGCGCGGTGCATGGCGCGCTGGTTCTTCAGGTTGTCGAGCGCGGTGGCCAGTATCTCCACGCCGGGATACAGGCTGGAGAGCGGCGTGACGCGCAGGTCCTGCAGGCCGGTGGCCGCCGTGCCGACGATCACGATCTTGCCGCTCAGCTCGTCCTGCGGCCGCTTGGGATGCTGGCGGTTGAAGTCTTCATACAGGTCCGCATAGGAGATGTGCTGGAATGAGTTGGCCGTGCCACGCCAGGCCAGCAGCAGGTCGGGCTGCTGCGGCACGCTGTAGCCCAGGTCGCTGGCCACCCGTGCCGGCAGCGACGGAACCAGCCAGCCATAGGCATCGCTGTAGAGCTGGTAACGGCGCCCGACCCCGTCGCGGTCTTCGACGAAGTTGATGGTGCCGCCGCGCCAGTAGTGCGGGTCGATGGCCAGCGGCGGCAACAGGGCAATGCGTGCCTGCGCGTCAGCCGCAGGCGTACGCGTAAAGCCCAGCGCCGGAGCGATCTGTGCCAGCGGCACACCCTTCGCATCCTGCACAGGGTCGCGCCGCACGAACGGGAAATAGATATTGTCCTTGCCCTTCAGCGCCTGGTTGAACAGCCTGTCGCTTTCGGGACGATACTGGTCGCGCTCGCTGAACAGCAGGTCGAACACGACGGCCTTTGGATGCTGCTGCGCAATCCCCTGCACCAGCGTGGCGTGCACAGCGCGCGGCCACGGCCAGCTGCCCGCCTCGTCCTGCATGCGCGCCAGGCTGGCATCATCGATATCGACGATGACGATGTCCGGGTCCGGCTGCAAGCCCAGTGCCTGTTGGCGCACCATGCGGTCGGACAGGCGATGTTCCAGCGGTGCCAACAGGTGCAGCCAGCCCAGTTCCAGCATTGCAGCCAGCAGAAACACCCCGGTCAGAATCAACAAGGTGCGGGTGGATTTTTTCATCGCGGATTATCTCAAGCAGGTTATGCTGCCAACTTGCAGCCATTATTGAAAAAGCCCGGATGCAACTATAATCCGGTAAGCAAACTTTAACCACCCAGGCTGATATGTCCGTAACCCGCTTCTGTTTTCTGCTTGCCCTGCTGGCGTTGACCGGCTGCGCCTCCACCAACCCCAATGACCCCTTCGAAAGCTACAACCGCGCCGCCTACCGCTTCAACGATGCGCTGGACCGCGCCGTGATCAAACCGGTGGCAAAGGGCTACAAGGAAGTCACGCCCAAGCCGGCCCAGAACATGATCCGCAACTTCTTTTCCAACCTGGACGACGTGGTGGTCACCGTCAACGACCTGCTGCAGTTCAAGTTCGCCCAGGCTGCTGCCGACGGCACCCGCGTCGTCATCAACTCGACCTTTGGCGTATTCGGCCTGATCAACGTGGCCGATCGACTGGAGAAACACAACGAGGATTTCGGCCAGACCCTGGGCTACTGGGGCGTGAGCAGCGGCCCCTACCTGGTCATCCCGGTTCTCGGCCCGAGCAGCGTGCGTGACGGCGCAGGCCTGTATGTGGATACCAGCTATGTCAGCGTGATCGGCACCATGGACGATGTGGCAGCCCGCAACCAGACCTACATCGTCCAGGGCGTAGACCAGCGCGCGCATCTACTGGATATGGAAAAGGTGCTGGACGACAGCATGCTGGACCGCTATGCCTTCATCCGCGATGCCTACATGATGCGCCGACAGAACCTGGTGTATGACGGCAATCCGCCGAAGCAGAAATTCGATGACGACGACGATGCACCCTGATGTCTGAGGTGAGTTGTTTCCGCTGACAGTTGCTGCCACCGTGGCACTTGAAAGACGCAGAGAAGTGCCGTCTCGTGTTCATTCGCTTTCGATCTGCACCCTGCCCTGCACAACCCGCACCGGGTAGGAGCGCACATCCTCGTAGGCAGGCGGCCCCAGCACCGCACCGGTCCGGACCGAGAAGCGCGCCCCGTGGCGCGGGCAGATGATCTCCTCGCCTTCGAGCTTGCCATTGGCCAGCTCGCCGCCATCATGGGTGCAGGCATCCCTGATGGCGAAGTATTCGCCGCCCAGATTGAAAACGGCTACCGCGGTGCCGTCTACATCGACCACGCGGCGGGCACCCGGTGGTAGCTCGTCAGTGCCGGCCACATCCAGCCAGTTGCTCATCGCACCCCCCTTCATTTACATGAGGCCGAGCTGCAGACGTGCAGCCTCCGACATCCGGGTCTGGTCCCAGGGAGGATCCCACACCAGTTCCACCTCGACCTCGCTGACGCCATCCACCCGCCACAGCTTGTTCTGCACGATATCCGGAAATCCCTCGGCCACCGGACAATTGGGGGTGGTCAGCGTCATGCGCACATGCACCACGCCCGCAGCATTCACGTCCAGCGCGTAGATCAGGCCCAGGTCATAGATGTTCAGCGGGATTTCCGGGTCGTAGATCGTGCGCAGCATCTCGATGACATGCGCCTTGAGCGTGTCCGGGTCTGCCGCCTTTTCCTGCAGGTCCTGTTCCAGTTTCTTGAAGTCGACCATGAGCCACCTCGGCGTGCACGTCATTCAGTTGTCACCGGCTCCACGGCATTGTCGAGCGCGGCCTTCAGGGTGTGCCAGGCCAGTGTGGCGCACTTCACCCGTTGCGGGAATTCATGCACTCCGCCCAGCACGGCCAGCTTGCCCGCATCGCCCGCGATGCTGCCGTCGGTCACCATGCCGTGTATCTGTTCCAGCAGCCGCAAGGCTTCGTCTTCGCGCTTGCCCTTGATGCTTTCCGTCATCAGCGAAGCGGATGCCGTGGCGATGGCGCAACCGGTGCCCTCGAAGCGCGCGTCGCGTATCACGCCGCCTTCCACCTGCAGGTACAGCTTCACCCTGTCGCCGCACAGCGGGTTGTAGCCCTCGGCCGTGCGGTTTGCGCCGGGTAGTGTCCCCGCATTGCGCGGCTGGCGATAGTGGTCGAGGATGGTCTCCTGATACAGTTCGCGCATGTCATTCATCACCCGAACACCTCCTTCGCCTTGCGCACCGCCTCCACCAGCGCACGCACTTCCTGCCGGGTGTTGTACAGCGCAAACGAGGCGCGCGCCGTGGCAGGCACGCCGAATCGCTCCATCAACGGCATTGCGCAATGGTGCCCGGTGCGTATCGCCACGCCTTCCCGGTCCAGTATGGTGCCGATGTCGTGGGGGTGCATGCCCTCCAGCACGAACGAGATGACGCCGATCTTCTCGCGCGCGCGGCCGATGATGCGCAGTCCCGGCACCGCTGCCAGCTCCGCCGTGGCGTGAGCCAGCAGCCCCTGCTCATGTTCGGCCAGAACGTCGAGGCCGATGGCGCTCACATAGTCGATCGCTGCCCCCAGGCCGATCACGCCGGCGATGTTGGGCGTGCCGGCTTCGAACTTGTAAGGCAGTGTGTTGTAGGTAGTCTTGTCGAAGCTGACGGAACTGATCATGTCGCCACCGCCCTGGTAGGGCGGCATGGCATCGAGCAATTCGGCCTTGCCATACAGCACGCCCACTCCGGTGGGGCCGTACAGCTTGTGCGCGGAGAACGCATAGAATTCGCAATCCAGCTGCTCCACGTCCACAGCCAGATGGGCGATGGCCTGCGCACCATCGAGCAGCACCGGCACCCTGTGCGCATGAGCGAGGACGATGATGGCCTTGACCGGGTTGACCGTGCCCAGCGCGTTGGAGACGTGCGTCACCGCCACCAGGCGCGTGCGTGCGTTCAGCAACTGCGCAAACGCATCCATCTGCAGCTCGCCATTGTCGTCGACAGGTATGATGCGCAGCCTGGCACCGGTTTGCTGGCACACCATCTGCCAGGGCACAATGTTGGAATGGTGCTCCATCTGGCTCAGGATGATCTCGTCATCCGGCCGCAGACGGCCGCGTCCATAGCTTTGTGCAACCAGGTTGATCGCCTCCGTGGTGCCGCGCACGAAAATGATTTCGTTGGGGCTGTCGGCGTTGATGAGCTGCTGCACCTTGACCCGCGTCATCTCATAGGCATCGGTGGCAAGCTGGCTCAGTCTGTGGATGCCGCGATGCACGTTCGCATTGTAATTGCCGTAATACCGGCTCTCGGCCTCGATCACTGCCTGCGGCTTCTGCGTGGTGGCCGCATTGTCCAGATAGACCAGCGGCTTGCCGTGCACTCTTGTCTTCAGGATGGGAAAGTCCGTGCGCCAGAACTGCGCCTGCAGGTCGCCGGGATGCGCATACAGCTCCGCCAGTCTCATAACAGCTCCTTGATCTGCTCGCCCTGCGGCAGGCGCTCCAGCACCAGATGTTCGATGCGCTCGCGCATGAGCGGCAGCTCGATGCGCGTGATGATATCGTTGGCAAAGCCGTAGATCAGCAGCGAGCGCGCAGAGACTGCATCGATCCCGCGCGAACGCAGGTAGAACAGGCTGTCATCGTCCAGCTGTCCGACCGTCGCGCCGTGGGTGCACTTCACGTCATCGGCAAAGATCTCCAGCTGCGGTTTGGTGTCCACCTCCGCCTGACGCGACAGCAGCAGGTTGTGGTTGGACTGGTGCGCATCGGTCTTGACGGCATCCGGATGCACGATCACCTTGCCGTTGAATACGCCGTGCGCTTCTCCCTCCAGGATGCCGCGGTAAAACTCACGGCTGGTGCAGGACGATGCGAAGTGATCGATGCGGGTGTGATGGTCTACATGCTGTTTGCCTTCCAGCAGGTAAAGGCCATTGAAGGTGCACTGGCACCCTGCCCCGTCCAGCCGCGAGGTGATGTCGTTGCGCACCAGGCGTCCGCCCAGCGCAATCGAATGCGAGACGAAGCGGCTGCCTGCTGCCTGTTCCGCGTGGATTCCGGCAATATGGAACGCATCCTTGCCTTCCTGCAGCAACTTGCAGTGCTGCAGCTCGGCTTGCGCCGCCAGGCTGATCTGCGATACCGCATTGGTGAAATTGTGTCCGTCCAGCATGCCGAAATAATGTTCGATCAGGGCGGCACGAGTGCCCTCGCCGGCAAGGACTATGTTGCGCGGATAGATTGCGGTGCCGTGGCCGCTGGCGATAAACAGCAGATAGAGCGGTTTCTCCAGCACCGTGCCGGGCGCCAGCTGCAGCACCACGCCATCGGTAGCCAATGCGTTGTTCAGGGCGGCGAACACGGTGTGCTCGTGCTGCTCGTCAAACAGCATGCCCGGCACGTCGGCAGAGCCTTCCAGCAGATCGGCCAGGCTGTCCAGGCGCACGCCGGCCGGCAGCTCATGCAAGGCAGACAGCTCACCGGAAAAATGCCCGTTCACGAACACCATCAGATGCATGTCCTCCTGCGCCAGCGCCCAGGCAAACAGCCTGGCCTCGGATGAAGGATCGGGTGGAATGTTGTCCGGCGCCAGCGAGGCGCGTTTGCCTATCATGGACACGTCGGTGTATTTCCACTCCTCCTCCCGCCGTGTGGGAAAACCGTGCACCGAAAAGCGCTCGAAAGCGGACTCGCGCGCCGCGGCCAGCCAGGGCAAGCCATGCCCGGCCAGATAACGCGGCATGCGTTCCAGCGCGATGTCTTGCCAGGATTCCTGTTGGACGTTCATGGCATCCTCGCTAAGCTGCCTTGAGTGCAGCATGTTCGGCCTCGAGCCAGCCGTATCCGCGCTGCTCCAGCTCCCGTGCCAGCTCGGCCCCGCCGGACTTGACGATGCGGCCCTGTGACAGCACGTGCACCACATCCGGGACGATGTAGTTCAGCAGGCGCTGGTAATGGGTAACCAGCACGATGGCACGATCCGGCGCACGCATGCCGTTCACGCCGTCCGCTACCAGCCTGAGTGCGTCGATATCCAGCCCCGAATCGGTTTCATCCAGGATCGCCAGCTTCGGCTCCAGCACCGCCATCTGCAGAACCTCGTTGCGCTTTTTCTCGCCGCCGGAAAAGCCCTCGTTCACCGCGCGCTGCAGCAGCGCCTCGTCCATGCCCAGCTGCTTCATCTTGTCGCGCAGCAGCTGCAGGAAATCCATGGCGTCGAGCTCGGGCAGGCCACGCTGCTTGCGCAGGCTGTTGAGCGCCGTCTTGAGGAACAGCGCATTGCTCACACCGGGAATTTCCACCGGGTACTGGAACGCAAGGAACACGCCCGCGCGCGCCCTTTCCTCTGCCGGCATCGCCAGCAGGTCACGCTCCAGATAGGACACCGTTCCCGCCGTCACCTGGCAGCCATCGCGCCCGGCCAATACATTGGCAAGCGTGCTCTTGCCCGAGCCATTGGGCCCCATGATGGCGTGTACCTCGCCGGCGCGTACCTCGAGATCGATGCCGCGCAGGATCGCCTTGTCATTGATGCCCGCCTGCAGGTTCTTTACGCTGAGCATGATTGCCTCCATCGCCGGTCAGCCGGTGCTGCCTTCCAGGCTGACGCCCAGCAGCTTCTGCGCTTCCACTGCGAACTCCATCGGCAGGTTCTGGAACACCGCCTTGCAGAAACCGCTGACGATCATCGACACCGCCTCTTCCGGCGCGATGCCCCGCTGTGTGCAGTAAAACAGCTGGTCCTCGCCGATGCGCGAGGTGGAGGCTTCGTGCTCCACCTTCGCGCTCGGGTTTCTCACCTCGATGTAGGGCATGGTGTGCGCCCCGCACAGTTCGCCCAGCAGCAGCGAGTCGCACTGCGTGTAGTTGCGTGCATTCTCGGCACCGGGCAGCACCTTGATCAGGCCGCGATACGTGTTCTGGCCGTGACCGGCGCTGATCCCTTTCGACAGCACGGTGCTGCGGGTGTTGCGGCCGACATGGGTCATCTTGGTGCCGGTGTCGGCCTGCTGGTAATGGTTGGTGAGGGCGACGGAATAGAACTCGCCCACCGAGTTGTCGCCCAGCAGCACCACGCTGGGATATTTCCAGGTGATGGCCGAGCCGGTCTCGACCTGCGTCCACGAGATGTGCGAATTGGCACCGCGGCACTCGCCGCGCTTGGTGACGAAGTTGTAGATGCCGCCCTTGCCGTCCTTGTCGCCGGGGTACCAGTTCTGCACCGTGGCGTACTTGATCTGCGCATCTTCCAGCGCGATCAGCTCCACCACCGCCGCATGCAGCTGGTTCTCGTCGCGCATCGGCGCGGTGCAGCCTTCCAGATAGCTGACATAGGCGCCCTTGTCGGCGATGATCAGGGTGCGCTCGAACTGGCCGGTGTTCTTCGCGTTGATGCGGAAATAGGTGGACAGCTCCATGGGGCAGCGCACGCCGGGCGGGATGTAGCAGAACGAGCCGTCGCTGAACACGGCCGAATTGAGGGTGGCGAAGAAGTTGTCGGTATACGGCACCACCGAGCCCAGGTATTGCGTCACCAGATCGGGATGCCGCTGCACGGCCTCGGAGAACGGGCAGAAGATGATGCCAAGTTCGGACAGTTTTTCCTTGAAGGTGGTCGCGACCGATACGCTGTCGAACACGGCATCCACCGCCACGCCCGCCAGCAGCTCCTGCTCCTTGAGCGGGATGCCCAGCTTCTCGTAGGTTTTCAGCAGCGCCGGGTCGATTTCCGCCAGGCTGCGCGGGCCGGGCTTGCTCGATTTGGGGGCCGAGTAGTAGCTGATGTCCTGATAGTCGATCGCCGGATGATGCACATTGGCCCATGTCGGCTCGCGCATGGTCAGCCAGTGGCGGTAGGCCTGCAGCCGCCATTCCAGCATGAATTCCGGCTCGTGTTTGCGCGCGGAGATCATGCGGATGATGTCTTCACTCAGGCCGCGCGGAACCGTGTCGGTCTCTAGCGTGGTGTAGAAACCGTCGCGGTATTCACGGCCGATCAGCTCGTCCAGTTGTCTGGTTGCTACAGGCATGTTCGCCTCCAGCCCAAATAGGTTGCTCCCTGCCCGCTGTTTTTATGATGGAAACGCTGAACCACTCATCATTCCCGCGGCAGCGGGAATCCAGTGAGGTCTCTTGCAGGAGCCCGATTTATCGGGCGATTTGGAGGTCTGCTATCGCCCGATTAATCGGGCTCCTACAACTGCGGTTCTTAGTCTGACCGGGCTCCCGCCTGCGCAGGAGCGACGAATTCAACTACCACTCCTGCGGCAACTGATAGCGCGGCGGCAACAGATCGATGATCTCCCGCTGCACCAAAATGTTGTGCTCCTCATACAGCGCTTCGCCGCACAGGGACAGAACTTCGTCCACGTTCTCCAGCACCTTCTCGCCCTGCCATACCCAGTCCACCGGCACGCACACGTCGGCATCGTTACGCTCCGGGAAGTCCGCCTGCACCACGCCTACGGCCTTGATCTGCAGCACCGATTGCGGCGTGCAATGCTTGATGAACACGATGTCTTCCGTCCTGATCGGCGCAACCGTGCCGCGCAGCTCGAATTCGCCGCCGGGCGCGTGATGCAGACACAGGATGCCGTGGTCGATGAAACCGCTTGTGTTGACTTCGTCTATTCCGAAAAAGGCAGCCATCGCTTCCTCCATTCCTGCCGGAGTTCGCTGGCGCTTGGACATTCAGGTCGTTGATGACCGAGGCAACGGGTTGGGCAGGATACGCCCATACCGCGATCGCGCATGACAGGGCAGCCAGCACGCCCCTGCACATCATGCACTACCACTATACATTTCCTAGTAAATTAGTCAAGTATCTTGCTTGCGGGATGGCCTGGTCATGGCGGCGGGCACGACCCAGCGCTCGTAGTCCTCGGCCGTGACATAGCCCAGCGCCAGCGCAGCCTGTTTGAGGCTGCAGCCCTGCTGGTGCGCGTGCCTGGCGACCTCGGCGGCGCGGTCGTAGCCGATATGCGGCACCAGTGCGGTCACCAGCATCAGCGAATGCTCCATCAGGTCGCCCAGGCGCTGCCTCTCCGCCGTGATGCCGCGCACGCAATATTGCTCGAAGCTCTCCATGCCCTCCGCGAGCAGGCGCACGCTCTGCATGAAGTTCCAGGCAATGAGCGGCTTGCACACATTCAGCTCGAAATTGCCCGAGGCGCCGCCCAGCGTGATGGCCACGTCATTGCCTATCACCTGGTAGCACAGCATGAGCAGCGCCTCGCACTGTGTCGGGTTCACCTTGCCCGGCATGATGGAGCTGCCTGGCTCATTCTCCGGCAGGCGCAGCTCGCCCAGCCCGGAACGCGGCCCCGATGCCATCCAGCGCAGATCGTTGGCAATCTTGATGAGGGCGACGGCAAGCGTCTTGAGCGCCCCGTGCGCGTTAACCAGCGCATCATGCGCCGCGAGTGCGGCGAACTTGTTGCCGGCGCTCTGGAACGGCAATTGCACGCGTTCGCGCAGCTCGGCTGCCACGCGCCTGCCAAACTCGGGATGGGTGTTCAGACCGGTGCCCACCGCCGTGCCGCCTACGGCCAGGTCGAGCAGTGATTCCATTGTGGACGCGATGGCCGCCTCGGCCTGCTGCAGCTGCGCAACATAAGCCGAGAACTCCTGCCCCAGCGTCAGCGGCGTGGCATCCTGCAGATGGGTGCGCCCGACCTTGAGGATGTCCGCAAACTCGCGCGCCTTCTCGTCCAGCGCCTGGTGCAGGAGATGCAATGCGGGCAGCACCTCCCACGCGACACCGATGGAGGCAGCCAGGTGCATGGCCGTGGGAAAGATGTCATTCGAGGACTGGCCGAGGTTGACCTCGTCATTGGCATGAATGAGCCTGTTGCGGCCGCGCTCGCCGCCCAGCAGCTCTGACGCGCGGTTGGCCAGCACCTCGTTCATGTTCATGTTGCTCTGCGTGCCCGAGCCGGTTTGCCACACGGACAGCGGAAACTCCTCTGCGTGCTGCCCGGTCAGCACTTCATCCGCGGCATCGATGATGGCCGCCGCCTTGTCGGCCTGCAGCAGCCCCAGATCGCGATTCACGCTGGCGCATGCGCGCTTGACCTCGGCCAGCGCGATGACGATCTCTTCCGGCATGCGCTCACTTGAAATGTGGAAGTGCTCGAGCGAACGTTGCGTCTGCGCGCCCCACAGGCGCTGCTGCGGAACCTCGATGTCGCCAAACGAATCGTGTTCGGTTCTGGTTTCCATGATGCCTCATCCTGAGTGTTGGACTGGCTTGCCCGCAACGCACTCCAATGCCGGATTGCCTTCGGCACGTCAGGGCCGCACCGTAGCGCACGCGGCCTATGTCTGAAAGCCCGCTGCTTCAATGGGCTGCATCAGGTGTGCAACCGCGCCGGTCGGGTCTGCCACCGCACAGATCCGGCCAACTCCGGGCACATCGTGCGGCTGCACGACGACCTTTCCGCCCAGCGCCAGCGCCTTCGCCGCACATTCGTCTGCGTTCGCTACCGCGATGTAGGCGTGCCAGTAGGAGCCCTCGCCCAGGGAATTCGCAGTGGGGTTCATCATGCCTGCCACATCGCGGCCGCCGACCTGGAAGAGGGTATACGTTCCGAAGACGCCGGCATCGACCTCCCGCCTGGACCACCCGAAGAGGCCTGCGAAAAACTCCCCGCTGGATTTCTGGTCCGGTGTAACCAGTTCGTGCCATATGAAGGGATCGGTATTGGACATGCAACCTCCGAAAAACGACGCGCATGAGGGGCAGCTGGAAAAATCCGGCCCCGGCAAGCGCGCGCTCAGACAAAGGCGGATGATGGTTCGTAACGCCGCCACGGTGACGGCGCACGCCGGGTCAGTGCCAGCGTGCGATTGCTAGCGGCTCCAGTTCACGCGCAGCCGGTTCTGCTCCGGATTGAAGTGGAGCTCAAGCTCGCCTTGATAGGCGTGATGCAGTGCCTCGCCTATGCCGCGCGCCAGGTGGATGTCGGTGGTCGTGACCACGGTGCCCTGAGCCGTCTTCTCGATGCCCATGATCCGCTGCAAGGGATGATTGGCCTTTTCCTGCGCCTCGTGGTTCTTCATCATGTGCAGGATTTCCTCTTCATGCGCTGCAAAATACGCGCCGTGCAAGGACACATAGCCCGCCGGGAAATTGTCGCGCATCCTGTGGCAGGCGGGGCAGGTCGTCTCGTGCGCATCCTTGGGCCTGGCCATCCACTGCCAGCGGCCGCCATGGAATACCGCGCCACAGTCAGGACAGACCGTCGGCTCGTGCAGTTTGCCTTTGGATTTGTAGCTGTCCATCACCGTTTCCAGCAGGCGCTGGTCGCGACGGATGGGGTGGTAGCCTGCAGGTGGTAACTGTTTGGTCATGATCGCCTCCCTGGATTGAAGAGTGTCACAGCATCATCCCGGACAAGACAGAGAAGTCGTGTCGCTTGGATATGCACGGCTGGAAATTGCATCCTATTCCCATGTTCAAGCCATTGCAAAAGATATTTGCAGTGCGATTTTCTCCCTGATTTGTCGTACTTGCGCAATCAGGTAAATTACTTAGCCGCTGAAAACCCGACCGCCACGCCGTCGTCGATCTGGTTGGCCGGGTGACGTATCACCGTCTCGCCTGCGGCCAGGCCATCCAGCACTTCGGCCTCCTGCGCATTGCGATGGCCAACCTTCACCACGCGCTTCCTGGCGCGCCCGTCCTCGACCACGAAGGCGCACCAGTTCTCGCCGCAGCGGAACAGTGCACTCGCCGGCACCTTGCGCACCGCATCGGCAGCCCACACCACGATGTGCGCGTTGACACGATAGCCGTCGCCCAGGTCCTGCGGGGTATCGACGAAATCCACCACCACGTTGGTGCGCTTCTCCTCCACCCCGAGCGCGGACACCTTGGTGTAGGCATAGGGCTCCACACGCTGCACGCGCGCCTTGAGCAGCTGGCTGCCGCCCCAGCCGTCGAGCATGACCGGCATGCCAGGTTTGACCTGCGTCGCTTCGGTGGAGAGCAGCTCGATCACCACCTCCAGCCTGCTCAGGTCGCCTACGGTCAGCAGCGGCGTGCCCGCTGCAACCACGCGCTCGCTGGGGTCTGCAATGCGCAGGATGCGCCCGGAAACGGGCGAACGCACGCTGAACAGCGCGCCCTTGCCGCCCTGTAGGGCAAGCAGGCCGGACTTTGCCAGCGTGACTTCCGCTGCCGCAGATTTGACGCGGAAGCGCGCGGCCTCCAATTCGTTGGCGATGGTGGTCTCGGCATTGCGCGTCTGCTCGGCGGCCTGTGCGGACATGAAACCGTCCTTGACCAGGCGCTCCACGCGCGCGCTTTCGCGCCTGGCCTGCGCCAGGTCTTCCTGGGCATGGCGCACCAGCTCTTCGGCCTCGCGCCGCCGGCTCTCTGCCGCCGCGATGCGTGCGGTCTGTTCATCGTGTTCGCGCACGCTCAGCGGTAGTGGGGCGATCTGCGCGACCACCTGGTTCACCCTTACCGCATCGCCGTCATGCAGGGTCATGCGCTCGAGCCTGCCGGCAACCGGCGCGGTCACCACAAAGCGGTCATGGCTGCGGGTCTCGCCCTGCTCGTCCACGGTGACCTGCATGCTGCCCGTCCCAACCTGGCCGACGTCGACGCGCACAGGCTCCGGCCGGAAGAACCACGCCGCCAGCACCGCGGCGGCCAGCACCGCAACGCCCCAGAAAATTTTGCGTCGGGAGAGTTCCATCATCTTCCTCATTCACGTGTCTTGAGCACGGCGATCAGGTCAAGCTGCCTGAGCCGCCGCGCCACCAGCAATGCCGAAAGGATAGCCGAGATCAGCGCCACAATCACCGGGTAGGTGAAGGTCATCCTGCTGAAGACCAGCGGCAGCCTGAACAGCTCGCGATCAAACGCCGGCACCAGCGCGGCGCACATGGCGTAGCCGATGAGCAACCCCACCGGCAGCGCGCACAGGGTGATAAGCGCCTGCTCGCCCACCAGCAGCACCACTACCTCGCGCTGGGTGAAGCCCAGCACGCGCAAGCTCGCCAGTTCGTTGCCGCGCTCGGACAATGCAATGCGCACGCTGTTGTACACCATGCCGCCGATAAGCACGGTGGCCAGCAGCATCTCGATGGTGCTGACGATGTTGAATGCGCTGTCCACGATCTCCTGCACGCTCTTGATCATGGCGCTGTGTATCACCACCCCGCTCACCGCCGGCATGCGCTTGAGCGTGGCATAGAGCGGATCGGCCAATGCCGGGTCCACGCGCAGCCACGCACCGCTGACCAGCCTGTCTTCGCGCAACAGGCGGGCAAGCGCATCGGCATCCATGCTGGCCCCCATGCCGATGAACTCGTCGGACAGCCCGGCCACGGTCATCTCGCGCACCTGCCGCTCGCCTTCCAGCACCTCCACAGTCAGCGTATCGCCGGCGTTCACGCCCAGCATCTGCCCCAGCTTCCTGGTGAGCAGCAGCCCGTCCGGCGGCAGCGCAACGGGACGCAAGTCGACGTCCACGATCTGGTGCAGATCGCTGTCGGGCGACAGGCCGAGCAGTTCGACCTGCTTGCTGCGATGCCCGTGCTTCAGCCGCACCGGCACCGCTCGAAAGGGCTCGGCGCGCAGCACGCCGGGCAGCTGCGCGATGTCATGGATGGCCCTGGACGGACGCGGATCGTGCATCAGCACGGTGACGTCATCGCGCTGCACCAGGTCGAACTGCACGTGCATCATGTGGTCCACCGCATCCAGCATGAAGCGTGACACCATCATCAGGCCAATGGCCAGCCCGATGCCCAGCACCGACAGCAGCGCCTTCCACGGCTTGCGCGAGACGTTGCGCAGGATCATGCGCATGGACGCCGACAGCCAGCGCACCGCACCGGATCGCTCCATCAGGCCTGCGCGGAAATTCGCCGGCGCTTCCGGCCTCATCGCCTCTGCCGGTGCCAGCGCGCCGACGCGGCGCACCGCTGCAATGGCGCCGGCGCAGGCCGCGAGCAGGCTGACCAGGGCCGCCCATGCGATCACCTCAGGGCTGATCACCAGCGGCAGTGCGGGGAAGTGGAAATAATCGCGATAGAGGCCATTCACCTTTTCGCCCAGATAGAGGCCGAGGACAATTCCAGGGATCAGCCCCGCCAGCACGATGGCCAGCGCAAACTTCAGGTAGTGCAGGCCCACACTCATGCCGGAATAGCCGAAGGCCTTGAGCAGCCCGATCTGCGTGCGCTGCATCACCACCAGGCGCGACAGCACGATGTAGATGAGGAACACCGCCACGCCCAGAAAAATCGCCGGTATGTAGGTTGCCGAGATTTCGATCTCGGACAGCTCGTCGGTGAGGAAGCGGTTGGACAGCTGGTCGGCGCGGCCATAGGCGCTGAGGCCGCCGTAGCGCAGCAGCAGCTGGTCGAGGCGGGCGATCACCTCCGCCTGCACGGCGCCGTGGCTGAGGGTCAGCGACACATCGTTGAAAGCGCCCTCCATGTTGAAGGCCGAGGCGAGCGCATCCTGCCCCATCCACAGCACGCCGAAGCGCTTGTTATCGGGGAACAGCATGCCCTGCCCCACTTCGTAGATGTATTCGGGCGAGAGCGCGATGCCGACGATGGTGAGCTCGCGCCAGCGGCCGTTGAGTATCGCGCCCAGCTTGTCGCCCACCGCCAGCCTGTTGGCCTGCGCGAACACCTCGCTGACCAGCACCTCATCCGGATGCGCCGCCTCGATATAGCGCCCGCTGCGCAGATACAGGTCGTTGACCATGGGTTGCTGCTTCTCCGGAATCGAGACCAGCCGCCCGGAAGCCGGCTCCGGCAGGCCCGGTACATCCAGAGTCACGTCTGCGACCACACGGGTGCGCACCTGCGCCACGCCCGGCAGCGCCCGGATCTGCTCGGCTAGGCTGTCCGGCGCGCGCTTGAGGTGGGCGAACACATCCGCGAAGCGGTAATCGCTGTAATAGCTGGTTTGCGCATTCTGCAGCGAGAGATAGGCGCTGCGCATGCTCACCTGCGCCATCACGCCGCACGCCACCACCAGCGCCGCCGCCAGCATCTGGCCGCGCAGGTGCCACAGGTCGCGCCAGAGTATTTTGTTGAGGGGCTTCACCAGGAAATGTCCGACGGTGCGACTTTCACTTCGTTGCGCCGCACTTCGATGATTTCGCCGCTGCTGATGCGGATGACGCGGTCTGCCATGCCCGCGATGGCCGCATTGTGGGTGATCACCGCGGTGATGGTCCCCAGCTCGCGGTTCACCCGCTCAAGCACCTCCAGCACGATCTTGCCGGTGGCGTAGTCGAGCGCGCCGGTGGGTTCGTCGCACAGCAGCACGTCGGGGCGCTTGGCCACTGCGCGCGCAATCGCCACGCGCTGCTGTTCGCCGCCGGAGAGCTGGGAAGGAAAGTGGTTGGCGCGGTTGCCCAGGCCGACCAGGTCGAGCGCAGCCGCCGGATCGATGGGATGCTCCGCAATCTCGGTGACCAGCGCGACGTTTTCCAGCGCGGTGAGGCTGGGAATGAGGTTGTAGAACTGGAACACGAAGCCCACATGCTCGCGACGGAAGCGCGTGAGGCCGTCTTCATCGGCACGGGTCAGGTCGTGATCGCGATAATACACTTCGCCGCTGGTGGGCCGGTCGAGGCCGCCGAGGATGTTGAGCAGCGTGGACTTGCCGCTGCCGGAGGCGCCCAGCAGCACGGCAAATTCGCCCTGCAACAGATCGACCGTGACGTCGCGCAGGGCATGCACCTCGACCTCGCCCATGCGGTAGATCTTGGACACATTGTGCACATGGAATACCGAGCCTGCGCCGGCGGGTTGCGCCTCCTGCTGCAACGGTGCTGAATGAGTCATCGCTTTTCCCCCTCTTCACCTCGCAGGGTCTAAAAGGTGCCAGGCACCTATTCTTCCAAAAATATTCCGATCAAACGGCTAATCGACACTACCCGAGACTTTGTAGTATTGGCCTCGTTTCCCGCATATCTTTGACATTGTTTCTGGCCCTGGGTCACCAGCTACAGAATAGAGCTCATAAATGACCTTGAATCTATACTCACCCATCTCTACAAAGAATATTGCCTGAGATTTGCCTGATTTATTGAGTGTAGGTTTGTAAAGGTAGTTGGGTGAGGCAAAACCCGGGATTAGTTCAGTGTTCAGTGCCCCAATGTCCGGCTTCTGTATAACAGTAACCTTAGCTTTTGATTCAAGTGATGTCAGTTTCGCCCACCGCTCTTCCTCTGACATTTGTTTCAAATCAACATCAAACTTCCAGAGATAATTTATCACTGCTGCCGGGACAGAAAGAGAGTAGCCGTCACCAATATCCATTCCAGGCACATTTGGTATCGGCTCACATACCCCGATTGTGCCTTCCTTGCCAACCAGAGAGCTGGAAACCAGCTTATTCTCAGCAACGATAATCGGTAGATATTGATCAGGAACATCAGGCATATCAGGTATTAACATAAATATATCCTCAGAAGAATCTCGCGGAAGAATCTCTAAAATATCGGGGGCATGACTTGAATCTCAGCCTGACTCCATTGATTCACATTCCATCGATTCCAGTGCCTGAAGTTTGTCCAAGGGCGCCGCCGGGGAGGTCGGCCACTGTGACGGTAACTGCATCGGCCATCAGCCCGTCGAGTTGCTCCATACTGAGCCAGGACGACAGGTCGCTGCCCGCAGTTGGCAAATCAGTCAAAGAGCCGGAAACGGGTTTGCCGTTGACTTTGATGAGTCGAGGGGGAGGACATGCTGAGGGAGCATTTTCGTTGACCTCCAGGAACACCTTGAGATCGATCACGATCTTGTAGCGTTTGCCCTCAAACTCGGCCATGAACACAGCTCGGTCGTTGCCGACGTATTCGGGTTCGGCATCATAGCGATAAGCTGTTCGCCCAGTGTTAGTTGTTCCGGAAATGATCTCCCCATGCTTGACGCCTTCCAGCAGCGTGGTTTTGATGCTCTTCAGGTCAATGTATTGCGCCCCCTTATTCCGTTCCAAATACAGGGCAAGCATACCCGCCGGATCTACCGCACGCATCGCCGAGCGTGAATCGCCAATGCTTTCAGTCTGCTTACATAATTTAAGGAGATAGTCAGGTTGCGACGTGGTGTCCATTGTAGCGGCTTGGGCCAGCACGATGGGCGTTTCCGGCGCCGGGACATTGGGCACTTCCATTGTAAACATGAGTTCTTCTCCTTCGATCAGGGTCAGCGCGTAATC
>DATDDN010000137.1:0-4709 GCA_036523795.1 Gallionellaceae bacterium | reverse complement strand
AGCATGAAGAACGCGGCAAACACCGGCATGCGGTTGGCCACGCCGCCGTAATCGGCGATCTGGCGCGAGTGCACGCGGTCATACAGCACGCCTATGCACAGGAACAGCGCACCGGACACGAAGCCGTGCGAGATCATCTGCAGCAGCGCGCCTTCCATGCCGTATTCATTGAAGATGAAGAAGCCCAGGGTGACAAAGCCCATATGCGAGATGGACGAATACGCCACCAGCTTCTTCATGTCTGACTGCATCAGCGCCACCAGACCGATGTACACCACCGCAATCAGCGACAGCGCAATCATCAGGCCGGCCAGCTTGTGGCTGGCGTCCGGCGCAATCGGCAGCGAGAAACGCAGGAAGCCGTAGGCGCCCACCTTCAGCATGATCGCAGCCAGGATCACCGAGCCGCCGGTGGGCGCTTCCACGTGCGCATCGGGCAGCCAGGTGTGCACCGGGAACATCGGCACCTTGACCGAGAAGGCGGCGAGGAAGGCCAGGAACAGCAGGATCTGCGCATTCAGCGCGATGGGTACCTTGTGGAAGTCGAGGATGGAGAAACTGCCAGTACCGTTATTGAACAACGCCGTCTGGTTGTACAGGTAGATCAGCGCGATCAGCATCAGCAGCGAGCCGAGCAGCGTGTACAGGAAGAACTTGACTGCCGCATACACGCGGTTGGGGCCGCCCCACACGCCGATGATCAGGAACATCGGAATCAGCATGGCTTCCCAGAACACATAGAACAGCATGCCGTCGAGCGAGGCGAACACGCCGTTGACCATGCCGGACATGATCAGGAAGGCGCCCATGTATTGCGCCACGCGCTTCTCGATCACCTTCCAGCCGGCCAGCACCACAATGGGAGTAAAGAAGCTGTTGAGCAGGATGAACAGCATGGAGATGCCGTCCACGCCCAGGTGGTAATACATGTGGAAGCGCGGAATCCAGTCGCCGTGCTCGACGAACTGCATCGCGCTGCTCAGCTTGTTGAAGCCGCTGTACAGAGGCAAGGTCACCAGGAAGCCCAGGGTTGCGCCTGCCAGTGCGATCAGGCGGGCCAGGGGTGCATTGCGGTCGTTGCCGGTGGCGAGCACCAGCACACCGAACGCAATGGGCACCCAGATGGCGAGGCTTAACAAATATGATCCCAGATTCATGCTTCTTCCTTCAATTTACTCAGTGGGCGCATCAATCCAGCCAGTAGCGCAGCGTCAACAGGACGAACACGCCGATCAGCATGGCAAAGGCATAGTGGTAGATATAGCCGGACTGGATCTGGCGCAGGGTGCGGGAGAACTTGCCGACCAGGCCGGCCGAGCCGTTCACCATCAGGCCGTCGATCAGCCTGACATCGCCGTTCTTCCACAGGAAGCGGCTGCCGGCACGCGCGCCGCCCGCAAAGAACCAGTCATTGAAGCGGTCGAAATAGTATTTGTTGTCGAGCAGCACATAGATGCCCTGGAATGTCCGCTGGATTTTTGCCGGAATGTCGCGCCGCACTAGGTACAGGTACCAGGCCGACACGGCCCCCGCCAGCGCCAGCCAGAACGGCAGTGTCTTCAGGGCATGCAGCGCCATGGCAAACGCGCCGTGAAATTCTTCCTTCATCTCGCCCAGCGCGTGATGTGCTTCGCTGATGAAGATCGAATTGCCGAAATAGTTGCCGTACAGCATGGGCTCGACGGTGAAGAAACCGATCAGCAGCGAGGGGATCGCCAGCAGCACCAGCGGCACGGTCACCACCCAGTTGCTCTCGTGCGGCTTCTGTCCGGGGGCCAGGCCATGATGATGGTCGGTGGCTACCTCTTCATCGTCATGATCGCCTTCGTGATCGTGATGGTTCTTGCCGAAGCGCTCTTCGCCATGGAATACCAGGAAGTACATGCGGAAGGAGTAGAAGGCGGTGACGAACACGCCGGCCACCACGGCGAAATATGCAAAGCTGGATGCCCAGCCCAGATGAGATTCTGCTACCGCTTCGATGATGCTGTCCTTGGAATAGAAGCCGGACAGGAACGGCGTGCCGATCAGCGCCAGCGTCCCCACCAGCGAGGTGAGCCAGGTGATCTTCATGTATTTGCGCAGGCCGCCCATGTTGCGGATGTCCTGATCATGGTGCATGCCGATGATCACCGAGCCGGCCGCGAGGAACAGCAGCGCCTTGAAGAAGGCATGCGTCATCAGGTGGAATACCGCCACCGAGTAGGCCGAGGCGCCCAGCGCCACGGTCATGTAACCCAGCTGCGACAGGGTGGAATACGCCACCACCCGCTTGATGTCGTTCTGGATGACTCCGAGGAAGCCCATGAACAGCGCGGTGATCGCGCCGATCACCATCACGAAGGACAGCGCGGCTTCCGACAGCTCGAACAGGGGCGACATGCGTGCCACCATGAAGATGCCGGCGGTCACCATGGTGGCGGCGTGGATCAGT
This sequence comes from Gallionellaceae bacterium, assembly GCA_036523795.1. Lineage (GTDB taxonomy): Bacteria > Pseudomonadota > Gammaproteobacteria > Burkholderiales > Gallionellaceae > 39-52-133. The sequence goes on along the minus strand of DATDDN010000137.1, from coordinate 2,275 downwards.
GCGGAGATCGGGGTCGGGCCTTCCATCGAATCGGGCAGCCACACGTGCAGGGGAAACTGCGCCGATTTGCCCATGGCGCCGATGAACAGCAGGATGCAGATCACTGTCAGCATGTTCCAGCTCACGCCGGGAACGGGGGCGATATCTGCCGCGTGATTCACCGCGTTGGTGAACACCGATTGGTAATCGAGGTTGCCGAACACCATCAGCACCAGGCCGATGCCGAGCAGGAACCCCAGGTCTCCCACGCGGTTGACCAGGAAGGCCTTGAGGTTGGCATAGATCGCCGTGGGGCGCGTGTACCAGAAGCCGATCAGCAGGTAGGACACCAGACCCACCGCCTCCCAGCCGAAGAACAGCTGCACGAAATTGTTGGCCATCACCAGCATCAGCATGGAGAAGGTGAACAGCGAGATGTAGCTGAAGAAGCGCTGGTAACCATCGTCGTCGGCCATGTAGCCGATGGTGTAGATGTGCACCATCAGCGAGACGAAGGTCACCACCAGCATCATGGTGACGCTGAGCTGGTCGATCATGAAGCCCACCTCGAAACTGGTGTCACCGGAAGTCAGCCACTGGTAGATGCGGCCGTTGAAGGTGTTGCCGCCGTCAAGGATGAGGTTCTTGAAGATGGCCAGCGACGCGAAGAACGATACGGCCACCAGCAGGATGGTGATGCGGTGCGTCCAGGTGCGCCCGAGCGCCTTGCCGAACAGCCCGGCGACCAGCGCCCCCAGCAGAGGCGCGAGCGGAACCAGCAGATACAGGTTTTGCATATTGTTCATCCTCAGCCCTTCAGTCTGCCCAGATCGTCCACGTTGATGGTGCGTAGGTTGCGGAACAGCACCACCAGAATCGCCAGTCCGATGGCGGCCTCGGCCGCCAGCACGGTCAGGATGAAGAACACGAAGATCTGTCCTGCCGTATCGCCGAGGTAATGCGAGAAGGCGATGAAGTTGGTGTTAACTGCCAGCAGCATCAGCTCGATCGCCATCAGCAGCACGATCAGGTTCTTGTGGTTGAGGAAGATGCCGACCACGCTGATGGCAAACAGCACGGCATCCAGAATCAGGTAATGCGACAGGCTCAAATTCATCTCGCTCTCCTCTTACGCCTGGTCGGCGCGCTGCTCCGATTTCACGGACACGACACGTATCCTGTCCTTGCGCTTGACGGCAATCTGCTGCGCCGGGTCCTGCAGCTTGATGCTGCTGCGGCGACGCAGGGTCAGGGCGATCGCCGCAACGATCGCCACCAGCAGGATCACCGCAGCCAGTTCAAAGGCATATACATACTCGGTGTAGATCAGGCGCCCCAGTTCCTTGGTATTGCTGTAGTCCGCCGCATGGTGGATCACCTGCGCGCCGCCGGTGCTGGCAGTCTTCTCGTCGCCCAGCACCCAGATCATCTCTCCCACCATGATCATCGCCAGCGCCAGCCCGACCGGGAACCAGTTCCAGAACCCCTCGCGCAGCCCTTCCAGGTTGATGTCGAGCATCATCACCACGAACAGGAACATCACCATCACCGCGCCGACGTAGACCAGCACCAGCGTCACCGCCAGGAACTCGGCTTCCAGAAGCATCCAGATCTCGGCTGCGCTGAAGAAGGCCATCACCAGGAACAGGGCGGCATGCACGGGATTGCGCGCAGTGATCACGCGCAGCGAGGAAAACAGCAGGAAGGCGGCGAGCACGTAGAAGACCAGAATCTGGAAATTCTCAATCACGCCCAGCAGTAAATTCGTCAGCATGGCACTCACTCTTATCGGTATTTGGCGTCTGCAGCGCGGTCCTTCGCGATCTGCTCTTCGTACTTCTCGCCCACTGCCAGCAGCATGGGCTTGGTGTAATAGAGGTCGCCGCGTTTCTCGCCGTGGTATTCAAGGATGCGGGTTTCCACGATGGCGTCGACCGGACAGGATTCCTCGCAGAAGCCGCAGAAGATGCACTTGGTCAGGTCGATGTCATAACGCGTGGTGCGGCGGGTGCCGTCCTCGCGCTGCTCCGACTCGATCGAAATGGCCATCGCCGGGCACACCGCTTCGCACAGTTTGCAGGCGATGCAGCGCTCTTCGCCGTTGGGATAGCGGCGCTGCGCGTGCAGACCGCGGAAGCGGAAGCTCTGCGGCGTCTTTTCGTCCGGATACTGGACGGTGATGTGGCGCGAGAAGAAATATTTGCCGGTCACCGACATGCCCTTGAGCAACTCGAGCAGCAGGAAACTCTTGAAGAAATGTAGGAGGTTTTTCATTGTCTATCCTCGACCGCTTACC
>DATDDN010000136.1:0-22864 GCA_036523795.1 Gallionellaceae bacterium | reverse complement strand
CCTGTGCGGCGTTGGCCGGCCTGCTGGGCTGCAGGGCGTCGCAGATCCTGCCGTTCTCCACCGGCGTCATCATGGAACCGCTGCCGGTGGACAAGATCGCCGCGGGCCTGCCGGCGGCTGTCGCGAACATGCGTACGGACAACTGGTTCGATGCCGCGCATGCGATTATGACCACCGACATCGTCGCCAAGGCGATGTCGAAGCAGGTGCAGATCGGCGGCAAGACCGTCACCGTCACCGGCATGTCCAAGGGCTCCGGCATGATTCACCCGAACATGGCCACCATGCTGGGCTACATCGCCACCGATGCTGCCATCGCACAACCCATGCTGCAGCAGATGGTGAGTGAAGCGGCCAACCGTTCGTTCAACTGCATCACCGTGGACGGCGACACCTCCACCAACGATGCGCTGATGCTGATCGCCACCGGCGCCAGCAGTGTGCAGGTCAACGACAGCAACCGCGCCGCAATGCAGGCCGTGGTTACCGAGGTGGCTACGGTGCTGGCGCAGGCCATCGTGCGCGACGGCGAAGGCGCGACCAAATTCATGACCATCAAGGTGGAAGGCGGCAAGGATGAGGCTGAATGCCGCAAGATCGGCTATGCCATCGCACATTCGCCCTTGGTGAAGACCGCCTTCTTCGCCTCCGACCCCAACCTGGGGCGTATCCTCGCAGCCATCGGTTACGCCGGTGTGGCCGATCTCGATGTGGCAAGACTGAAGTTGTATCTGGACGATGTGCTGGTGGCGGAAAACGGCGGCCGTGCGGCCAGCTATCAGGAAGAAGACGGTGCGCGCGTGATGAAGCAGAGCGACATCACCATCCGCGTGCTGCTGAATCGTGGCGCCGCACAGGCCACGCTGTGGACCTGCGACTTCTCCTACGACTATGTGAAGATCAACGCCAGTTACAGAAGTTAGACCGCGAGTCCGCAGACCACGCAGGGGCGCAGCCTGATGTGCCGGCTTGTCCCCTCATGTCATCGGGCTGTCAATCTGTGTGAAGCTGCGTAATCTGCGGACAAAAAAGGTTTCGCATTTTGGAAAAACTCGACCACTTTCTCGCCCGTGCCGAAGGCCTGCTGTCCCGTCTGGAAAGCATCCTGCCCGGCGCGCAGCCGCAGCCGCCTGACTGGAATGCTGCCGCCGCCTTCCGCTGGGATCACCAGCAGCGCCGCCTGCATCCGGTCCCCAACTTCCAGCGCATCGCGCTGTCCGACCTGCTCGGCATTGACGACCAGAAACAGCGAGTGCAGCAGAACACGCTGCAATTCGTGCACGGTGGCACCGCCAACAACGTGCTGCTTTCCGGCGCTCGCGGTACAGGCAAGTCATCGCTGGTCAAAGCGCTGCTGAACGAATATGCCGGCCAGGGCCTGCGCGTGATCCAGATCGACAAACAGGGGCTGATCGACCTGTCGTACATCGTGGGACTCGTGCAGGGGCGCAGCGAGCGCTTCATCCTGTATTGCGATGACCTGTCCTTCAATGCGGATGAGCCAGGCTACCAGTCGCTCAAGGCCGCGCTGGATGGCGACCTGGTTGCCTTCAGCGACAACCTGCTGATCTACGCAACCTCCAATCGCCGCCACCTGATGCCGGATTACATGCAGGACAATCTCACCACCAAATATGTCGGCGATGAAGTGCATCCGGCAGAAAGCGTGGAGGAGAAGGTGTCGCTGTCGGAGCGCTTCGGCCTGTGGATCTCGTTTTATCCGTTTGCGCAGGACGACTATCTGGCGGCGGTAGCGCACTGGCTCGCGCGCCATGGCTGGAAGCGCGGGCTCACCGATGAGGTGAGGACGGCGGCGTTACAGTGGTCGTTGATGAGAGGGTCGAGGAGCGGCAGGGTGGCGGGGCAGTTTGCACGGGACTGGTGCGGGCGAAACTGATTCTTCTTGCCTGTGCGTGCTGAGCTTGTCGCTCAATTCAAATACAACCCCCGACGAATTTGTCCTGGACTTACTAATAGAGGCGACTTTGAACATCTCACCCAAGAACCAAAAAATCGTCGAAGTCGCCGCTGCTGTCCTGCTGCGCTCCGACGGCACCTTCCTGTTGGCCCAGCGTCCCGCCGACAAAATCTGGGCCGGCCACTGGGAGTTCCCCGGGGGCAAGGTCGAAGCCGGGGAAACACCCTATCACGCGCTGGTGCGCGAGCTGCGCGAGGAGCTGGGCATTACGGTCGAACACGCCTATCCGTGGCTGATGCGGGTGTTCACTTACCCGCATGCCACCGTCCGCCTTAATTTCTTCCGCGTCACGGCATGGCAGGGGGAGCTACATCCGCATGAGGGGCAGGAATTTTCCTGGCAGCTTCCGCATGAGGTGGGAGTCGCTCCCTTGTTGCCAGCGAATGCGCCCATCATACGCGCGCTACAGTTGCCGTCCCTGTATGCGATCAGCAATGCCTCCGAGCTGGGCGCAGAAGTGTTCTTGCAGCGCCTGCAGCTTGCGCTGGACAAGGGGCTGCGCCTTTTGCAGATACGCGAGAAGGGGTGGGCGCACGAGGCCTTGCGTGACCTGGCCCTGCGCGCGGTGGCGCTGGCCCATGCACGCGGCGCCATTGTGTTGCTGAACGGCGATGTGGGGCTTGCGCACGAGGTGGGCGCGGACGGCGTGCAGCTGACTGCCGCGCAACTGGCGCAGGGCGGCGCGCGGCCAGACGTAAACTGGTGTGCGGCCTCCTGTCACACGCTGGAGGAGGTACGTCGCGCGGAAGCGCTGGGGGCGGATTTCGCCTGCCTCAGCCCGGTGCTGCCGACCCAAAGCCACCCGGGGGCGCCGACGCTCGGGTGGCAACGTTTTGCCGAGATTGCGCGGGTTTCAACGATACCGATCTATGCGCTGGGCGGCCTGACGGCAGATTCGGCTGAGCAGGCCTGGCAGCATGGGGCGCATGGCATCGCGCTGCTGCGTCAGGCCTGGTGAGAGTCCGGAGGGGTGTCGTCCTTGGGTTCGTGCTCCAGCGGCACGCGATAGTCTTCCTTGGCCCACTGGCCGAGGTCGATCAGTTTGCAGCGTTCGCTGCAGAAGGGACGGAACGGGCTGAGCTTGCTGTCCCATACGACTTCTGCGCCGCATTGCGGGCAGGCCACGACGGCCGGCTTCTTGCTCTTCATGGGATCAACAGAAGGTCAGGTCGAAGTCCAGGTCCTGGTCGTACAGGGTGGACTTGGCGGCAAAGTCGGCGGCGACAAAGCGGATGTTCAGCGCATACTTGTTGGCGCTGATCTCGGGAATGCAGGGAAGGTCTGGGTCGAGGCTGATGCGCAGCATTTGCGCCACACGGCCCCCCTGCATCTGCTGGAAGCTGCCATGCTGTGCGGTGAAGCGGTGTTGCTTGCCGTTTTCGCGCAGCAGCTTGAGCAGGATCTTGAGTGCCGCGTAGATCGGCAGCAGCGGTGCCAGCCAGGTGTTCAGCTGGGTACGCCGTGTTGCCGGATCGAGGTGCTGCCAGTAGTGGTAGGACGGCAGGTCGAATTCGCACATGCCGCCGGGGATGCAGGAGCGCTGCTTGATGCTCATCAGCCATTCATTCTCGCGCAGGTGCTGTCCGATCTTGCCGGTCATGGCCAGCAGGCTGGTGCTGACGGAATCAATTTCTCCCAGCACGGCTTCCAGTGCAGCTTCGGAGATCTCGGGGTTGTTATGCAGGGCGTTGAGTATGCGCTTCTGACGTTCCAGTTCCTGCAGCAATTCGGATTTCAGCTCGGAGCGGCTGGTGACTTCCAGGATTTCGAACAGAATGCCCAGTGCGGTATGGTGATCGGCATGGTCATCGCTCTCAATGAATTGGAGGATCCTGTAGTAAAGATCTTCAAGGCGCAGCAGGGTGCGCACACGTTCATTGAGTGGAAACTCGTAACTAATCACGACGCCATTCTGGAGGGGGTAATTATCTGATAGCCACGCACGATATATGGACTATGGTAAGCCGTCAATTGCTTCGTGAGGCCAGCACCAAATAGCGCTGGTGCAGATGTTCAATTTGCTCAGGCAGCGCCGCGGCAGCCTGGTCGTTGTGCACAATGTCGTCGGCCAGCGCGAGGCGCTGCGCGCGCGAAATTTGCTGCGCCATGATGGCGCGCACCATGCCTGCATCGAGCTGGCTGCGCTGCATGGTGCGGCGCAGTTGTTCTTCTTCCGGGCAGTCCACCACCAGGGTGCGTTGCAGCCAGTTGCGATATTGGCCGGATTCGAACAGCAGGGGGACGACCAGCAGTACATAGGGGGCAGGACTTGCTTCTGCCTGGCGGCGCGCCAGGTCCAGAATCAGTGGATGGAGGATTGCTTCCAGGCGTTGTTTGGCAGTTCGGTCGCTGAAGGCCAGCTGCCGCATCCTGTCGCGGTCCAGTGCGCCGCCGCTGCTCACGAAATCGGCACCAAATGTTGTGGTGATCGCAGGCATGGCGGCCCCGTCAGGGGCAGTGAGCTGGTGGGCCAGTTCGTCGGTGTCGATGACAGGGACGCCAAGCTGGGCAAACAGGCGCGCGACCGTGCTCTTGCCGCTGCCGATGCCCCCGGTCAAGCCGACCCGATACCGGCTCATGACAAGGCAAACAGATGCAGATAGCCCTGGGTGAGAGTTTGGCCCCAGAACAGGGCAATCAGGCCACCCCCGGCCAGGTAGGGGCCGAACGGAATCGGGACATTCCGTCCATGGCGGGCAGCCAGGATCAGGAAAATGCCTACCACCGCGCCAACCAGGGAAGACAGCAGGATTACCAGAGGTAACAATTGCCAGCCCAGCCAGGCGCCGATCGCCGCCAGCAGCTTGAAATCACCGTAGCCCATGCCTTCTTTGCCCGTGACGAGCTTGAACAGCCAGTACACACTCCACAAGGCAAGATAGCCGACCATCGCGCCGGCCACGGCCTGAGGAAGCGTGGTAAAAGTGCCGTACAAATTGGCCAGCAGCCCCAGCCATAGCAGGGGCAGGGTGATGTCATCGGGCAACAGCTGGGTGTCGAAGTCGATAAAGGTCAGTGCCAGCATGGCCCAGATAAACACCAGCGCGGCTGCGGCGGCCAGGCCGAAACCGAAATGCCAGGCAGCACCCGCGCTGAGCAGGGCACTGATCGCCTCAACCATGGGATAGCGCATCGAAATTGGCGCCCTGCATTTTCTGCATTTGCCGCCCAGCCACAGATAGCTCAGCACGGGAATGTTTTCCAGCGCGCTGATCTGGTGGCCACAGTGCGGGCAGGCGGAGCGCGGTACGCGCAGATTATAGGGTGCTTGCCTGGGAGGCTGTTTGCCGAGAAGTTCGGCGCAATGGGCTCGCCACTCGTTGTCCATGATCTTGGGCAGACGGTGGATCACCACATTGAGGAAGCTGCCCACCATCAGGCCCAGCAAGGCGCACAAGAAAATAAACAGGGCGGGGGACTCTTGTAACAGCTGCATGAGGGTCATGATGTGTGCGGATGTGGTTGCGAAAGCAGGCAGGGCTGTTGCGCCGCGCCTGCTCGGGCGGGTGGTTAGCCGACGGTCTGGCCCATCTTGAAGATGGGCAGATACATCGCGATCACCATGCCGCCGATCAGTGTACCCAGCACCACCATGATTATCGGCTCCATCAGGCTGGACAGGGCTTCTACTGCATCATCCACTTCCGCTTCGAAGAAGTCGGCGACCTTGTTCAGCATGCTGTCGATCGAGCCTGACTCTTCGCCGATGGCCACCATCTGCAGCACCATGCTGGGGAATACGCCGGAGTCCTGCATCGAGGCCATCAGGCTGGTGCCCTGGCTGACGTCACGCTGGATTTTCTTGGTCGCCTCGTAATACACCGCGTTGCCGGCGGCACCTGCGACCGAGTCCAGTGATTCCACCAGCGGCACGCCGGCGGCAAACATGGTGGCCAGCGTGCGCGTCCAGCGTGCAATGGTGGCCTTGCGGATCAGGTCGCCAAAAAGAGGCAGCTTGAGCATAATGATGTCCATGGTGCGTTGCATCTTCTTGTTACGCTTCCAGAAATAGAAGAAGGTGTACAGCCCGCCGCCGACGACGCTGAAAATTGCCCACCACCATTTCACGAACCAGTCCGAGATGCCCATGATCACCAGCGTTGGCGTCGGCAGGTCGGCGCCGAAGCTCTTGAACAATTCCTTGAAGGCCGGGATCACGAAGATCATGATCACCGCGGTGATCACGAAGGCGATCACGATGATGGACACCGGGTAAAACAGGGCGGACTTGATCTTGCTCTTGATGGCAAGGATCTTTTCCTTGTAGGTCGCAATCTTGTCCAGCAGGTTGTCCAGAATACCGGCCGCTTCACCCGCGCCAATCAGGTTGCAGAAGAGATCATCGAAATACAGCGGGAACTTGCGAAAGGCCATTTCCAGGCTGCTGCCGGTTTCCACGTCGGTCTTGATGTCCATGATCATGCGCGCAACCGAGGGGTTGTTGTGTCCCTTGCCCACGATGTCGAATGCCTGCAGCAAGGGAACGCCGGATTTGAGCATGACGGCCAGTTGGCGGGTGAACAGGGCAATGTCTTTTTCGGTGATCTTTTTGGTACGGTTGCGAGCCTTGGCGATTTTCGAAACCTGAATTCCCTGGCGGCGCAGATAGGCGGAAACCCCTGCCTCTCCGGACGCGCGCATTTCGCCTTTGACGGTCTTGCCGTTTTTGTCCCTGCCTTCCCAGCTGTAGGTGATCTCCTTCGGTCCAGATCTTGGAGGGGCAGCTTTGCTTGCAGTGGCCATGGCGTTACCTTAGCGAAATTTCGTCGATGAGAATTGCGGGTTCCAGTATCAACAAAGTGATACTACTACATGAAAACAAACGAACTTCATCATGCCCGGCTTTGCCCGCTTTGTCAAAGCCGCTAGGGTCGCGGTTCGGGCGGACGTGGGAAGATCTTGGCGACCTTGACCACGCGATCCTGGGTCTGGATGATCTCGATCGGATAGCCGCTGATCTTCAGGCTGGTGCCGGCCTCGGGAATGTCCTCCAGATGCTCGAGGATCAGGCCGTTCAGCGTCTTGGCCTCGTCCAGCGGCAGGTGCAGGCCCAGTTTGCGGTTGAGGTCGCGCAGCAGCGTGCTGCCCTCCACCACCAGGCTGCCATCGGGCATGGTCATGAACTTGCCGGTTTGCGCAGGTGACTGGGTCGTGAATTCCCCCACGATCTCTTCCAGGATGTTTTCCAGTGTCACCAGTCCCAGCAGTTCGCCGTACTCGTCCACGATCAGACCGAGGCGCAGGTGGCGTTCCTGGAAATATTGCAGCTGGGACAGCAGGGTGGTTTCAGAAGGGATGAAATAGGGCTCCTGCATGAGTTCGCGCAGATCGTCGGCAGAGAAGTCTTCGCGCTGCACCAGGGCCAGCGCGCGGCGCACATGCAGGATGCCGACGATGTTGTCGAGCGCGCCCTCATACAGAGGGAGCAGCGTGTGGTGGCAGGTGGCGAGCTGTTCGCGCAGCACCTCAGGTGATGCGTTCAGGTTCAGCGCCTCGATCTGGTTGCGCGGTACCATCACGTCGTTGACCGCAGTGCGTTCGATGTCGACCAGGTTGAGCAGCATCTTCTGGTGCCTGCGCGGAAGGAAGTTGCCCGCCTCCAGCACCAGCATGCGCAGTTCCTCCATGCTCAGCTTGCTCTTGCTCTGGTCGGTCTGCACCTTGATGCGCGCCAGCCACAGCACCAGGCGCACCAGGGCGGTGGCGATGGACACGACGGGATAAAACAGCTTCACCAGCAGCGCCAGCACGTAGCTGGACGGCAGTGCGATGCGCTCGGCATGACTGGCGGCCACCACCTTGGGCATGATCTCGCTGAACACCAGCAACATGAAGGTGATGCTCAGGGTGCCCAGCAATACGGCCGTGCTGTTGTCATGGCCGAACAGGCGAAAGATGATGATTTCGGTCAGTGTCGCTGCTGCCACGTTGAGCAGGGTATTGCCAAGCAGGATGGAACCGAGCAGCTTGTCGGTCTGCGTCAGCAACTTTGCCGTCAGTTTTGCGCTCTTGTTGCCCTTGCGCACCAGGTGATTCAGGCGATAGCGATTGATCGCCATCATGCTGGTTTCGGAAGAAGAAAAGAAGCCGGCGCAGACGATGATGACCGCAAGGGCAATGAACAGGCTGCCCAGTGAGATATCGTTCAAGACGTAAAACCTGTATGAATACGATCTTTTCAGTATCGCGGCCGGACGGCAGGCGTGTCAAGAATAACGCTTACCAGTCGCGGAACGAAACGCCCAGCCCCAGCGTGGTCTGGCGATAGTTGTAGTCGATCAGGCTCTCGCCGTATCCGTTGGTGAATTGCAGATGGAGGCGGGTGGACTGGGTCAGTGTGATCGGGGTGGCCCAGTCGATCTGGATGAAGCCGCGGTTCTGCTCGCCGCTGAGGTTGTTTCGCAGCAGGATGTTGACCACTTGGCTTTCGTCCAGCGGTGCCCAGCGCAAGAGGATATCGCCACGCCCCATATAGTCCTGGATGTCGGGGTTGTCGTCGTGTTCCGGGCTTTCAGGCACGCGCCACCAGGCGCGCACCAGTGCTGACCAGGTGTCTGTTTCCCAGCCGCCCTGCAGGTACATGCGGTTCCAGCTGCGCGAACCGGGCAGGTCGCGCCCGTTGGACTGATGCACCAGGCCGAGGTTGACCAGCTTCAGACCGTAGTAGTTGCCGGTGCCCATGGTGGCGATCAGCTCAGGCTCGTAATTGGTTTCGCGAAACGGCGAGGAATCCTGCGAATTGAATGCCTGCCAGCTCGACTGCTGGGTATAGGCGCCCCACAGGCGGAAGCTGGTGAAGCCCAGAAAGTGCCAGCTGCGCGAATTCAGTATCTTGCCCTTCTGGCTGAACTGGAATTTCAGCTCCATGCTGTCCGTGTCAGCGGAAGTCGTGGTGATGTGGCCTGGTGCTGGCGATACCGGCAGCACGTTGGGCTGGTTGGTCTTGCGTGCGATCAGGTAGCTGGGGCGGTAGGGGCGCAATGGCGAGAGCTTTTCACCCAGCAGGTCATCATCCTTGTTGTCCAGATCCCAGGAGCGATTCAGATAGCTGCGTTCTTCAATGGCGGGAGGCGCGGGCTGAGCAGCAGTCTGCTGCGTGAAGCTGTCGTAACATTTCAGGCGCGCCGCATCATCCACCATGCGTGCACACTGCAGCGAGTCTTCGGCGGCCCCCGCCTGAACCGCCAGCCCGCACAGCAGCAGGGGCAGTGCCCCCAGCGAAAGAGTTTTCTTCATCGGCTTGTTCCTCTGGCGGGAGGCACCGATGGACGATGTGCCCACACCATCAGCGCGATGCCGGCGGCAACCATGGGCAGGCTCAGCCACTGGCCCATGCTTACGCCGAAAGTCATCAGGCCGAAGATGCCGTCGTCGGGCGTGCGTGTGAATTCGGCCAGGAAGCGGAAGCTGCCGTAGCCGATCAGGAACAGGCCGGACACGGCGCCGGCCGGACGCGGTTTGCGCGAATACAGCCACAGCAACGCAAACAGCGCCAGCCCCTCCAGGGCAAACTCATACAGCTGCGAGGGGTGACGCGGTACAGCGTCCACCTTGGGGAACACCATGGCCCAGGGCACATCGGTGGGGCGCCCCCACAGTTCGCCGTTGATGAAGTTGCCGATGCGTCCGGCGCCCAGGCCCAGCGGCACCAGCGGCGCGATGAAATCCATCAGCTGCAGCCACTGCAGCTTGCGCTGGCGCGCGAACAGGGCCATCGCCAGCATGACGCCGATAAAGCCGCCATGGAAAGACATGCCACCCTGCCATACGGCAAGAATCTGCAGCGGATTGGAGAAATAGTAGCCGGGCTTGTAAAACAGCACCTCCCCCATGCGCCCGCCGATGACCACGCCGAGCACGCCGTAAAACAGCAGATCATCCAGCATCCTGGCGTCCCAGCCGGGGCGCTGCAGTGTGCGCAGGCGCAGCCTGCCCAGCCACAGAAACAGCAGGAAGCCGAGCAGATACATCAAACCGTACCAATGCACGTCAAAAGAGTGGCCAAAGAAGGTGCCGAGATGAATGGCGATGGGGTCGAATTGAGGGTGAGTCAGCATGATGGAGCGCGGTTTCAGGTGCGAAAATTATACGTGATTCGATTTGGGGGCTCGCTCGGCGAGCAGACGGGCGGGCAGATTATCACGACAAAGGTCGCAGAGATTACAATACCGAAGGGTTTTGACGCGGGTCGCGTGAAAATTGTGTGAACCAACCCGGCAAGCGCGGTCTGACGCGACTGTCCACGATCAATGCAGTTCAACGCGGAAGCCAGGCAACATGACGAAATTACCGAAAAGCGCGGCATGGCTGCTGGCCATTCTGGTGCTGCCCGCCTGCGCGGAGCCTGCTGGCAGCCCGAGTGGGACAGGGCCGGCGCCTGTCGCTGAGGGTATACGCTTTGTGTGCGCGCCGGACCAGGTGCAGGTGGTGGCGCTGGAGATGGATGACTATCTCGCTTCGCTGGGGATCGCGTCCGCTCTGGTAGTCAAGCACCTCGACACAGACAGGGGCGTGCTGAATTATGTGCTGAATACGCCTGGGAACGAATTCACCACCCTGGATTTTGCGCAGCGGCCCGCATTCGGGATACGCGACGAGATGGTCAGTCTGCCCGCGAGGTCTGGCAGGGAGAGAACCATTGCGGTGGTTTCCAGGAAGGAGATCGTCCTGACGATGCTGCAGCACGGGCGTCTGACCGAGTTCAGGGGCGGCGCCTGCGATGTGGAAGCGCTGAAGGATCATGTGGGCATACGTCAGAATACGGCTGCGTGGGCGGCGGTTCTCAACTGGGTCTGGCCGGATGGCGAGGCTGCACAATGGAACAAGGCATACTGGGATCGCGGCACGCCTGTTCCGAACATTCCCTTGCATGAGGCACTCAGCGATGTGTTCCTGCAGCCGGAAAGCTATTCATTCGGCTGCTACACCGCGGCCAAGATGGTCATCGTGCAGGGCATGCTGGATTTCTACCGCAGGGTGAAGAAGGATCCCGAGCGCCTGCAACAGCTGGAGCACAGGCTGTATATGGACAACGACCCGCTGGTCGATGTCGAGCCGGAGGCCATGTGGGATTTCGAAAGTGCTTACCAGAGCCGCCAGCGCCCGCGGCCGGGCAAGCTGCTGCGGGTCAAGCGCCAGGTCGCGCCGGGCAACTTCGTGCCGGGTGACTGGGTGTATTTCCTCAACACAGATTCCGCGACCTATGCCAAAACGGGTTACGAAGGCTCCAACCCGATATATCTGGGGCGGGGCAGGTTCTCGGACTATTTCAACGATCATCACCATGCCTACAGCTTCGAGCAGAAGTTGGACCAGGTCTACCAGTGGCGTAATGGCGTGTTCAGCTTCTCGCGCGACGGCCACAAGCGGGTCGCGTTGACGGATGCGGACCTGCTGCGGCTGGGGAGGACGCCTGCTGAAGGTGGTCTGGTCATGGACTTCCGCGGCGAACAGTATTTCCTGGGCTTCGAAGAGCTGCCCGCCATGCCGGAATAGCCCGGCTGCCGCCCGGGTATTTCCAGGCTGCAAAGGTGCAGCGCCGGCGCTCGCGCTGGTTTAGAATTAACGTTTCGCTAAACCTTTTGGAATCGCAACATGCCAGCCTATCGTTCCCGCACTACCACCCACGGTCGCAACATGGCCGGTGCCCGCGCCCTGTGGCGTGCCACCGGCATGAAAGAAGGCGACTTCGACAAACCCATCATCGCCGTGGCCAACTCCTTCACCCAGTTCGTGCCCGGCCACGTGCACCTGAAGGACATGGGCCAGCTGGTGGCGCGCGAGATCGAGAAGGCGGGCGGCGTGGCCAAGGAATTCAACACCATCGCCGTGGACGACGGCATCGCCATGGGCCACGGCGGCATGCTGTATTCGCTGCCCAGCCGCGAGCTGATCGCCGACAGCGTGGAATACATGGTGAATGCCCACTGCGCGGACGCGCTGGTATGCATCTCCAACTGCGACAAGATCACCCCCGGCATGCTGTTGGCCGCGATGCGTCTGAACATCCCGGTGGTGTTCGTGTCCGGCGGCCCGATGGAAGCGGGCAAGGTCAACTGGGAAGGCAAGACCATCATGCTGGACCTGGTGGACGCCATGGTGTCCGCCGCCGACAGCAAGTTCAGCGACGCACAGGTGAACGAGCTGGAGCGCTCCGCCTGCCCCACCTGCGGTTCCTGCTCCGGCATGTTTACCGCCAACTCGATGAACTGCCTGACCGAGGCGCTGGGCCTCGCCCTGCCCGGCAACGGCTCGCTGGTGGCCACCCACGCCGACCGCAAGGAGTTGTTCCTGCAAGCAGGCCGCCTGATCGTCGAGCTGGCGCGCCGCTATTACGAAAAGGACGATGCCAGCGTGTTGCCGCGCAGCATCGCCACCTTCCAGGCGTTCGAGAACGCGATGAACCTGGACATCGCCATGGGCGGTTCCACCAACACCGTGCTGCACCTCCTGGCTGCGGCGCGCGAAGGCGGCGTGGATTTCACCATGCAGGATATCGACCGCCTGTCGCGCCACGTGCCGCACCTGTCCAAGGTGGCCCCTAGCGCGCAGCAGTACCACATGGAAGACGTGCATCGCGCCGGCGGCGTGATCGGCATCCTCGGCGAGCTGGATCGCGCAGGACTCTTGCACCGCGACCTGCCCACCGTGCACAGCAGGACCCTGGGCGAGGCGCTGGAAAAATACGACATCAAGCGCACCAGTGATCAGGCAGTAAAGGATTTCTTCCGCGCCGCGCCCGGCGGCGTGCCGACGCAGGTCGCGTTTTCGCAGGCCATGCGTTACCCCACGCTGGATGACGACCGTGCCAACGGCTGCATCCGCGACAAGGCGCATGCCTACTCGCAGGACGGTGGCCTCGCCGTGCTCTACGGCAACATCGCCGAGAACGGCTGCATCGTGAAGACGGCCGGCGTGGACGAGAGCATCCTCAAGTTCCACGGCCGTGCGCGCGTGTTTGAAAGCCAGGACAGCGCGGTCGAGGCGATTCTGGCCGACCAGATCGTCGCCGGCGATGTGGTGGTGATCCGCTACGAAGGTCCCAAGGGCGGCCCCGGCATGCAGGAGATGCTGTACCCGACTTCCTACCTGAAGTCCAAGGGTATGGGCAAGGTGTGCGCGCTGCTCACCGACGGCCGCTTCTCGGGCGGCACCTCAGGCCTGTCCATTGGCCACGCCTCGCCGGAAGCGGCCGAGGGCGGCGCCATTGGCCTGGTGCAGGAAAATGATCCGATCGAGATCGACATCCCCAATCGCACCATCCGCCTGGCGATTCCCGATGCCGAACTGGCACACCGCCGCCTGCTGATGGAAGAGAAGGGTGCGCAGGCGTGGAAGCCGGCCCAGCGTGAACGCACGGTATCCGCCGCACTGCGTGCCTATGCGGCGATGACCACCAGTGCCGACAAGGGCGCGGTGCGCGACGTATCTCAGCTGGAAAGAAAGTAAGGGGAGATTGCGCGGGAGGTAAACCAGGAGCACCAGCCATGTCCAACCATCTTGCGCAGGAAACCTCGCCCTATCTGCTGCAGCACGCCGAAAACCCGGTGGATTGGTATCCCTGGGGTGAAGAGGCGCTGGCCCTGGCGCGCAAGCTGGACAAACCCATCCTGCTGTCGATAGGCTACTCGGCCTGCCACTGGTGCCACGTGATGGCGCACGAATCGTTCGAGGATGCGGAAGTGGCCGCCCTGATGAACGAGCACTTCATCAACATCAAGGTGGATCGCGAAGAGCGTCCCGACCTCGATCACATCTACCAGGCCGCGCACAGCGTGATGGCCGGTCGCCCCGGCGGCTGGCCGCTCACCATGTTCCTCACGCCGCAACAGCAGCCTTTCTTCGGCGGGACCTACTTTCCCCGGACGGCGCGCTACCAGTTGCCCGGATTTGCCGATCTGCTGACGCGCGTGGCGCATTTCTATCGTGAGGAACATGGGCAGGTCGTGCAGGAAGGCGCCAGCATGGCCATGGCGCTGCAGCCGGCGCAGCTGCCGTTGCAGCAGGGCGAGATGACGGCGCAACCGCTGCTTGAGGCGATGCGCGCCATGTCTGCGCATTTCGATGCGCAGCATGGGGGTTTTGGCGGTGCGCCCAAGTTCCCGCATCCCTCGGATCTGGAGCTGTGCCTGCGTGAAGGCGCTTTCAAGCCGGATGCGCGCATCAGCCACATGGCCTTGCACACCCTGAAATGCATGGCGCAAGGCGGTGTGTTCGACCAGCTCGGCGGCGGCTTCTGTCGCTACAGCGTGGACGAGCGCTGGGAGATTCCGCATTTCGAGAAGATGCTGTACGACAACGGCCAGCTGCTCGCCTTGTACGCGGATGCCTGGGTGGTGAGCAAGGAACCCCTGTTCCGGCAC
Source organism: Gallionellaceae bacterium (assembly GCA_036523795.1). GTDB lineage: Bacteria > Pseudomonadota > Gammaproteobacteria > Burkholderiales > Gallionellaceae > 39-52-133. The sequence continues at coordinate 8,524 of DATDDN010000136.1, read as the reverse complement.
GTGGTGGAAATGACGGCGGCGTGGCTGATGCGCGAGATGCAGGCGGCGGAGGGCGGCTATTTTTCCGCGCTGGATGCGGATTCCGAGCACGAGGAGGGCAAGTTCTATGTATGGAGGCCGGAGGAGTTGCGTGCAGTCCTGACGCCGCAGGAGTACGACATTTGCCGGCTGCATTACGGACTGGATCTGCCGCCCAATTTTGAGGGCGCCTGGCATTTTCGGGTGGCACTTCCGCTGCCTGAGGTGGCGGCACGGCTCGGCATGACATTGGATGAGTGCGCGCAGCGACTGGCCAGCGCCAATGCCACATTGGCGAAGCAGCGAGAGACGCGCGTGCGACCGGGGCGCGATGAAAAAATCCTGGCCTCCTGGAACGGCCTGGCGATCAAGGGCATGGCGCGTGCCGCACGCGTGTTCGAGCGCCCTGACTGGCTGCAGTCGGCGCGACGGGCGAACGATTTTGTGCGCACTCACATGTGGCGCAACGGCCGCCTGCTGGCGGTGCACAAGGATGGCCAGTCGCGCTTCGCCGCTTACCTGGATGATTACGCATTCATGCTCGACGCGCAGCTGGAGTTGCTGCAGGGGGAATTTGCGGCAGGTGACCTGCGCTGGGCCATGGCGCTGGCCAAGGTGTTGCTGGCGCAGTTCCGCGATGCTGAGCGCGGCGATTTCTTCTTCACGGCGCACGATCACGAAACCCTGATCCAGCGGCCCAAGCCGGTGCACGACAGCGCCACGCCGAGCGGCAATGCTGTGGCTGCGCTGGCGTTGTCGCGCCTTGGGCATCTCACCGGAGAGTCTCGCCATATGCAGGCGGCAGACGGCGTGCTGCGCCGTTATTACCCGCTGATGGCGCAACAGCCGGACGGTTTTGCCAGCCTGCTGATGCTGCTGCAGGAATCGCTGCGGCCCTTGCCCATGCTCGTTTTGCGCGGAGATGTCGAGGCCACGGCGCCATGGCGCGCTGCATTGCGCGAGACGTACAGCGCCAGGCTGTTCGGCGTGGCATTGCCGACAGACGATGACGGTCTGCCGGAACCATTGCGCAAGCCTGTGAGTCACAAGCCGGTGGCCTGGCTGTGCCATGGCGCGCATTGCCTGCCGCCCATCACGCAACTGGAAGAATTTCGTAAAGCACTGCAATCGGATTTATAAAACGTATCAATCAGGAAAGGATGTAGAAATGAACGCAAGCGGTATCGCAGCAGTATTTTTTGCCGGTGTGGTGTGTGTGGCGCCGACATGGGGCGCAGAAGCGGCACCCACCTTGGCGCCCGCCAGCGGCGTGACGGCAGCGCCCGTGGACAAATGCCCGATGCACGAGATGCGCCAGGAGGCCCTGCACAAGCCAGGCGAGCCCTGCCCCTTCGACAAGGCTTCGGGCAAGGTGCACGACAAATGCGATGAGCACGCCAAGAAGGATTGCCTGGAAAAGAACGGTGAGCCATGCCCGTATCCGCGCGACGCGAAACACAAGGGCAAGATGCGGGATGCGTGTGACACGGCAAACCGCAATGGGAAGGCTGCCAAATAAGCGGTCGTCCTGGCCCCGGGGTGTCCGGGGCATTGCTCTAGATGGTGCTTGTAAAGCGGTTTGGCTTGGTTAGAATACCTGACGGGCCCGAGTGGATTGATGTTTCCCGGAATACAGAGTGTCCATCGCGCAGCCGGCAAAGTTGTCGAGCACGTGACCAAAGCTGGCGAATTTTACTGAAATCCGGGTACCATGCCTCGTAAGGGGATGGGGGTTGGTGAAGCGAGCATCAAGAACCTTTTCGTGATCATTGCGGAACTGGCCGAATGAATCTGACTGACTTAAATTAATTCAAGGATGGAATGATGAAGCTCGATACGAAAAAACTGATGGTAATCATCTTGCCGACACTGTTGCTGGCGGCTTGTGACAAGGGCGGATCAACCGGCGCCGCCGCTGAGGCGGCGAAGCCTGCTGCACCTGCTGCTGCTGCCGCCGCCAAGCCGGCCGCAGCCAAGGACTCGGTCATTGAGCTGGGCGCCATCGGTGACGACGGTATGCCGGCTCTGGCGCGCAAGAGCAACTGCGCGGCCTGCCATGTGATCGAAGGCAAGAAACTGGGGCCGTCCTGGATGGATGTGGCGAGGAAGTACAAGGGCGTTGCCACTTACAAGTTCAACGGCAAGGATTATCCGATGGAAGAAGGCATGTTCCAGAAAGTGGCCAAGGGTGGCGCAGGGGTGTGGGGTACCATGCCGATGCCGGCCAACTCTCCAGCGGTCAAGGATGAGGAGATTCGCCTGTTGGTCAAGTTCGTCCTCGGGTTGGCCAAGTAAGCGGTCTGCGGAAGATGCAGCAAGGAAGCCGGCGTCAGCCGGCTTTTTTGTGGGCGTTGCGCGGAAATTGACAGCCTGTCAGGCGCTCCGCATAATCCGCTGACTTTTAAACCGGGTATCACTCACTATGCAACGCCACGCCAGTACGCTGATCCTTTTTGCCCTGCTTGCCGCAGCCCTGTCCGGGTGCAAGAAATCCGAGGCGCCGCAAGCCGCTGCTTCAGGCGACGAACTGGTGGTCCGTATTGGCGCCGCAGCGCCGCTCACAGGCCCGCAGGCGCATATCGGCAAGGACAATGAGAACGGCACGCGCATGGCGATCGAAGATGCCAATGCCCAGGGCATCATGATAGGCGGGCGCAAGGCGCGTTTCGAACTGCTCAGCGAAGACGACCAGACCGATCCCAAGGTGGCCACCATCGTGGCGCAGAAACTGGTCGATGCCAAGGTGAACGGCATCATCGGTCACCTCAATTCCGGCACCACCATCCCCGCTTCGCGCATCTATAACGACAACGGCATCGCGCAGATTTCCCCTTCCGCCACCGCAGTGAAATACACCGCACAGGGTTTCAGGAACGCATTCCGCGTGATGTCCAACGACGCGCAGCAGGGCAAGGTGCTGGGCGAGTTTGCCGCGAAGAATCTGCACGCCAGAACCATCGCGGTGATCGACGACCGCACTGCCTATGGCCAGGGGATTGCGGACGAATTCATCAAGGCCGCGCAGGCGAACGGTGCGCAGATCGTTGCGCACGAATACACTAATGACAAGGCCGTGGACTTCACCGCGGTGCTGACCTCGGTCAAGGGCAAGCAGCCGGACCTGCTGTTCTACGGCGGCATGGATCCGCAGGGCGTGCCCATGGTCAAGCAGCTCAGGGCGCTCGGCCTGAACGCCACCTTCATGATGGCCGATGGCGGCTACACGCCCAAGATGATCGACCTGGCCGGTGCGGCCGCAGAAGGCATGTACGCTTCGCTGCCGGGCGTGCCGCTGGACAAGATGCCGGGCGGGCGCGATTTCGCAAAGCGCTACGAGGCTCAATTCAAGCAGCCCATCCAGCTGTATGCGCCGTACTGCTACGACGCGGTCAACGTGATGATCGCCGCCATGCAGAAAGCCGGCTCGGCCGAGCCGGCCAAATACCTGCCTGCGCTGGCAACAATCAAGCATGACGGGGTGACCGCGCACATCGAGTTTGACGACAAGGGCGACCTCAAGGGCGGCGCCATCACGGTGTATCGCGTGCAGCAGGGCAAGTGGCAGGCAGTCGAGACACTGGGCGGTGCGGCACACTGATGATGTAAGGCCAGACCCTGAGCGACACATTGCGTGTCGCTTTTTCTTTGTGGAACGCAAGTGGAAATTCTGCTGCAACAAATAATCAACGGACTGGTGCAGGGCAGCGTATATGCCCTGGTCGCGCTGGGCTACACCATGGTGTACGGCATCCTGGGCCTGATCAATTTCGCGCATGGCGAAGTGGTGATGGTAGGCGCGATGGTGGCCCTGATGGCGATCAACGCGCTGTTGGGCGCGGCATTGTCGCCGGTGCTGGCCTTGCTGCTCGGCCTGCTGCTGGCGGTGGCCGTGTGCATGGCCCTGGGTTACACCATCGAACGCGTGGCGTACCGGCCCTTGCGCAATGCGCCGCGCCTGGCGCCGCTGATCACCGCCATCGGCGTGTCCATCGTGCTGCAGACGCTGGCGATGATCATCTGGGGGCGCGAGTACCATGCCTTTCCGCAACTCCTGCCGAATGCATCGCACAGCATCGGCGGTGCGGTGATCGGTGAAGTGCAGATAATCATCGTGCTGGTGGCGGTGCTGGTGATGCTGGGATTGCTGGCGCTGGTGCATCGTACCCGTCTGGGGCGTGCCATGCGCGCAGTCGCGGAAAACCCGTCTGCGGCTGCGTTGATGGGAGTGAACATCAACGGCGTGATCTCCACCACTTTCATGGTCGGCTCGGCGCTGGCAGCGCTGGCCGGCGTCATGGTCAGCGCCAACTACGGCATCGTGCATTACTACATGGGTTTCATGCTCGGCCTGAAGGCTTTCACCGCGGCGGTGCTGGGCGGCATCGGCAACCTGCGCGGCGCCATGCTGGGCGGCGTGCTGCTCGGCCTGATCGAGAGCCTGGGGGCGGGCTACATCGGCGGGCTGACCGGTGGCGTGTTCGGCAGCAACTATCAGGACGTGTTTGCCTTCATGGTGCTGATCGCGGTGCTGATTTTCCGCCCATCCGGTTTGCTGGGAGAGCGAGTTGCAGAACGTGCCTGAAAAATCCCGTATAAGCTACTGCGCGACAGAATTGCGGCGTCGCGTGCTCGTTCGTTCCTCGCCTACCCTTACGGTATGTCTCGTCGCTCACTGTGCGGCTCCTTGCACTTCTGCCTGCTCGCAACGCTTCTACGGGATTTTTGAACGATGAAAATTCGGGAAAAAATGCTTCCGACTAAGCGCAATGCCTGGCTGGCGTTCACCGCGCTTGCGTTGCTGCTGCTCGTGCTGCCGTTTGCCACCGATGCCCTGCTAGGTCGCGGCTGGGTGCGCATCGTCGACTTTGCCCTGCTGTACATCATGCTCGCGCTGGGGCTCAACATCGTGGTGGGCTATGCCGGCTTGCTCGATCTGGGCTATGTCGCGTTCTTCGCGGTGGGTGCCTACACCTATGCCTTGCTGGCCTCGCCGCAATTCGGCCTGCACCTGCCGTTCTGGATCATCCTGCCCATCGGTGCCTTGCTCGCCTGCCTGTTCGGCGTGCTGCTCGGCGCGCCCACGCTCAAGCTGCGCGGAGACTATCTGGCCATCGTCACGCTGGGCTTCGGCGAGATCATCCGCATCTTCCTCAACAACCTGAATGCGCCGGTGAACATCACCAACGGTCCGCAAGGCATCAGCCAGATCGATCCGATGCGCCTGGGCGGCTTTTCCCTGAACAGCAGCCAGGAACTGTTCGGCCTGGCCGTGCCGGCGGTGCACCTGCATTACTACCTGTTTCTTGCACTGACCCTGCTCGTCATCTTCGTGTCGCTGCGCCTGCAGGATTCGCGCATAGGCCGGGCCTGGATGGCGATACGCGAGGACGAAGTGGCTGCGGCATCGATGGGGATCAACACGCGCAACATCAAGCTGCTGGCATTTGCCATGGGCGCCACGTTTGGCGGAGTGGCCGGCGGCCTGTTTGCCGGATTCCAGGGGTTTGTCAGCCCGGAGAGTTTCAGCCTGATGGAATCGATCATGATTCTGTGCATGGTGGTGCTGGGCGGCATGGGCAACATCGGCGGCGTGGTGCTGGGCGGCGTGCTGCTGGTGCTGCTGCCGGAAGCCTTGCGCAACGGCGCCGAACCCGTGCAGCAGGCGCTGTTCGGCAGGACGCTGATCGACCCGGAAAGCCTGCGCATGCTGCTCTTCGGCCTGGCACTGATCCTGGTGATGCTGTGGCGTCCCGCGGGACTGTGGCCGTCCACGCGCCGTCAGCGCGAGCTGGAAGCGCACGATGGCGAGGCTCAACAGGAACAGGATACGGTGTATGACGCAAGCAAGTGACATCCTGTTGCAGCTCGATGGCGTAAGCAAGCGCTTCGGCGGCCTGGCGGCATTGTCCGATGTGTCGCTGCACGTGCGACGCGGCGAGATTTACGGCTTGATCGGCCCCAATGGCGCGGGCAAGACCACGCTGTTCAATATCCTGACCGGGCTGTACCAGCTCGATGCGGGCCATTTTACTTTTGCCGGGAGGCAATTCGTGCGCTGCAAGCCGCACCAGCTGGCGCACGCCGGCATCGCGCGCACCTTCCAGAATATCCGCCTGTTTCCCAACATGACCATCCTCGAGAACGTGATGGTGGGGCGCCACGTGCGCACCTGCAGCGGGATCTGGGCCGCCCTCACACGGCATGCGGCGGCCCGCAGCGAGGAGCGCGACATCGTGCAGCGTGCGCATGAGCTGCTGCGCCAGGTCGGCATCCAGCGCCATTCCAACACGCTGGCGTGCAATCTGTCCTATGGCGAGCAAAGGCGTCTGGAGATTGCCCGCGCACTGGCAACCGAGCCCACCCTGCTGGCGCTGGATGAACCGGCAGCCGGCATGCATGCCACCGAAACGGAAAGCCTGAAGGCGCTGCTGCAGGACATCCGCGCCAGCGGCATCACCGTGCTGCTGATCGAACACGATGTGAAGCTCATCATGGGCCTGTGCGATCGCGTGGCCGTGCTGGATTACGGCAGGAAGATTGCGGAAGGCGTGCCGGATGCCGTGCGCAACGATCCTGTGGTTATCTCCGCCTACATCGGTGGAGGTGCGGCATGAGCCTGCTGAGCGTGCGCAACCTGAAAGTGAGTTATGGCGGCATCCAGGCGCTGAAGGGCGTGGATCTGGAGGTGGCTGAGGGCGAGCTGGTGGCGCTGATCGGCAGCAATGGCGCAGGCAAGACCACCACCCTCAAGGCCATGGCCGGGCTGTTGTCCTGCACGGGCACGCTGCACTATGCGCAAGGCTCACTGCAGAAAATTCCGGTGCACCAGCGCGTGCGCGAGGGTCTCGCGCTCGTTCCTGAGGGGCGGGGCATTTTCGGGCGCATGAGTGTGGCGGAGAACCTGGAAATGGGCGCTTACTGCCGTGCCGACAAGCCCTCAATCGCGCAGGACCTGGACCGGGTCTATGCGTTGTTTCCGCGTCTGGCCGAAAGGCGGGTGCAACTGGCGGGTACCCTGTCCGGCGGAGAGCAGCAGATGGTGGCGATGGGACGCGCCCTGATGAGCCGGCCCCGCCTGCTGATGCTGGACGAACCCAGCATGGGCCTGGCGCCGCTGATGGTGGCCAGAATTTTCGAGACCATACGTGCGATCTCCGCGCAAGGGGTTGCCATCCTGCTGGTGGAACAGAACGCGAAACTGGCGCTGGAACTGGCCAGCCGCGCTTATGTACTGGAGAGCGGCCGTGTCTCCCTGACCGACCAGGCCGCGAGGCTGCTGGATAGCGAAGCTATCCAGCGCGCATATCTGGGCACCTGATCGGGGCAATCCTGATTTGTCAACTAGCTGTTTGAATGCTGAAATGGGAGGTCGATAGATTTACTCTGGCAGAGTTTGCTCTGCCAGACCGGCTGTGCAACTCGGTCGCAGAGGCAAGCGAGCAACAGCAAAATTCACGGAATTTTGTTTGCCCAACTGCAGCACTCATAGACGGAGGACGCATGGAAGAAATCTTAATCGACAGGCAGTCACACTTGCCCGGGCATGGTAGCCAGGTAATGAGCAAGAATCTCTCATGGCACGACACCAAGGTGATGCCGGAAGAGCGCATGGCGTTGATGGGACATGAGCCCGCCACCATCTGGCTGACAGGGCTGAGTGGCTCGGGGAAGACGACCATTGCGCAAGAACTGGAAAAGCAGTTGATTCTGCATGGCCATGCGGCCTATGTCCTCGATGGCGATAATGTCCGTCATGGCTTGAGCCGCGATCTTGGCTTTGCCCCGCATGACCGGGCAGAGAATATTCGCCGCATTGCAGAAGTATGCAAGCTGTTCAATAACGCAGGCGTGTTTGTGGTGACGTCATTCATTTCGCCCTATCGCGCGGATCGTGCGATGGCCAGGGACATTATCGGCTCCGCGCACTTTCTTGAGACCTACCTGGCCGTCAACGTGGATGTGTGCGAACAACGCGACCCCAAAGGCTTGTACAAGAAGGCACGCGCCGGTGAAATCATGGACTTTACCGGGATCTCTGCGCCGTACGAGGTGCCGGAGCGGCCTGAACTGGAAGTGGATACCAGTTGCATGACGGTGCGCGAAAGTGTGCAGGAGATCTTGCGCACTGTTTCCCTGCGCTTCAGGGGCTAGAAGGACGCGCAGCATCGACGTGGTCGCGTACTGGCGCTCCGCGCTCAGACGGTCCTCGTCGGCCTAACCAGCCTCCGCTATGCGGTGGGCTGGTCAGTGGAATGAAAGCAGGGCAATCCCTCGATCAATACTGCACAGACTGCAATCGACCCAAGGCGACATGCGCGAACGGCAGCAATCGGGATGTTTGATTGATGGTGCCATCAGGCAACAATGTGCCCAGAGCTGACATCACGGCTTCGCGTAAGCAGCCATTTAGAATTTTTTCTCTTCAATCAATTGCGTCTCAACCCCGGAATAGTTGCGCCACACTTGAATTGCGGTTAGCTTGTCTTGATCGTCGAAATAAAACCGA
>DATDDN010000135.1:0-3479 GCA_036523795.1 Gallionellaceae bacterium | reverse complement strand
GCGCGGCCAGGTTCTGGCCAAGCCCGGCTCCATCACCCCGCACACCAAGTTCACCGCAGAAATCTACGTGCTGGGCAAAGATGAAGGTGGTCGTCATACCCCCTTCTTCCAGGGCTACCGTCCCCAGTTCTACTTCCGCACCACCGACGTGACCGGCGCAGCTGAACTGCCAGCTGGCACCGAAATGGTGATGCCAGGCGACAACGTATCCGTTACCGTCAACCTGATCGCCCCTGTAGCGATGGAAGAAGGTCTGCGTTTTGCGATCCGCGAAGGCGGTCGTACCGTTGGCGCGGGTGTGGTTGCCAAGATTATTGCGTAATTGAAAAAACGGCTTGCAGCGGGGTTGCGTATTCGCCCCGCTGCATGCTGTTTTGTAACAGGTTTATAGGCCAGTAGCTCAATTGGTAGAGTATCGGTCTCCAAAACCGAGGGTTGGGGGTTCGAGACCCTCCTGGCCTGCCAGATAATTTGGAATACAAGTAAAGGGACAGACACGCATGGCTGATAAAATCAAATTAGGCGTGGCATTCCTGCTGATTGTTGCCGGCATTGCTGGCTTTTACTATTTGCAAGACAGTGCGGCTGTGTTGCGCATTCTGTCTGTGCTGCTGGGTCTGGTCCTGGCGGCGGTTGTTGCCTGGACGTCTGATCCGGGCAAGCGTTTCTTTGGCTTTGCAAAAGACTCGGTGGCGGAGGCCAAGCGTGTAGTGTGGCCGACCCGCAAGGAAACCCTGCAGACCACGGGTGTGGTTGTGCTGTTTGCCGTGGTGATGGCGTTGTTCCTCTGGGGTGTGGATGCAAGCCTGATGCTGGTGGTTAACAAATTGATGGGGCGGGTCGAGTAATGGCGAAGCGTTGGTATGTAGTGCATACGTACTCCCAGTTTGAGAAGAGTGTTCATCGTGCCCTGCTTGAGCGTATCGCTCGCGCCGGCATGCAGGACCAGTTCGGCCAGATCCTGGTGCCGGTGGAAGAGGTGGTTGAGCTCAAGTCCGGCCAGAAGAGCATCAGCGAGCGTAAATTCTTCCCCGGCTATGTGCTGGTGGAGATGGAAATGACTGACGAGACCTGGCACCTGGTGAAGAGCATTCCCAAGGTGTCCGGTTTCATTGGCGGTTCGGCCATGAAGCCGACACCGATCAGCCAGAAGGAAGTGGACAACATCATGCAGCAGATGCAGGCGGGTGTTGAAAAGCCGCGTCCCAAGGTGTTGTTCGAGATTGGCGAGACTGTGCGCGTCAAGGAAGGTCCGTTTACCGACTTCAACGGCACGGTTGAAACAGTCAATTACGACAAGAGCAAATTGCGGGTGGCGGTGACGATTTTTGGTCGTTCCACGCCAGTCGAGCTGGATTTCGGGCAAGTCGAAAAAGCCTGATGCAGGAAGCCGGAAAATTCCGGTGTGACAAACGGGGAGCGTGTCGGAGCTATGGCGGCATGCGTTTAACCCACTAACAGGAGTATCAAAAATGGCAAAGAAGATTGTCGGCTTTATCAAGCTGCAAGTTCCTGCTGGGAAAGCAAACCCCAGCCCTCCCATCGGCCCGGCTCTGGGTCAGCGCGGTCTGAACATCATGGAGTTCTGCAAGGCATTCAATGCCCAGACTCAGGGTGTCGAGCCAGGTCTGCCGATTCCCGTTGTTATCACTGCTTATGCGGACAAGAGCTTCACCTTCATCATGAAGACTCCGCCTGCGACCATTCTGATCAAGAAGGCGGCAGGCGTGCAGAAGGGCAGCCAGAAGCCTCACACCGACAAGGTTGGCAAGCTGACCCGCAAGCAGGCAGAAGAAATTGCAAAAACCAAGATGCCCGATCTGACTGCGGCTGACATGGACGCAGCAGTGCGCACCATCGCTGGTAGCGCGCGCAGCATGGGCATTACCGTGGAAGGGGTGAAATAACATGGCTAAGGTTTCCAAGCGTTACAAGGCCCTGGCTGCCAAGGTTGACCGCAGCAAGCTGTACTCCCTGGATGAGGCGCTGAATCTGGTTAAAGAGACTGCCAAGGCAAAATTCGACGAGTCCATCGACGTGGCTGTGAACCTGGGTATCGATGCACGTAAATCGGACCAACTGGTGCGTGGCTCCGTCGTGCTGCCCAAGGGCACCGGCAAGAGCGTACGCGTAGCCGTGTTCGCGCAAGGCCCCAAGGCTGAAGAAGCCAAGGCCGCGGGCGCAGACGTGGTTGGTTTCGACGACCTGGCTGAAAGCATCAAGGCCGGCAACATGGATTTCGACGTGGTGATTGCTTCTCCGGATGCGATGCGCATCGTCGGCCAGCTCGGCCAGATCCTCGGCCCGCGCGGCCTGATGCCGAACCCGAAAGTGGGTACCGTATCCGCTGACGTGGCTGGTGCCGTGCGCAACGCCAAGGCAGGTCAGGTGCAGTACCGTACCGACAAGAACGGCATCGTGCAGTGCACCATCGGCCGTGCTTCGTTTGAGCCGGCTGCGCTGCGCGAAAACATGCTGGCGCTGATCGACGCCCTGAACAAGGCGAAGCCGGCCAGTTCCAAGGGTGTGTACCTGAAGAAGATCGCGATTTCCAGCACCATGGGTGTCGGTATTCGCGTCGAACAGGCCAGCCTGGCTGCGTAATGCAATGAATCAGCGATGCGGCGCGAGCCGTGTCGCAAAAGGACTTTGGACTGCTGGCAATATGGCAGCTTGTCAAAGACCGTAGGTATCGGAGGCTGCAACCTGGCCAATGATTTAAATAACGAGGCTTCTCGTTGACCCACGTAGATGGTGTGCCCGCAAGTGGAAGTCTGAACGGTTGTGATGTTCTCTTCAGTAACTTGAGGTCGCGGTTATTAATGATGGGTGGCAATTCCGATTGCCTGTCCCGAGTGAAGATGGAGGAAGACTTTGAGTCTTAATCTGCAAGAAAAGCAAGCGGTAGTGGCTGAGGTCAGTGCGCAAGTGGCAACTGCCCAGACTATCGTGCTGGCAGAGTACCGCGGTGTCCAGGTGGCCGACATCACCAAGTTGCGCGCAAATGCCCGTAATTCTGGAGTGTATCTGCATGTGTTGAAAAACACGCTGGCACGTCGTGCCGTGCAGGGCACCCCGTTCGAGGCGTTGGCGGACAAGATGGTTGGCCCGCTGGTGTACAGCATCAGCGCTGATGCTGTCGCTGCAGCCAAGGTGGTGAACGAGTTCGCCAAAGGCAACGACAAGATGGTGATCAAGGGCGGTGCCTACAATGGCAAGGTTCTCGATGCTGCTGCCGTTTCCGCTCTGGCTAGCGTACCGAGCAAGGAAGTTCTGTTGGCACAGTTGCTGGGCGTCATGAAGGCGCCGATCTCGCGCACCGCCGTGGTACTCAAGGCTGTGGCAGATCAAAAAGCTGGCGCTGCTGCGTAACTGTTTAACAATTTACTGATTGAGGAATAAATCATGGCATTTGATAAAGACGCATTTTTGGCCGCTCTGGACAGCATGTCCGTGCTGGAACTGAACGAGCTGGTAAA
>DATDDN010000134.1:0-7226 GCA_036523795.1 Gallionellaceae bacterium | reverse complement strand
CCACGTTCCCGCCGGAAAGCGGATTGTACGTTCTGAAGAAGACGCCCGTGGCACTCACCGTGCACGAGCAAAGTGCGCACGCTGCCGGGGCCGGCAGGGGCAGCGCCAGCAGCAGGATCAGGAAATGGCGTAATGTGTCTTTCATGGCCTCCTCCTCTTGCAACAGGTGTTCATCACGGTTTGACTCCGCTACAGGTTCGGCGCCCCAGATCAGCAAGCGGCGGGCTATCGGGTGGCAAGTCCACCGTGATTTCGCATGCCTGATTTTTCCAGACCACAAACAGCTGATTTGTTTTGCGCAGCTCCGGCAGAAACACTTCACCGCGCTCGCCGACGGGGTACTCCTCGCTCTGGTCGAGAATGACTACCTTGCCCCCGGCAGGAAAGTATGAGCCGTCTGCCAGGACAACGGTCAGGGTGCCGCCGTGGATGGTCCTGATCGGGAACTCGGCGTAGGCGCCGCTGCGCAGTGCCGGGGTGATGAACAGCTCGCGCGTGTCGAGTTGCGCTTCGATCGGCAGATCACTTTCTTCCACGCTGATGCGGTTCTGCTGGTAAGGGAGCAGGTGCGGGATCAGCGCTTTTCCCTGACTGTCGGTCGTGCCGGCGAGGCGGTTCTCATAATAGACGCGCACATCTGGATAGCCTCCGGCATCGACGACCGCAAAGCTGTCATCGATGCGGCGGCTCAGGAAGGCCGAGCCGCCCAGAAATGCCACGGCCCCGCTCGCTCCCAGCCGGGTGCTGGAAATTTCGGCCTGGTGCGAAGCACCTGCGGTGTAGGTGCCGACGCCCGTCTGCCACGCGCCCTCTGCTTCCTGACGCGTGTTGAGGCCCTGATCTGCCATCAGCCGATAGCCCACCCCCGGTCCTTCCGGCAGATTCCTGTGGACCTGCAGAATGGTGTCGCTGCCCGCCTGCTGCCGATTGACCTGCATGCTGGCCGAAGTGCGGTCGCCCAGATATGTGCCGATGGCGAAGCCGATGACGTAGCTGGGGTCGGTCTCGCTCGTCGTGCTTTTTGTCGCGTACGCGCTGAGAAAGAAATCCCGTGACAGGTTGCGGCTGTAGCTGATGGACCACAGCTGGCTGTCGGCCTGTCCCCAGTATTGCTGGTTGACGCTGCTGAGCGACATCGATCCGCCCAGCCCGGCGATCGGAAAACTCAGGAGCAGGCTCCGTATGCGGCGCGGCCTGACGCTGCCGACCACCCAGCCCAATTCAGTAAAATCCTCGCTGCCGGCCTGGTCCTGTATGCTCCAGGAAACTCCCTGGCCGACATGTTCAATCCCCGCCATCACCAAGGTGCCGCCGCCGTCGGGCCCGTTGCTTGCGGCGAGCGCGCCCTGGGCGGTGCCGACGGCTGGCCACAGATAGATGCCGCCCAGGCCAGCTGTCCGCTGATCGGACAGCACCTCGGCGCGCAGCTCGCGGGTAAAGCGGTCGCTTACGCCATGGCGATGGGTGGCGATCCCGAATGACTGTCCGTAGTGGTTGCTATACAGGCTGTAATCCTCGCGGGCAACGCCCGCCTCATAGGAGAAATCGCTCAGCCCTTCGCGCAGCAGCGAACGGCTCGCATAGTAGTGATCGGTGATGACCTGCTGGCGGCCAAGCAGATCCGTGACCACCAGCTGCACATCACCGGCGCCGGTAATGACCGGCACATTGCTGATTTCGAATGGGCCGGGCGGCACCGCCTGGCTGAGACGCTTCGCGTTGTTGACATACACGTCCACGGTGGAAGGCAGCGTGGCTATGCCGGCAGCGCCGGGCTGGGGAAAGGTGATGAAACCGGGCTGCGTGTCAAAATTGCTGCGCCATTGCAGGCCGCCGAAGCGCACGGCGCGCCCCCATGTGCCCGCGCTCGTGATGTTGTCGCCCACCTGGAAGCGCGTCATGGATTCCGGATCGTCCCGGGTCCAGGCGGTGTCCAGCCGGGTGACATTCTGCGGCGTACCGGGGTTGCGCCACAGGAAGCTGGTGGTGCCCACCCCGTACTGGTTGAATATGCCCGCTTCAAACAGGCCGCTGCTGCTCTGCCTGACGGTATCGTCGCCGGCCTGGCCGGTCTGGGTTACGCTGTCGCGCTGGGTAAGCAGGTCATAATTGAAGAAACCGCCGGGGGAGACGCTGGGGCTGCGCTGCAACACATTTGCCTCGCCGATGCCGCTGGGCAGGAAGGCGGCCGGAGGCACCCCGATCTGCAACTCCTGTGTCGCTTCGTCCAGCTGGTAGCGCAGCTCCGGAATGGCGTCCAGCGGATAATAGTCCTGACCCTCGAAGGGAATCGGTGTGACCGCCGGGATGCGCAGGCGCCAGCGCTGCAGCGCTTCCGCATTGGCGGCCAGCCGCCCGTCGGTGAGCGTGATGATGCGTTCACTACTCTGCTGTGCGGCACCATTGATGCGCACTGCCAGCAGCAGCTCGCCCTTGCTGGAAGGCGACTGCAGGGTGGATGCCCCGGGTTGTGCCATCGTCTGCGCGTGCCCCGTGATGCTGCAGGTTAGACCCAGCAAGGTCAGCAGTACCGCATGAAGATGTTCCGATCTCGCCAGCATCTATTTGCCAACCTGGTTTGCCTCGTGGCCACCTGAATGCGGCCGATCGCGCTGCGTATCCATGCGGTTCCCTCATGCAGCAAAGCTGGAGCATTCGATTACCCGGTAAACGACAAGCAGAAGTGACGGCGCAACCTATCTGACAGGCCCAGGTACATCAACCCTGGTTTCAGCCAGCCCCTCTGCCGTGTTGGCAAGCATCTTCACCTGCCTGCCCGTCCATCCTGCCGGAAGCGGCAGCGAGTACCGGCGCGCCTGTCCTGCCAGCAAGGTAAACGGAGCCGAGCGCAATGCGCCCAGTGCCTGGCCACTGCCAGGATCCATGACCCTGAAGCTGTCCATGCGCAGGTGGCGGTTGCCTTCATTGAGCAAGGTCAGCAGCAATGCCCCGCTTGCAGTGCGCGCAGCCCGCCACACCAGCCGTGTGCTCGACCTGCTCCTGGGCGACACGTACACCGGCACGCCCAGACGCAGCGCAATGCGCATGCCGGTGAAGTGATCGCTGGGGGGAGGGACCTCGGTGAGATACAGGCGGTAAGCCAGCTCCTGCACGTTGTCTACCTCGCGCTTCAAGCCGATGCGGACGGTCTGGGTCTGCCCTGGCTGCAGCGTCGCAATGGGAGGGTTGACCAGGATGTCGTGGCTGGGGGTGTACACGTCTGCACCATTTTTCTGGGTCCAGCGCAGCAACTCGGTCTGAATGACGCGCGCCTCGTTGCCTTCATTCCTGACTGTCAGCGCGGCGCCAAGCGTCCTGCTATCCAGATTGACGATGACCGGGGTTACCGTCAGCGAGCCGGCCCTGGCGCCAACGATGGCACCTGCGAGTGCGGTGGCCATCATCAGACGTGCAAAAGCCGAGCTGGCGAACATTCCCCCTCCTTCAAAAAAGATGCGGCACCTCATGCATGAGCAGGGCGGTGCCGCTGCGGCAAAGCTGCCGCGGGTTCAGATGTAGTTGACCGTAACGGTGATCGTGTCTGAGTAGTCACCGAGAGGAAGGATCTGGCCGCCGGGGATCCGGCCATAGACATCAAGCGACTGCACCAGGCCGGTCCCGGTACCCGGCACCGTGGACGTGGTATTCCACGCAGTAGTTCTGCCTGCGTCGCTGTAGAGGTCGTATTGCAGATGATCGGAGGCAGCGATTTTTTCCATGCGGCGGTGAGTCCCGTCGAAATGTAGCCCATTGTTGAGCGCCACCGTATAGGGTTCGCCCAGGGTGCAGGTGACTTTTACGGTCGTTGTCGCATCCAGCCGGGAGCCGGCATACATGCCGAATTCCAGATCGCCGCCTGACGATACCGTGCAGACTGGATCAACGGTGGCAGTGACGTGGAAAGTGGCTGTGTCCGTGGCGGCGAATGTCGCCGGCACGCTCGTGAGCAAGGCGAGCGTGATGAGTGAAGCAAGGCGAGTGGGGGTACCTAATTTCATGATTGACTCCTTGAACCATAAGGAATGCGTTAACTCCCTGATGTATGACGAATGCGTAGAAGTCGCTGCGAGGGCTCTTCCGGAGCATCCTGGTGGGATGGCGAGAAACGGGCCAGAACTTGGCCAGTCACTCCGCACCAAATTTCAAGGACAAGAATATAGACCACTGCTTCGGATCACCCAATAACGCCTTTCAGGTGTTTTTTGCATACAGTCTGTAGATACCCAGCTGCAGAACAACCTGCCGACAAGTGGCAATGTTTGTGCGGGGATTGCGGAAAGAAAACGTGAAGAAGGAAACAACACGGCGTTTGTTGTTGTGGAGGGTAGCTTGCAGCGCAGGGAACGGAAGAGGTAGTGAATCGAGGCGGCGCTAGAGCCCCGATCCGGATATTTCAATATACAGGCCGCCGCTCGTTCAGCAAGTCTTGAGGCGCCCGCCAGATGGAGTCTCCTGCCCCGTCGACAGTTACTTCAACCAGATAAATGTTCCCATCCTACCCGTCACCCCGTCCCGGCGATAGGAATAGAACCGTTCCGCATCGCTGTAGGTGCACACGCCGCCTCCATGGATGCGCGTCACCCCCAGCGCCTGCAGGCGCAACCTTGCCAGCATGAAAATATCCGCCAGCCACTTGCCCGGCACTCCCGCCACAAAGGCGCCCGCTGCCTCGGGCTGATGTGCGACAAATGCTGCGCGCACTTCATCGCCCACCTCGAATGCAGCAGGGCCTATCGCCGGCCCCAGCCAGGCCATCAGCGTGGCGGTGGGCACATTCATGGCCTGCACAGTGGCTTCGATCACGCCATCGCACAGGCCGCGCCAGCCGGCATGTGCCGCGCCGACCACCGTGCCCTGCTCGTCGCACAGCAGCACCGGCAGGCAGTCCGCGGTCATCACCACGCACACCGCACCCGAATGTACGGACACGCTGGCATCGCCCTGTGGCGCGCAGCCGGCGTGCCCGGCATCCACCACATGCACGCCGTGCACCTGGTTCATCCACACCGGTTCGCTGGGCATCAGGGGAGCCAGCAGCATGCGGTTGCGATTGACGACCAGAGGGTTATCACCGACGTGGGTGCCCAGATTGAAGCTGTCATACGGAGGCTGGCTGAGTCCGCCCTGGCGCGTGGTCTGCAGCGATTTCACATTGGGCGGTGCGGGCCAGTCGGGAATGATGCAGTGTTCGAGCAGACTCATGCCTGCGCCCCGTGCGTGGCCGCCAGGCGGCGTACATCTGCCAGCAGCTGCTGCATGTCTGCAGGCATGGCGACCTGCCAGCTCATCCAGTCGCCGGTCTGCGGGTGCTGCAGGCCCAGGCGCTCGGCGTGCAAAGCCTGGCGCGGAAAGGCAGTGAGCAGCTCGCGCATGTACGCAGGGCCTTTCTGCGGCCCTTTCAGATAGGTGTGGTCCCCCACCAGCGGGTGCTGGATGGACGCCATGTGCACGCGGATCTGGTGGGTGCGCCCGGTCTCCAGCTTGCAGCGCAGCAGGGTGCAGCCCGGGAAGGACTCGGCCACGACATAGTGGGTCACCGCCGGCTTGCCGCCCTGCACCACGGCCATCTTGGTGCGCTGGCTGGGGTGGCGGTCTATCGGTGCATCCACGGTGCCGGCACGCCTGACCTCGCCATAGGCCAGCGCCAGGTATTCGCGGCTGACCGTGCGCGCCTGCAGCTGCCGCACCAGGTCGGTCTGCGCGGTGAGCGTTTTGGCCACCACCATCAGGCCGCTGGTGTCCTTGTCCAGGCGGTGCACGATGCCGGCGCGCGGCACCTCGGCCAGCGCCGGATCATGGTGCAGCAGCGCATTGAGCAAGGTGCCCTCCCAGTTGCCGCTGCCGGGATGCACCACCAGCCCCACCGGCTTGTTGACGACAAGGATGCTGGCGTCCTCGTACACGATGTCGAGGGCAATGTCTTCGGGCAGGTAGGGCTGTTCGGAGGCATGGCTTTGCGGCAGCACGCGTATTTCCTCGCCGCCCCACACCTTCTGCTTCACGCTGGCAGGCCCGCCGTTGAGGGTGACGCAGCCCTGCGTCACCCACTCCTGCAGGCGGCTGCGCGAATATTCCGGCAACAATCTGGCCAGTGCCTGGTCAAACCGCATGCCGGCGTATTCGCCGGTGATGCGGAAATGCAGGGGCGAGCCGCCTTCGCTGTCCAAGTCGGCATCGTCATCGTCGCCATCCGGGCGCGCGGTGGCGGGCTTAACTTTGCTATAATCGCGTACTATTTTTTCGGATTCTGTCATGCGTCATAGTTTAGCCGTTTTCCTGCTGCTCACGTTAGCTGCATGCAGCTCCTCCCACGTCGACCCCAAGGCGCAGGACCTGACCAACAAGGTCCCTGCCGAAGAACTGTATGCGCAAGCGCAGGCGGACATGGAGGATGGCAACCTGGAGAAGGCGATCAAGTCGCTGGAGACCCTGCAGTCGCGCTACCCCTACGGCCGCTATGCCCAACAGGCGCAGATGGAAATTGCCTACGCCTACTACAAGCACGAGGAGCCCGAGGCAGCGCTCACCGCAGCGGATCGCTTCATCAAGCAGTATCCGAACAGCCCTAATCTGGATTACGTGCTCTATCTCAAGGGGCTGATCAATTTCATCGACAACAACAGCTTCCTCCAGCGCCTGTCGCAGCAGGACCCGGCCGAACGCGACCCGCAATCCGCAAAGGATTCCTTCGACGCCTTCCGCGAACTGGTCACCCGCTTCCCGGACAGCCGCTATGCGCCGGATGCGCGCATTCGCATGCAGTACCTGACCGACCTGCTGGCCCGCGCCGAGATTCAGGTAGCCAGCTACTACCTGCGCCGCGGCGCCTATGTGGCTGCCGTCAATCGCGCCAACAACGTGCTGAAGGAATTTCCGGAAACGCCGCAGACCCGCGATGCCCTGCAGATCATGATCCAGGCCTACGACGCCATGGGCCAGAAAGACCTGCGTGACGACACGCAACGCGTGCTCGACTTGAACGTGGCCAAGGACGGCATCAAGCCCGGCACGCAGAAATACATCATCGGCGAAAAGCCATGGTGGCGTTTCTGGTAAGCGGGTAACGGAACGACATGAAATACTGCTCCGAATGTGGCGCTCCCGTCATGCTGCGTACCCCGCAGGATGACAGCCGCGAGCGTTACGTGTGCACGGTCTGTGACACGGTGCATTACCAGAATCCCAAGGTGATCGTCGGCGCCATTCCCGAATGGGAGGATGGCCGC
>DATDDN010000133.1:0-5759 GCA_036523795.1 Gallionellaceae bacterium | reverse complement strand
CGCCAAATCCAGAGGCCGCAACAATTACCAGTTCTTCGAGGCCGCCATGAACCAGGCTTCAATGGAGCGACTGGAGCTGGAGAACGACATGCGCAGCGCACTCGAGCGAGGCGAGTTCGTGCTGCATTACCAACCCAAGATCGACGTCCGCGGCGGCCAGGTCTGCGGAGTGGAAGCCCTGGTGCGCTGGCAACATCCGAACAAGGGCATGATTTCTCCAGCCATGTTCATTCCCATCGCCGAAGAGACCGGCCTGATGATTCCACTGGGAGAGTGGGTGATGCGCACCGCCTGCCACCAGCTGCACCAGTGGCAGAAGGCGGGATTGACCACGCTGCAGATGTCTATCAATCTCTCGGCGCGGCAATTCCACCAGAAGAATCTGGCGCAAGTAGTCTCCGCCATTGTGGTGGCCGAGAATGTCGGAGCGGCACAGCTGGAATTCGAAATCACTGAAAGCATGGCCATGGACAACCCTCAGGAAACCATTGAGACCATGCGCATGCTGCACAGCCTGGGCATCAGGCTGGCCATCGACGATTTCGGTACGGGGTATTCGTCCATGAGCTATCTCAAGCGTTTCCCCGTGAATACGCTCAAGCTGGACCGCTCCTTCGTAAAAGACATTGAAACCGACCGGAGCGATGCGGCCATCTGTTCAGCCACCATTGCGCTGGCACACAACCTGGGCCTGGAGGTAGTCGCGGAAGGGGTGGAAACGCAGCGGCAGTATGATTATCTGAAGCAACTAGGATGCGACATGATCCAGGGTTTTTACTTCAGCAGGCCGCTGCCGGTAGATGAAGCAGAGGCCTACATCCGGGCACGAAACCGGCCCGATCCCGGGGCCTGAGGCGCACCGACGAACTTGCGATGCACCGCAACAGGCGACAGGCCCGCCCTTACGCGCCCAGGTCTTTTTTCAGCTTCATGATAGCGTTCACCGTATCGGTCGAGATGCGGATAAAGGCGCCGCCCTTGTCCACCATGGCGATCGCTCCCATCAGGTCGTTTTCGTTCACCTTGCGCACCACCTCGCCTGCGCTCTGGTGAAACTCGGTATGCTTGGCCTTGAGCGTCTGGTAGGCCGGCTTGTCGCGATGCACCGCACCTTCGCCGTAGATCCATTTGCCCAGCTCGCACAATGTGTCCTTGCCCACTTCGGCCGGGTCCAGCTTCTGCCCGCCCTCGATGGCCTCCTGCAGCTTGATGATCCAGCTCACATGCGCATCCACTGCCTTTGTAAAATCCATGTTCAACTCCAGTTGTTTTCCGTCACGAAAAAGTAAGATTGCCCGCTAGTGTCCTGAGTCAGAAATTCGCATGGTGCAGGAGCTCGAGTCAGCGAGCGATTTTTTCTGGAAAATCGCGCAGAAATCTGCGCTCCTACAGGCACCCCAAAAGAAGAGTTCTTCGAGGTGCATTGTTCTTGCTGGATCATTTTGCTTCGACGACCTTTCAACTCAGTACGCTAGCAGATGCGCGGCAGCGGGTCATCCTCCAGCTCTTCCAGTATGCGCTGTCCGCCCAGCTCGGTTTCCAGCACTACCCGTCCACGCCCTTCCCGCACTTGGCCGACGATGGCGGCCTCGCGCCCCTGCGGCAAGGCCTGCAGGCAAGCCAGCGCAGCGTCAGCCTGCTCGGCCGCCACCACCGCCACCACGCGCCCTTCGCAGGCGAGGAACATCGGGTCATAGCCCAGCATTTCGCACACCACCGTCACCTGCTCGCGCACCGGGATTGCGGTCTGCTGCAGGCGGATTTCCATATTGGTGGCGCGGCTGATTTCATGCATCACCGTGGCCATGCCGCCGCGCGTGGGGTCGCGCATGAAGCGCAGGCCGTCCAGCGCGGCCAGCGCCTGCGTCAGCGGCAGCACGCTGGCCGCATCAGATCTCAGTTCACCGCTCAGGCCAAACTGCTCGCGCGCCAGCAACACCGCGATGCCGTGATCGCCCACCGGCCCGCTCACCAGCACGGCGTCGCCTGCGCGGATGTGCTCCATGCCCAGCTGCAGATGCGACGGGCGCACGCCCACGCCGGTGGTGGCCAGGTACAGGCCACCGCCTTCGCCGCGCCGCACCACCTTGGTGTCGCCGGCCACCACCAGCACATTCGCCTCGCGCGCGGCCTCGGCGAGGCTGGCGATGATGCGCTCCAGCTGCGCAATGTCGAAGCCCTCCTCGATAAAGGCGTTCAGCGTGAGGTAATGCGGCCGCGCGCCCGACACCGCCAGGTCGTTGACCGTGCCGTGCACCGCCAGCGAACCGATGGTGCCGCCGGGAAACTCCAGCGGCTGCACGGTGAAGCCGTCGGTGGTCATCATCAGCATGCCGTCCAGGGGCGGCAGCGTGGCCGCATCAGCCTGCACATTGAGCAGGGGATTGGCGAGGTGGCGCGCAAACACCCCCTCGATCAGTTCGCGCATGTAGCGCCCGCCATTGCCGTGGGCCAGGCTGATATGTGATTCACTCATTTGAAAACAACGCCTCCACCAGTTGTCCCACTGCGATGCCGCCATCGTTGCAGGGCACGCGTTCGGGTAAATGTACGGCAAAGCCGGCCGCCGCAAGTTGAGCTAGCGCAAGTTCGGCCAGCAATTTGTTCTGGAACACGCCCCCAGTCAGCCCCACCACATCGAATGGCCGCTGCGCACGGATGCGTTGCGCCTGCGCCACCAGGCTGTGCACCAGGCTCAAGTGGAACTGCATGGCGCGTGTCTCCACCGCCACCTCGTCGCGCAACAGCGCCGGCAGCAGCGGCTGCCAGTCCGCCGTGAGCAGGCCGCCGGCGTCCGTGCGCAGGGGCAGTGCTATAGCCTCTGCCGGGCCGGCCGCCACGTTCTCGAGATACATGCCACCCTGCCCTTCGAAGCTGGCGTGGTCGAGCAGGCCAAGCAGGCTGGCTGCCGCGTCGAACAAGCGTCCCGCGGCCGAGGTGGGCGGCGCATTCAGGCCGCGCTCCCAGGCGCTTCTGAGCAGGGCCGGATCAGCCACCGGCACGGTCCGCTCCAGACCCGACTCCCAGCACAGCGCAGCTGCCGAGCGCCAGGGTTCGCGCCCGGCGCGCTCGCCGCCGGGCAGGCGGAAGGGGCGCAGCCGCGCCACGCGCTGCCAGGCACCGGGCCTGCCATGCAGCGCCTCGCCGCCCCACAAGGTATCGTCCTCGCCCAGTCCCACGCCATCCCAGGTGAAGGTCAGCCAGGTCTTGCCCGGATCATGTTCCAGCGCCAGCGCGGAGGCATGGGAATGATGGTGCCACACCCGCCGCAGCGGCAGCCGGCGGCCGGCAGCCCAGCGGCTGCTGCCGTACTGGCTGTGCGCATCGCACACGATGGCCTGCGGCTCCACACCGTACAGGTGCTCCAGGTCGGCGATCACCTGCTCGAATACCTCCATGCTGCGCAAGGCGTCCAGGTCGCCGATATGCGGCGACAGCACCACGCGCTTGCCCCAGCCCAGCGCAATGGTGTTCTTGGTATGGCCCCCGACGGCCAGTGTCGGCCGCGCCAGCGCGCGCGGCAGCTCCAGCTCCTGCGGCGCGATGCCGCGCCCCGCGCGCAACAGGCGCGGCTTGCCGGCGACGACGCGCATCACCGTGTCGTCTGCGGGACGCACGATGGGGCGGTTGTGGTGCAGGAAGGCATCCGCCACCTGCGCCAGCCGGGCCTCGACTTCGGCATTGACGGTCAGCACCGGTTCTCCGCTGAGGTTGGCCGAGGTCGCCACCACCGCGCGTCCCAGCCCTTCCAGCAGCAGGTGGTGCAGCGGGCTGTAGGGCAGCATCGCACCGATCTCGCGCAGGCCGGGGGCAATCTGTTGCGGCAGGGTGGAGTCAGGCCGCCGCGGCAGCAGCAGGATGGGGCGCAGCGGATCGGTCAGCAGGCCATGTGCCTGCGCATCCAGCGCCAGTTCGCTGCGCACGGCCGCGCAGCCGTCCTCGCCCTGCCAGGGAAACATCAGCGCCAGCGGCTTGTGCGGCCGCCGCTTGCGCTGGCGCAGGCGCTCCACCGCATGCGCATGGGTGGCATCGCACAGCAGGTGATAGCCGCCCACGCCTTTCACCGCCAGGATGTCGCCGCGCTGCAGGGCGGCGATGGCAGCCTGCAGCGCGGCATCGCCCGCCAGCCGCGCCTCACCGGTCACCCATTGCAGCTGCGGTCCGCACTGCGGGCAGGCAATCGGCTCGGCGTGGAAGCGGCGGTCGCGCGGGTTTTCATATTCGGCGCGGCACGCCGGGCACATGTCGAAGCTCGCCATGCTGGTGCTGGCACGGTCATAGGGCAGGCTGCGCATCAGGGTGTAGCGCGGGCCGCACTGGGTGCAGTTGATGAAGGGGTAACGGTAGCGCCGGTCGCCGGGCGTCAGCATCTCGCGGCGGCAGTCGTCGCACAGGAAGTAATCGGGGGGAACATGAACCTGCGCATCGGCCGTGCGCGCACTGTCGACGATCTCGAAATGTTTCCAGCCGGACGCGGCAATCTTTTCCACGCTGCCGATCAGCGGCCGTGCCAGCGGCGGTGCCTCGGCCAGCAGCGCGGCAGCAAAGGCATCGAGCGCAGCCGGCTCGCCCTCCGCCTCGATCAACACCTGGCCCGCCAGGTTCTGCACGCGCCCGGGCAGGGCCAGGCGCTGCGCCAGGCGGAACACGAAGGGACGGAAGCCCACCCCCTGCACCCTTCCCCCCAGCAACCAGCGCCGCGCTTCAGGCATCGACGGCGGCATTCGTCCTCACCCCGCTGGCCCACCAGATGCGGCAGGCGCCTTCGTCCGACACCATGCACGGCCCGATCGGCGACTTGGGCACGCAGGCGCGCCCGTACAGCTTGCACTCGCTGGGCTTGATCTTGCCCAGCACCACGCGCGCGCAGTCGCAGCCCGGCGGCATTTCGCCCGCGCGCTTGCGCCCGGCCACCTCGAAATCAGGATAGCGCAGGCGCGCATCCAGCTGCGTGAACTCGGGGGCCAGTGTGTAACCGGAAGCAGGGATCACGCCGATGCCGCGCCAGTTGGCGTCGCTCACGCGCATGGCCTGCGCCAGCTGGCGTTGCGCCGCGGGATTGCCGCCCGGGCGCACCAGCTCGGGATAACAGTTGTCGAGGAAGCGCTCGCCTTCGAGCAGCTGGCGCAGCACCGAATACATTGCGGCCAGCAGCGACACCGGGGTGAAGCCGGCCACCGCAGAAGGAATATTGTGCTTCTCCACCACGAAATTCCATTCTTCCGGGCCCATCACGGTAGAGACATGGCCCGGTGCAATCAGCGCGTCGAAGCCGGGCTGGCCCGAGTCCAGCAGCATCGCCACCGCGGGCCAGGTCAGGCGTCCCGACAGCAGCATCAGCAAATTGTCCGGCACGCCTTCCAGCAGCATCGCCGCCGCCGGCGCGGTGGTGGTCTCGAAGCCTGCCGCAAAGAACACGACTTCGCGCCCGGGATTGTCGCGCGCGATCTGCACCGCTTCGCGCGGGCTGGCAATCGGCCGCACGTCCGCGCCCGCCGCCTTGGCCTGCTCCAGCGAACGGATGTCGCCCTTGGGCACATTCACCGGCACGCGCAGCATGTCGCCGAACGCAACCAGGATCACTTTGGCATGCAGGGCCAGTTGTATCGCCTGGTACACGTCCTCTTCCGGGCACACGCACACCGGGCAGCCGGGTCCGGCGATCAGCTCGACATTGCCGGGCAACGCACTGCGCAATCCGGCCATCGAGATGGAGCGCTCATGCCCGCCGCACACGTTAATGATGCGCACCGTGCCCT
>DATDDN010000132.1:0-5220 GCA_036523795.1 Gallionellaceae bacterium | reverse complement strand
TGGACCACCCCCATCACGAACACGATCAGCACCAGCAGCAGGATGACCTTGGGTACCTCGAACAGGAAGAAAGCCATGGCCTCGCCAAAATGCGACGTCACGTCCAGCCCGAGCATGCGCACCAGCGCATCGACCATGGGCTGCAGCTGGCTGTACACCAGCGCCCACAGCACCATGCCCAGCGCCGCCCCCACCAGCCATTTCGTGCTTCCTGCAACGTTGGATCCACATTTCTTCATGGTGCTTTCCATCATTCACGCTCCTTCATTTGGCCGGCTCGGCCGGCTTTCTGCCAATTTGTTTTGCCTGCTTCATACCAACCCTGGCTGCGCTTGACCAGATGCACCACCGACAGCATCACCGGCACCTCGATCAGCACGCCCACCACGGTGGCCAGCGCCGCGCCAGATTCAAAGCCGAACAGGCTGATGGCCGCTGCCACCGCCAGCTCGAAGAAATTGGAGGCGCCGATCAGGGCGGACGGGCCGGCCACGCAATGGGCTTCGCCCATGCGGCGATTGAGCCAGTAGGCCAGCCCGGAGGTGAAATACACCTGGATGGTGATAGGCACCGCGAGCATGGCGATAATCAGCGGATGCGCGACGATGGCCTTGCCCTGGAAGGAGAACAGCAACACCAGGGTGAGCAGCAGAGCCGCGATGGAAATCGGACCGAGCTGGCGCAAGGTGCGCTCCAGCACGGCGGCGCCACGCGCCAGCAGCCATTTGCGCCAAAGCTGTGCCAGCAGCACCGGCACGACGATATAAAGCACTACCGACACCAGCAATGTATCCCACGGCACCGTAATGGCAGACAGGCCCAGCAGCAGGGCGACGATGGGTGCGAACGCCACGATCATGATGGCATCGTTGAGGGCAACCTGACTCAGGGTGAACAGCGGCTCGCCATTCACCAGCCTGCTCCACACAAACACCATCGCGGTACAAGGGGCGGCAGCCAGCAGCACCAGTCCGGCAATGTAGCCGTCGAGCTGCTCTGCCGGCAGATAGGGCGCGAACACCTGGCGGATGAACAACCAGCCCAGCAGCGCCATCGAAAACGGCTTCACCGCCCAGTTGATGAACAGGGTGACACCGATGCCGCGCCAGTGCTTGCCCACCTCATGCAGCGCACTGAAGTCGATGCGCAACAGCATGGGAATGATCATCACCCAGATCAGCAGGCCAACCGGGATATTGACGTGCGCAACCTCCAGCCCGCCCAGCCAGTGAAATGGGGCGGAAAAAAACTGTCCCAGCACCACGCCGACAACGATGCACAACAGGACCCATAGCGTCAGGTAACGTTCAAAGATGCTCATAGTGCTCTACCACCATCTGAAATAATCAGGGAATGTCTTCCCAATTGTATTAGCCGGCCTGATCCTGCGTAGGAGCGCAGATTTCTGCGCGATGTTTGGCGTTCCATCGCCCGATGAATCGGGCTCCTGTGGCAACATGTGGCCGTGCGCCTCAATCCTGAATCTTGCCGATTTCGCTGAGTTTTTCCTTGAGGGCCAGTTTGTCCAGCTTGTCGATGGGCAATGCCATGAACAGCTGGATGCGACGCGACAGCTGCTCCGCCGCCTTGTTGAAGGCTGCGCGGCGCGCCTCATCGCCCTCGATGTGGGCCGGGTCGGGAATGCCCCAGTGGGCGGTGGCCGGCTTGCCCGGCCAGATCGGGCAGGTTTCGCCGGCGGCGTTGTCGCACACGGTGAAGATGAAATCGAACTCGGGTGCACCCGGTGCGGCAAATTCGTCCCAGCTCTTGCTGCGCAAGCCCGCGGCGCTGATGCCGTTGTGCTGCAGCCACTCCAGCGCGCCCGGGTTGACGCGCCCGGCCGGCTTGCTGCCGGCGCTGTATGCCCTGAAACGGCCTCGACCCAAGGTGTTGAACAACACCTCGCCCAGGATGCTGCGCGCGGAATTGCCGGTGCAAAGCATCAGCACGTTGTAGGTTTTTTCAGACTGCATTGCATGCTCCAATAATCAAACCCGCAATATGATTTGCAGAAACACTCATCGCGCAGAAATCTGCGCTCCTGCGACAACTGCCGCTCGCCGTAGGTCGGGTTAGTGCAGCGTAACCCGACATGTGTATGGGTTCTCTGTCGGGTTACGCTGCACTAACCCGACCTACATCAACTGCACCATGAAACTTGCAGGAGCACGCCATGCGTGCGATTCGCGTGCATGGCACGCTCCTGTAAAATCAGGCTCAACAACTCTTGCGCGGCGCGCACTGGCCGGCATCCCCGGCACAGCAGTGCTCGGTGAGGTAGGCGATCAGCTTGTCCATCTCGGCATAGTTGGCGCTGTAGATCACGTAGCGCCCCTCGCTGCGCGACTTGACCAGTCTGGCGTGCGCCAGCTCCTTCAGGTGAAACGACAGGGTGGCCGGCGGGGTGCCCAGCCGCTCGCCCAGCACGCCTGCCGCCAGCCCTTCCTTGCCCGCCTGCACCAGCAGGCGGAAGATCGCCAGGCGCGTTTCCTGCGCCAGCGCCGACAGGGCATCCACTGCATTCGTAATTTTCATGTTTCCAATAATATGGAAATATCAGGCCGAACGCAACTGTCATCGATTACCCGGCCAGACTGGGGACTGCCGGCGACTCGTGCTAGCATGGCGGCCGATTTCACTTATCCGCAATCCATCATGACGATACAACCCACCTCCTGGCTTGGCCTGGCCGTGCTGGCTATCTTCGGCATCGGCATGCTGCTCATCATCTTTGAAGCCAGACTGCACCTGGACAAGTTCAAGCCGGCCATGCTGATGCTGTCGTCCTTTCTGCTGATCGGTCTGTACTACTACTTCTCCGGCGATGACCCGCACCGCTTCGAGGCATTCATCGAGATGCAGAAGGAAGACAAGATCGAACTGTTCTCGCTGATCGCCTTCATGTCCTTCATGTGGATGATCGTGGAAATACTCAGCGAGCGCGGCGTGTTCAGCGCGCTCAACAGCTACCTGATCGCGCGCGGGCTAAAGGCCGGCGGCATGTTCTGGGCCACCGGTCTGCTGGCCGCATTGCTCAGCCCCTTCATCAACAACATTACCAGCGCGATGATCTTCGGCAAGTCGATCAAGGAGGTGTCACGCAACCAGCAGTACAGCCACATCGCGCTGTGCAACCTGATCATCGCCTCCAATTCCGGGGTGTGGTTCCTCGGCACCGCCACCAGCCTGATGGTGGTGCTGGCCGGCAAGATCAGCATCCTCGGCCTGCTCGCCCTGCTGCCGGCCGGGCTGATCGGCTGGGCGGCAAGCGCTGCCGTCCTGCAACTGTTCTACCTCAACAAGCTGCAGGGCGAGCTGATCGACAGCACGCCGGACAATGTCAAAATCAAGCCCGGCGGCTTGGGCATGATTTTCTTCAGCATCGCCGCCATCGCCCTGGCGGTGGTGATGAACATCCTGCTGCACGTGGACATCGAATACGCGGTGGGCATGGGCCTGGCCGTGATTGGACTGTATGCCTGGCACCTCAAGCGCGATGGCCACAATGTCTCGCTCACCGCACAGATGCAGAAGGTGGAATGGAACACGCTGCTGTTTTTCATCGGCATCATCAGCGGCGTGGCGGCGCTCAACCACGTCGGCTGGCTGACTTATATCTCGCGGATGTTCGAGCAGCTGTCGCCCACGGCCGTCAACATGGCGCTGGGTGCGATATCCGGTGTGCTGGACAACGTGCCGGTGGAAGCCGCCGCACTGATGTCCAACCCGCAGATCAGCGGGTCACAGTGGGCGCTGAACGCCCTGATGGTGGGCATCGGCGGCAGCCTGACGGTGATCGGCTCGGCAGCCGGGGTGATGGTGATGTCGATCGACAAGAGCTACAGCTTCGGCACTCACCTGCGCTTTCTGCCCGCGATCCTGACCAACTTTTTCGTTTCACTGGGCGTGTGGTACGTGCAGTTTGAAATGCTGGGGTGGCAGCCATGATGATCGAATTAATTATCCTCGCCGTGGTGATCGCAGTGGTGGTAATTGCACTGCGCCCGCCCCGGCAGTAGTCAGTGCACGCTGCTGCGCCGGATAAGCAGCTTTTCCAGCTCAACCGTGGCAAACAGCAGGATGCCGAAACCGGCAATGCGCCCCCAGGATGCCGGGCCGATGGCCGCCACGCCGAACAGTTGCTGCATGACCGGCAGATAGGTAAAGCCGGCCTGGATGATCGCCAGCAGGCCGATGGTCAGCAGCACATAGCGGTTGCCGGTGAAGTCCTGCCAGCTGCGCACTGGCGCCAGCAGATAGCGGCAGTTGAACAGGTACACCGCCTCGCCCACCACCAGCGCATTGACGGCCACACTGCGCGCCATCTCGATGCCTGCACCCTGCGCGCTTTCCCACAGGTACAGCACGATCGTGCCGCCGGTCAGCAGGGCCGACACGAACACCACACGCCACAGCATGAAACGTGACAGCATGGGTTCGTGCGGATTGCGCGGCGGCCGCCGCATCACGTCCGCCTCCGATTGTTCAAACGACAGGGCCAGCGCCAGCGTCACCGCGGTGACCATGTTGACCCACAGGATCTGCACCGGCGTGATCGGCAGCGTCATCCCCAGCAGGATGGCGATCAGCACCATGCCCGCCTCGCCGCCGTTGGTGGGCAGGGTGAACACGATCGCCTTCTTGATGTTGTCATAGACGGTGCGCCCCTCCTTCACCGCTTGTGCGATGGTGGCGAAGTTGTCGTCGGCAAGCACCATCTCGGCCGCCTCCTTGGCCACCTCGGTCCCTTTCAGGCCCATCGCCACGCCGATGTCGGCACGCTTCAGCGCGGGCGCATCGTTCACGCCATCTCCGGTCATGGCGACCACCTCGCCATTGGCCTGCAGTGCCTCCACCAGGCGCAGCTTGTGCTCAGGGCTGGCCCGCGCGAACACATCCACCTCGCGCACGGCCTGCCGCAATGCCGCATCGTCCATGGCATCAAGCTCGCTGCC
Organism: Gallionellaceae bacterium; assembly: GCA_036523795.1. Lineage (GTDB taxonomy): Bacteria > Pseudomonadota > Gammaproteobacteria > Burkholderiales > Gallionellaceae > 39-52-133. The sequence goes on along the minus strand of DATDDN010000132.1, from coordinate 265 downwards.
GCCCAGGGCGCGGCCGTTGCCGATGCCCAGCTGTGCGGCAATGGCGCGCGCCGTTTCGACATGGTCGCCAGTGATCATCTTGACGCGGATGCCGGCTGCCTGGCAATTGCGCACGGCGGCAATCGCCTCATCGCGCGGCGGGTCGGTGATGCCGACCATGCCCAGCAGGGTGAAGCCGCTGCGCATGTCGTCAAAACTCAGTTCGCGCTGGCTGCTGTCCACGGCCTTCGTCGCCAGCGCCAGCACGCGTTGTCCCAGCGCCCCC
>DATDDN010000131.1:0-7661 GCA_036523795.1 Gallionellaceae bacterium | reverse complement strand
CTCATAGTTAGTCATCGTGGACACCTCCAAATTTGAAGGTAAACAAGATTAGCTCCAATTTTGGAGTCTTGTCAACTACAAATTTGAAGCGCACCATATTTGGAACTATTCGGAGGCAAAAATGGAAATCAACGAACTGCTGGACAGAGCAAAGCAAATCGCAAACATCGAGAGCGATTACGCCCTGGCAAAAGTCCTGGGCATCAACACAGGCTGGGTCAGTGATTACCGAAAATCGAAAAGACACCCAAGCAACGAAATTGCAGTAAAAATCGCAACGCTCGCAAAGCTAGATGAAATGCAGGTAATCGCAGAGATTGAATTGCGAACAGCAAAGACAGAGAAGAAAAAAGAATTCTGGAAGCACTACATAGAGAGCAGAGGAATCGCGGCCTGTTTCGGAATGACTGCGCTTGCAATCAGTATAGCCATGACCCCCAAAAATGCCGAGGCGGGAATTTTACATTTCCAGAATTATTCCGAATTAAATCAATCAGAAATATACATTATGCGAAGTATTGGATAATGCGGGCCTGCCAACATCGCCAGTCCCAGCCCACAATTAGCGTCTCAGCCGCGCTGCTTCAAGAACAGTTTATTGAAATTGCTGCTGGTTGCCAGGCCAACTTCTTCGACGGAAATGCCACGCAGGCTGGCAATTTCCTGAGCGACAAACTTCACATATGCTGGCTGATTCACTTTGCCTCGATGCGGCACGGGCGCCAGATACGGCGAATCGGTTTCTATGAGAATTCGCTCCAGCGGGATCTGCCGGGCAACCTCTTTTAGCGCGACTGCATTCTTGAACGTCACGATACCGGAAAATGAAATGTAGAAGTTCAAGTCGATCGCCGCCTGCGCGACTTCCAGACTTTCCGTAAAGCAATGCATGACGCCACCAGCCTGGTCCGCGCGTTCTTCGCGCATGATGCGCAAAGTATCTTCGGCCGCCGAACGTGTATGGATGATCAAAGGCTTGGCGACCTCAATGGCTGCTCTAATGTGGTTGCGGAAACGTTTACGTTGCCACTCCAGGTCGCCCTTGAGTCGATAGTAGTCCAGGCCGGTTTCGCCGATAGCTACGACTCTGGGATGCTTGGCGAGCGCCACAATATCGGCCTGCTCAGGCTCAGTCTGCAGTTCGTAATCCGGATGAACGCCAACTGAAGCGTAGATATTGGGATGTTTCTCAGCCAGATTCAGGATTTGCGGGAGTTTTTCCAGGTCCACAGACACGCAGAGTGCATGACTGACGTTGTTCTCCCGCATGTTGAGGAGCAACTGATCAAGATTGTCGGCCAGTTCCGGGGAGTTCAGATGGCAATGTGAATCGATATACATGCTAGTGTTTGCCGGCAGATGGCGGCCGTACGAGTTGAACGTAATTCAGGAAGAGGGTTTCAAACAGCAATTTGGCGTTTAGTGGGTGTGTCGCATGCCGCTTTGCGGCAAGCAATTCCTTCTGGTACTGCATGAGCTCATCGAGGCGGATTACCTCCGATATTTTTCCAATTGTTTCAGCGTGATCCGAGAAATACCTCACCTTTTTTGCCAGCTTGCAGCTGGCCAGGTCATGACACCATTGCTGCAGCAGATGAACGATTTGAGCCGGTGCCACTCGCTGCAATTGCTCGGCCAAGGACAGCGGATCGAACCTGTTTGATTGTTTCAGGGCCTCGAGCAATAACTGGTTGCTCTCGGCAACCGTGTCCCCGGCCAGGTTCATGGCTTCCAGCGGGGCAAATCCGGCTTGAGCCAACATGAACTCTGGCTTCTGCATCCCCTCTTGCTGCAACCACGCCAGTGAGAGTTCGCGTGACGGCATTGGCACCACGATGCTGAGGCAACGGCTAAGTATGGTGGGCAATAGTTGTTGTGGTTTATGGGTAACCAGAATAAACAGCAAGTTGCTGCCGGGTTCTTCGAGTGTTTTCAGCAGAGCATTGGCGGCATTGTTATTCAATGCTTCTGCCGGGTGGATGACCACCACGCGGTACCCGCCACAGTGCGTAGACAGGTTGGTGAAATCCGACAAGGCTCGAATCTGGTCAATCGAGATTTCGCGCGATGCCTTTTTCCCTGATTCCTTCTCTTCCGCCTCCTCATTGCCCGCAAGGGCGTCTGGTTGAACAAGGCGGAAGTCAGGATGGGAATCCTGGGCAAGCCAGTGGCAGGAAGAACAGGTCCCGCATGCCAAGCCATTTGCCTGCGGCGTGGCGCACAAGATTGCCTGGGCGAATTGGAGCCCAAGGTCAAACTTGCCGATACCCTTCGCCCCCCTGAGCAACATGGCATGCGGCAGGCGTGACCTGAGTCCGCATAGATGCTGCCAAATTTCTGCTTGCCAAGGATAGAGGGGGTTCATTATCAAATGGATAGGATGATCTTCTCCAGATTCTCTTTTACGTTCTGGAGCGTTTGTGAGGCGTCAATCACGGCATATCGTCCCGGATTCATCTTGACGCGAGCTTGGTAAGCCTGACGCACCCGGTCAAAAAACTGGCCTTGTTCCTGTTCGAACCTGTCCAGAGAAAGATTATTCGACAAGCGCTGGCGCGCGACTTCAACCGGTATGTCGAACAGCAGTGTCAGATCCGGCTGCAAGTCGGCATGGACCCAGTTTTCCAGTTGCTCAAGCTTCGCAGCTTCCACTCCTCTGCCGCCTCCCTGGTAAGCAAAACTGGCATCGCTGAAACGATCGGAGATCACCCAGGTGCCGCGCTGCAGGGCGGGTTGTATCACCTGTTTGACATGTTCGCAGCGCGCGGCAAACATCAGCAAGGCTTCCGTTTCTGCATGCATCGGCTGATGCAGAAGGATATCGCGCAAGGCTTCTCCAACCGGCGTGCCCCCCGGCTCTCTGGTAACTAGGACACTCAGCCCGCGTTGACGCAAGGTATCGGCAAACCACGCCAGATGCGTGCTCTTCCCTGCCCCATCTACCCCTTCGAAGGTAATGAATTTGGCTTTACTCATTTTTGATATCGATTGACGGCATAGTTGTGCTCAGCCAGCGTGTTGGAGAACTGAGAGCTGCCATCTCCCCTTGCAACAAAATACAATGCCTCGCTAACTGCAGGGTGCATCACGGCCTGTATGGAATCCCAGCCGGGAAGCGCAATAGGGGTCGGCGTCAATCCCTCGCGCGTATAGGTATTGTATTCCGTGTCGCGGGACAAATCGCGCCTGCGGATGTTGCCATCAAATTGCTCGCCCATGCCGTAGATGACTGTGGGATCTGTCTGCAGTTTCATACCCTTGCGCAGGCGGTTGATGAACACGGAGGCAATCATGGTGCGATCACTGGCCTTACCGGTTTCTTTTTCAACGATGGAGGCCAGAATCAGAGCCTGATAAGGTGTTTCGAATGGCAGATTCTTGTCGCGCCCATCCCAACTTTGCTGCAAGCGCTTTTTCATGGTCTGGTAAGAACGCTTGAGAATCAACAGGTCACTGGAGCCGCTGGCGAAATTGTACGTATCCGGGAAGAACAGCCCCTCTGCCTTGCCTTCGGTTGCGCCGATTCGCTGCAGGATTTCCGCGTCCGTCAATGTCGCACTGTCATGGAGTACGGCTGGCGCAGCGTTCAATGCAGCACGGAACTGCTTGAATGACCAGCCTTCTATTATGGTGATCTCGCTCTGGGTCACCCGCCCTTTGCTGATCATTTCAAGGAGCTGCAACGGAGAAGCCGACTGTTCCAGCTGGTAGTTGCCTGGCTTGATCTGGGTCGCCTTGCCCATTGCTCTGGCCAAGATCACAAACAAACGCTCGCCACCCAATACACCGGCCTGTTGCATCTGGCGGGCCGCACTGGTCAGACTGCTTCCCGGCTTTAAGTAGAAGTCATAGGGCAAGGGAGAGACTGCTTGCGGATGCACGGCGTAATAGCCAATAGCAGCAACCGACAGGATCGCCGCGAGCAATAACAATGCAAATAACCGCTTAATTAACATCATGATTTAGCCATTCCAGAATATGCTTTGAGGTGGGATGGTATTCCTTGTGGAATCCGCTCATCTCTTGCACGGGCCATAAGCCAATAATACTGTTAACCAGGAAAATTTCATCGGCAGATTGCAGGTCATGCAGAGTCAGCGATGAAATCTGGCAATCTACGCCATTCAGCCGGGCCCACTCGATGACTCGCTCACGCTGCAGGCCTGCCACACCGCATTGCGCCAGATCAGGCGTAAACAGCGCACCATCCTTGACACAAAACAGATTGGTCCGCGTTCCCTCAATCACGAGCCCTCGCTGATCCAGCAACAAACCTTCGGCAATTTCCGGATCGCTCCATTCCGCAGCCGCCAATACATTCTCCAGGCGATTCAGATGCTTTATCCCGGCGAGGCGAGGCTGATGGGAAAGCCGCAGTTGGCAGACATGCAACCTGACACCCGACCTGCTGTTCGCCTCCGGGTACTCAGGCACATCTCCCGACGTGACTATGCGCGTGATTCTGGGGGATGCTGGAGGCGCATAGCCGCGCGCTGACTCTCCTCGCGTGATGATGATCTTGGCGGTCGCATTGCGGCGCTGCTGAATAACCAGCTCCAGCTCATTGCGCAGCAACGGCTCGGCAGGACACTCCAGCCCAATCCCCTGGCAGTCTTGCTGAAGTTTCTTGTAGTGCGCAGGCCAATGTTGAACAAGGTGATTTCTAACCAGCATGGTTCGAAACACGCCGTCACCATACAGCAGGCCGCGATCCTGAATTGAGACGGCGTTGCCCGGCGCACCGTTGATCAACATGGCCGGGCAAGCAGAAGGTTAGACTCTGCGGAAAATCAGAGAACCGTTGGTGCCGCCGAAACCGAAGTTGTTGTTAACCGCAACATCAATCTTCATGTTTCGGGCGGTGTTCGGGCAGAAATCGAGTGTGCACTCTGGATCCTGCTCAAAAATGTTGATAGTCGGCGGAGCTATCTGATGGTGAACTGCCAATGTGCAGAACAGCGACTCCACGCCGCCGGCGCCCCCCAGCAGGTGGCCCGTCATGGATTTGGTGGAGCTGACCACCAGCTTGTTGGCATGGTCGCCAAACGCCAGCCTGATCGCCTCGGTTTCATTCTTGTCACCGAGTGGTGTCGACGTGCCATGTGCATTGACGTAGTCAACTTGGTCCGGATTCATGCCTGCGTTCTTCAACGCGTTCACCATGCTGCGTTTCGGGCCATCAGTACTTGGTGCGGTCATGTGATACGCATCCGCACTCATGCCGTAGCCTGCCAGCTCGGCGTAGATTTTGGCGCCACGCGCCTTGGCGTGCTCATACTCTTCCAGAACCAGGACACCTGCGCCCTCGCCCATCACGAAACCGTCACGGTCCTTGTCCCATGGGCGGCTTGCGGTTGCCGGATCATCATTGCGTGTCGAAAGTGCCTTGGCAGACGCGAAGCCGCCAATGGCCAGCGGTGAAATAGCAGCCTCTGCGCCACCTGCGACCATGACATCGGCGTCACCGTATTCAATCAGGCGGGCCGATTCGCCAATACAATGGGTACCGGTGGTGCAGGCAGTCACCACGGCCAGATTGGGCCCCTTGAGTCCAAACATGATGGACAGATGGCCCGAAATCATGTTGATAATGGTGCCAGGAATGAAAAATGGTGAGATTTTTCGAGGTCCTGCCGCCAAGTAATCGTTATGGGTCTCCTCGATCATCGGCAAACCACCGATGCCGGAGCCAATATTGACGCCAATACGCTCGGCGTTTTGTTCGGTTACAACAATACCGGAGTCCTTGAATGCCTCCATGCCGGCAACCAGGCCGAAATGGATGAAAGTGTCCATACGACGAGCGTCCTTGGCTGACAGATATTGAGTGACGTCAAAATTCTTGACCTCGCCCGCCACTTGGCAAGCAAAAGCACTCGGATCGAAATGAGTGATTCTGTCAATTCCGGACTTGCCGGCCACAATGTTTTGCCACGCTTGGGCAACTCCGATGCCGACAGGCGATACAATGCCCAAACCGGTAATGACAACTCTGCGTTTACTCAAACTGGACTCCGTATTGAGAGATTACTGATTACTTCTGATGAGTGTTAACGTAGTCAATCGCCTGTTGTACAGAGGTGATCTTTTCTGCGTCTTCATCCGGGATTTCGCAGCCGAATTCTTCTTCCAGCGCCATCACCAGTTCAACGGTATCCAGGGAGTCTGCACCCAGATCGTTAACAAAAGAGGATTCATTTTTAACTTCAGCTTCATTCACGCCCAGTTGCTCAGCAACAATTTTTTTAACGCGTTGTTCGATGGTGGACATCTATCTTCTCCCTACTCTAGTTAAAATTAAAACTTAATAAGACCCGCTATTCTACCAAATTTACTCGATTTTCCAAAGTGGCAGGCCGCCTACTCCATATGCATGCCGCCATTTACATGCAACGTTTCGCCGGTAATGTAGGATGCGCCCGGGCCGGCAAGGAATGCAACGCAGGCGGCAATGTCCGCCACCTGCCCCAAGCGCTTGAGGGGCACCGCTTCAACCAGTTTGTCACGCTGCTCCTGGCTAAGCGCATCCGTCATGTCCGTGGCAATGAACCCCGGCGCTACACAGTTAACCGTGATATTGCGGCTGCCAACTTCGCGGGCGAGCGATTTGCTGAAGCCAATCATGCCAGCCTTGGAAGCAGCATAGTTTGACTGGCCAGCATTGCCCATGCTGCCCACCACAGACGAAATGTTGATGATACGGCCTGTGCGGGCTTTCATCATGCCACGCAGAACGCCGCGGCTCAGCCTGAATACGGATTTGAGGTTGGTGGACATGATGTCATCCCATTCCTCATCCGACATGCGGGCCAGCAGATTGTCGCGAGTGATGCCTGCGTTGTTGACCAGGATGTTGATAGTCCCGAATTTTTTGGTGATTTCTTCAAGCACCGCTTCAATCTGCGCTGCATCGTTCACATTAAGTGCCATGCCAGCCCCCTGAATGCCGGCCGCGCTCAGATACTGGGTAATGGCTTCTGCGCCGCCTGCCGACGTGGCGGTGCCAACTACTGTCGCGCCCTGTTTGCCGAGTTCCAGCGCAATTGCCTGCCCTATGCCCCGGCTAGCCCCTGTCACCAATGCGATTTGTCCCTGCAAGCTCATTGTTTTCTCCTCCTGATTCCTTATGCCAGTGCGGCCAGTGCAGCCTGCATGGCGGCAGCGTCATTCAGCGCCAAAGCCTGCTGATTGGTGTCAATGCGCTTGTTCAAACCCTGCAGTACTTTGCCAGGCGCGCATTCAACGTTATGCGTAATACCCTGTTTGCCAAAATACTGGATCGTCTCCACCCAGCGCACTGGAGAGAACAACTGACGCACCAGCGCATCCTTGATGGCCGCCGCATCGGCATAGCTCTTCACGTCGGCATTGTGGAGCACCGGGATGGCCGGTGCCTGCACGGCAACATCATTCAGGTAGACACGCAGCTTTTCAGCCGCATCCTTAAGCAGGCTGCAATGGGACGGGACGCTCATCGGCAGCATCAGGGCGCGTTTTGCCCCTTTCGCTTTGGCCAATTCCATGCCGCGCTCAACGGCTGCGCGATTACCGGCAATCACCACCTGACCGGGCGAGTTGAAATTTACCGCCTCCAGAACCTGGCCTTGTGCTGCTTCAACACATACTGCACGCACCACGTCATCATCCAGGCCGAGAATGGC
>DATDDN010000130.1:0-13402 GCA_036523795.1 Gallionellaceae bacterium | reverse complement strand
AAGGATCTGGTGCAGGGTAAACAGCACCTGTCCTCCAAACGCCGCAAGACGTAGGTTTGGCAAAGAGACCCATCAAATAGAATTCCCTGCCACATTGCCACCCCATGACCGAACCCCAGGCCCCTACCGCCCCTGACGCCGAGCGCGGCGTGCTGGTCGCGCTCATCTTCGCCCTGGTGGCGGAGCGCATGCGCATTCACTACGAACATGCGCAATGGCTGACCCAGGCGCAGGGCGCCACGCTCGCCGCAGATTGGCTGGCGCGCAGCAAGCGCAAACTGCCGCTGGCGCAGCGCCAGCACCTTGCCGGCCTGAGTGACCGGCTGGCGCGGCAGATTGCCGACACCACCTCGCGCGAGGCGGGCCTGTATGTGAGCCACGAGCTGCAGGAGGCGCTGGATCCGCGCTACCAGTCCGAACTGGGCCAGTCGGTGATGGCCGAATGCGCGCGCATGCTGGATGAGAATCCGCAATGACGGTTGAGCAGGCTGTGTATTCCGCATTAGCCCAAACGGGTCGCATAAAAAAGACTTTCAACAAAAAGCCCGGCATCGCCGGCTTTCTCGCTGCAACAAAATAAATACATAATTTGCCTCATATACAGCGCACTGACCGTGAGGTTCAATGCAGCTGCATGGTGTATGAAATCGCGCGCGGGCGTTCTTTGCGTAAGCCGGCGGCAATTCCGCTAATCGTGTTTCGAGCCAAAGGAGCTGGATATGAACTGGAACTTTGTTGACACCATGAAACGCCGCAAAGACAAGATGAAATCCGGATTGAGCAAGAGCGGAACAACCACGCCCACGGAAGCGCGCGCCACACAGGAGGCAATCCAGTCGCGCAGGTCTGCCCTGCGCGGAGTACTGGCGGTGGGATGTAGCCTGGTTGCGCCTGCCGTATTTTTCAGCGCCGGCGCGAATGCTGCCGCCCCAGAAGCGACAGCTAAACTACCCAAGAAAAACGTGCAGTACCAGACTCACCCCAATGGCGATAAAAAATGCTCCGGCTGTGTCAATTTCATTGCCGCGTCGAGTACCTGCAAATTGGTTGAGGGACCGATAGACCCCGAAGGCTGGTGCGTTTTGTGGAGCAAGAAAACGTAGATGACTGCCAGCCAAAAAAGTCGCGGGGCAGTTCCTGCATTTGGCAGGCAAGGAGAGCCGAGGCTCTTGGGTCTTAGGTGGTGCGGACTGAAGTTTTTCCCGCAGCGCTCCCCCTGAAGCTCTTCCTCAACACGGAGGGACTAATCATGATTTTCTCTGACGCAACCTGCAAAGTCTGGACGCCCCGCATTCTGGGGATATTGCGCATCATCATCGGTTTTCTTTACCTGCAGCATGGCACGGCCAAACTCTTCGGCGTGCCGCATATCGCCATGTTCGATGGCTTGCAGCTGTTTTCCCTGTTTGGCGCGGCGGGTGTGATGGAGCTGGTGGGCGGCGCGCTGATCCTGATCGGCCTGTGCACACGGCCGGTTGCCTTTCTCCTCTCCGGCGAGATGGCGGTCGGTTACTTCATGGTGCATGCGCCGCAAGGCTTCCTGCCCATCCTGAATCAGGGCGAGCTGGCGGTGGTCTACTGCTTCGTGTTCCTGTATCTCTCGGTCGCCGGGGCGGGTGACTACAGCGTAGACAGTATGCGCAAGGGCAATGCCAAGGCGTCGACGTGACGGGCATACGTAATCTTCCCGCCACACGCATGCGGTAAATGAGGGGGTGACAGGCCACACTGGCGGCCCTGTCGTCCCATCGCCCTCCACACCAGATTCTCCCCAAAGCCGTCACGTCATCAGGGGTTAAACTCAGGCCTCACCATGTTGTCTACCTCCTTGCCAGGCGGAGGATGATCTCATGGCAACCCAATCCCTCAACGAATACCGGCGCAAGCGCGATTTCAACCGCAGCCAGGAGCCAGCAGGCGAGTTTCCTGCGGCGGAGGCGGGGCATCTCTATGTGATGCACAAACACGCGGCGCGCCACGAGCATTTCGATCTGCGCATCGAGCAGGATGGCGTGCTGCGCAGCTGGGCGCTGCCCAAGGGGCCGTCGCTGGAACGCGGCGAGAAGCGGCTGGCCGTACAGGTGGAGGATCATCCGCTGGAATATGGCGGCTTCGAGGGCACCATCCCCAAGGGCGAATACGGCGCCGGCACGGTGATGATATGGGATGCAGGCGTGTGGCAAGTCAATGGCCGCAACGACGAAGACCAGATCGACTTCATCCTCAACGGCGACAAGCTCAAGGGAGGATGGACGCTGGTGCGCATCCGCGAACGCGGCACCGGCCGCAAGGGCAAGAGCTGGCTGCTGGTGAAGCGCACGGACCATCCTCAGCATAACCTGACCCTCGATGACCTGAGCGTGGTGAGCGGCCGCAGCATGGAAGAGATCGCCGCGCATCAGGCGCAGCACGACGCCCACCCGCCGCGGACGCCTGCGCCACCCGTGGCCAGCGCGCTACCCGGGGCGCGCCAGGCGGCGCCCCCTGCCATCCTGCCCCCGCAGCTGGCCACGCCCAGCGAGCAAGCGCCGGCGGGCAAGACATGGCTGCACGAAATCAAGTTCGACGGCTATCGCATCGTGGCGCACATCGAGCAGGGCAAGGTGCGCCTGATCACGCGCAACGGCCACGACTGGACGGCGCGGCTGCGCGCCCAGGCAAAGCAGCTGGAAGCCTTGCCGGTGCAGCAGGCCATCCTCGATGGCGAGCTGGTGGCGCTCACCGCAGGGGGCGCCTCCAGCTTTCGCGAGCTGCAGGAGGCGCTGAGCCGCAAGCAGACCGCGCAGCTGAGCTACCAGCTGTTTGACCTGCCCTATCTCGACGGGCATGACCTCTCTGCGCTGCCGCTGGTCGAGCGCAAGCAGGCGCTGCGCCAGCTGCTGCAGGCCGCGGGCCATGAGCCGGCCGGCGCGGCGGACAGCCTGTTGCGCTACTCGGACCACGTGCTGGGACAGGGGCCGGACTTCTTCGAGCAGGCGTGCAGCCTCGGGCTGGAGGGCATCATCTGCAAGCGTGCCAATGCGCCCTATCGCAGCGGCCGCAGCAAGCTGTGGCTGAAGGTGAAATGCACGCAGCACGCGAAGTTTGTGGTGGGCGGCTATACGCCACCCGCCGGCGCGCGCACCGGCTTCGGCGCCCTGCTGCTGGGCAACTACCGCGCCGGGGTGCTGGAGTATGCGGGACGGCTGGGCACTGGCTTCAGCAACCGCCAGCTTGAGCAGCTGCATGCGCAGCTGCAGCAACAGGAGAGCGCGCATTCGCCGTTTGCGCCCTCTGCCTCGCTGCCCCGTTTGCGCGGCCTGCGCTGGGTGGAACCGCGCTTGGTGGTTGAGGTGGAATATGCCGAACGCACGCGCGACGGGCTGTTGCGCCAGCCCAGCTTCCTCGGCGTACGCGAAGACCTTGACCCAGAGCAGGTCGACTCGCCCGAAGCCACGCTGGAAGAGGCCGCAGCGGTGCCCGCCGTACGCGCCGTGCGCCACCCGGCCGCAGGTGCGGTGGAGATTTCCGGCACCGCACTCAGCCACCCTGAACGCATCCTCTACCCGGAACAGGGTGTGACCAAACTGGCGCTGGCCCGCTATTACGAATCCGTCCACGAATGGGTGCTGCCCTATCTGGCACAGCGCCCGCTGGTGCTGCTGCGCTGCCCCGAGGGCCGCGAGGCCTGTTTCTACCAGAAGCATCTCGGCAAGTCCCAGGCCGCTTCGGTGCCGCGCGTCCTCATCGCGGAAGGCAAGACAGCACGCGAGTACGTGTACGTGCGCTCGCTGGCCGACGTCCTGGCGCTGGTGCAGCACGGAGTGATGGAATTCCACACCTGGGGCTGCCGGGTGGACGACATCGAGCACCCCGACCTGCTGGTGTTCGACCTGGACCCGGGCACCGAAGTGGCCTGGCCCGAGGTGCTGCGCACCGCACGCGAGCTGCGCGAACGTCTGCAGGAATATGGCCTGACCGCCTTCTTGCGCACGACCGGCGGCAAGGGGCTGCACCTGGTGGTGCCGCTGCGACCGCAAGCCGACTGGGCCGCCGCCAAGGCCTTTGCGCGCATGGTGTCGGAGCAGCATGCGCGCGCCGAGCCGCGCCTGCTCACCACCAACCTGGCGAAATCGAAACGGCACGGCAGGATCTTCATCGATTACCTGCGCAACGGCCGCGGCGCCAGCGCCATCGTCAGCTATTCGCCGCGCGCACGTCCCGGCGCGCCGGTGGCCGTGCCCCTGCGCTGGGACGAGCTGAGCCCGGCGGTGCGCTCTGACTGCTACTCGGTGGATACGCTGCGCCGACGCCTGCGCGCGCTGAAGGCGGACCCGTGGGAAGGCTTCTTTGAGGCCGCCGTGCCGTTGAGTACAGCCATGCTCAAGGCGGTTGGTGTCGAAGAAGAATCTGGAAGGGGCTAGTCAGGAATATTGACGACACGATCAACAACCCTCTCCCTCCGCTTCGCTCCTCCCTCTCCCGCTTGCGGGAGAGGGGTGGGGAGAGGGTGCAGAATGAAGGAGGTGCATGATGGCCATACGCGCCATGTGGAAGGGTGTGATTCATTTCGATACAGTCCGCGTGCCGGTGAAGCTGTATGGCGCCATCGAGGATCGCAACGTGCACTTCCGCCTGCTGCACCGCGATGACCTGGAGCCGGTGCACCAGGTGCTGGTCAATCCGGAGACCGAAGAGGTCGTGCCCTACGCCCAGACCGGCCGCGCCTACATCACCGAGTCGGGCGAGCGCGTGCTGCTGAACCCGGCCGAGCTGGAGGCGCTGGTGCCGGCGTCCTCACGCGACATCGAGATCGTCGGCTTCGTGCCGCTGCATGTGATCGACCATCGCTGGTTCGACCGCCCCTACTTCCTGGGGCCGGATGAAGACAACGCGGAGTTCTTTGCGCTGGCAGACGCGCTGGAGTCGGCACAGGTGGAAGGCCTGGCGCGCTGGGTGATGCGCAACAAGTCGTATGTCGGCGCCTTGCGGCTGTATGAGGGCTATCCCATGCTGATGTCCCTGCACCACAGCGAGGAGATCATCCCGCTGGAATCGCTCAAGCCGCCCAAAGGGCCGGCGCTGGACCAGCGCGAGCTGGGGCTGGCGCGGCAGCTGATCGAAATGCTGGAGTCCGAATTCGATCCGCAGGAATATCACGACGAATTCAGGGAGCGCGTGCTGGAGATGGTGGCGGCCAAGGCGCAGGGAAAACCACTGCGCAAGCCTGCTCCCAGGCCGCGGGCAGTGGAGCCGGATATCGGCAACGCGCTGGAGGCCAGCATCCGGCAGGTGCGCAAACGCGCGTGAGGTGAGCCATGAGCAAAGACGAAGAAAACAATCTGCCAGAGGAAGAGGAACAACAGGAGCAGCCACACCCCATATGGTCGGGCATCATCGCCTTCGGCCTGGTAAGCCTGCCTGTGAGCCTGTTTCCCGCGCACAGCAGCAAGGTCGCGCTGAAGATGGTGGATGCCAGCGGTGCGCTGCTCAGGCGCCAGTTCTTCTCCGACACCGACAACCGCCCGCTGGAGCGCGACGATATCGTGCGCGGCTACGAAATCGAGAAGTACCATTATGTGGTGGTCGAAGACGAGGAGCTGGAGGCGCTGGAGCCGAAGAAGTCGCGCGAGATCGACCTCAAGCGTTTCGTGCCGCTGAGCGCCATCAATCCGGTGTATTTCGAGCGCGCCTATTTCCTGGTGCCCGACAGCGACACCACCAAGGCATATCGCCTGCTGGCCCGGAGCATGGAAGACGAGCAGCGCGCCGGCATCGCCACTTTCGTGATGCACGGCAAGGATTACCTGGTGGCGATCATCGCCGAGGGCGGCATCCTGCGTGCGGAGACGCTGCGCTTTCACGACGAGCTGCGCTCGCCGCAAGGAATCGGGCTGCCGCCGCGCAAGCCCGCGGACAAGAAGGTCGTGGAACAGATGCGCAGCGCCATCAGGAAGATGACGCACAAGGATTTTGACAGCGAGCTGCTGAACGACCAGCAAGCGCGCGCGCTCAAGCAGTGCATCGAAGACAAGCTCAAGTCCGGCACCGACGTGCTGCAGGCACCGGAAGAACCCGCTCCCGCCGAAGCGAGCAACGTGATCGACCTGATGCAGGTGCTCAAGGAACGCCTGCAGGGACGCGCGCCGCAGGAGCCCAAGCCGCGGCCTGCTCCACAAGGGGGGAAGCGGCGCAGCCACTAGCGCCGATCAGCCAGCACAACGGATCGGCGCCTGGATTAAAATTGGCAGGATCCGCCAAGATCATTTTTTCAAACCCACTGCTGCTTCCCTTCGAGATGCGCATCGCCCGCCTCCGCCAGCGCCGGCGCAAAGAAGATGGCAAGCACAACGTCCGCGAACCCGACAGGAGCGGTCGACTACAGCGTAGATGGTTGGCTCAAGGGCCATGCCAAGGCGTCAACGTGACAGGACAGTGACCCTCACCAATTCTTGCCATGAAAAAAGCCCGGCATCGCCGGGCTTTTTCCCTGCTGCACTCGTGTTGTCGCTCAGTGCTGGTCGCCCAGCACTTTGCCATCCACGGTTTCGCCATATTTGCAGTTTTCGTCATGAAACTCTTTTTTGGTCTGCGCCACATCACCCTTGAAGCGCGGGTCTTGCGGGCGCTCGTGCGACAGGACGAAGGTGGCCACGTCCCAGGCTTCCTGGTCGGTGAGCGTGTGGCCGCGAGAGAGCGGCATGTTGGCCTTGATGAAGGCAGCAGCGGTATTGATGCGGTGCATGCCTGCCCCCCAGTTGAAGGACTCTGCGCCCCACAGCGGCGGGAACACGGATTTGCCTTCGGCCCTCTGGCCTTCACCATTCGCACCGTGGCAAACCTGGCAGTTGTCTGCGTAAACACGCTTGCCACGAGCAGGGTCGGGCGTACTGGCAGGCTTGGGTAGTTCGGTGAAGCCCGCACCTTTGAGCGTGCCGCCGACAGGTGCGCCGGTGGCCAGCCAGTAGGAATAGGTCACCAGCGCAACCATCTCGGGACTGTCCGGCGCGGGGGCCTTGCCGTTCATGCTGAATTTGAAGCAGCCCTGGATGCGCTCTTCGTATGTGTTGACCTTGTTGTTCTTGGCGCGATAGGCGGGGTAACGCACATATGCGCCCCACAGCGGTGCGGATTCAGGCTTGCGCCCGGCATTCAGATGACAGTTCACGCAGTTCATGCCATTGCCGACATAGGGCTTGGCATAGGTTTGCGTATCTTCGAAGATGTTTTTGCCGAGGCGGACGATGCGGCCGAATTCGTTATCGGGAATTTCGCTTTCGCTGGGTGGCGTAAATGCCACTGCCTTGGGCTGGGCCGCTACTCCGCTGGCCGCAAGCGCCAGGCCTGGCGGTGTAATCATGGACAAGGCCAGGCTGAGGATGACGGTGCGCTTCATTTCTGTGTTCCATTCGTTGTAGGTTGACTGGCAATAAAGGCGGAAACGGCCTTGACCTGGTCTGCCGACAATTTGTCCGCAACGGCTTTCATCAGGCCTGCGGGGTCATTGCTGCGGCGGCCGTTTTTCCAGGCCGCAATCTGGTTGGAAACGTAGAGCGAGGACTGGCCGGCAATGGCGGGGAAGTCTGCTCCCACGCCTCTGCCGCCGGGACCGTGGCACTGAAAGCAGGCCGGAATTTCACGGCCCCAGTCGCCGGTCGTGGCAATTGCCGCGCCTTTGGCCAGCAAGGCCACATCGCTGCTTGCAGGTGTGATGACGGGTGCGGGCAGTGCGGCAAAGTAAGCTGCGAGCTGTGCCACCTCTTTTTCAGAGAGGGTGGCGACAATTGGCTGCATGATCGGGCTCGTGCGCTTGCCGCTACGGAAATTCATCAGTTGCCGTTCGAGGTAGGCTTCGCTCAGGCCGGCCAGGCGGGGGAAGCCGCCGGCGGCCATGCCACCGCCATCGGCGCCGTGACAGCTTTGGCAGGCTGGCGTGCCCTGCTTGGTGCCTTGCGTGGCGATGGTCTGCGCTGCCTCTTCTGCCTGCGCATACAGGGGCAGGCAGGCCATTGCCGCGAACAAAAGTCGTTTCAAGATATGCTCCTTAAAAGTAATCGGTCAAACCCACAATCGCTGCTTGCTCGGGCACCTGTTACGGTGTCGCTTGTGCAGCGCCGCTGCGGACACTCAATCCATACACAAGCGGGCAAGGCTGACGGTGCGAGTACACCGTGCCCTTCCGCTTTGCTTCAATCTGGATGTTTGATTCCGTAAAGAACTACATGCATGAATGGCTGAGATGGCCTGCAGTGCAAGCCCGGGCAGCCATTCAGATCGAGCTGTTTTCGATCAGGATGCATTACCTTACCAAATTGCTCGGGTATAGGCAAGCTCCATACAAATGCCCCTTTTCTGGCTTGTACGGTACACTCGGTCAGGATTTCTTTATGCCGCATAACCGCGTCTGCGGCTCGGTCAGTAAGGGTATCCTCATTGCCGGTCACCCATTTAATGAAACATCAGCAAAACTGAATATATCCAGCGGGTAACGAAATGAATTTTGCGATTGTCATTTACTCCAACGACGCGGAAACCGTGTGGAACGCCTTTCGCTTTGCCAACACCACCCTCAGCCACGACAACCGGGTCGATGTGTTCCTGCTCGGCAAGGGTGTGGAAGCGGCCATGGTAAGCACGCTCAAATATGATGTGCAGGAGCAGATGGACCTCTTCCGCAGCAAGGGCGGCGCGCTGATCGGCTGCGGCTTGTGCTGCGAAACCCGCAAGGACGAGATGCCTTTCCTGCAGGAGGGGCTCAAGTGCGAAATGGGTTCGATGCAGCAGCTCTATGGCCTGGTGGCGCAAGCCGACAAGGTCATCACTTTCTAGCCCCATGCCCCAATCCACTCCTACGCAGCCAATCAGGATCGCAGCCGGCCTTGATGGCTGGCTGGGCCATTGCGCGGCCTATGATCACATCGAGTCCGCCGTCGCCGTTTATGATCGGCTTGGCGCGTCGCGTTATGCCAACCCGGCTTTTGCCCGCTTCAACCTCGGCATGCGCGATGCGGCCGGGCATTTCGGCAAATACGATACCCTGCAGGCATGCCCTGCATTTCAGGCCTGGCTGACCAAAGCCCTTCAGGGTGGCATCAGCGCACCGCTGCGTGCGACCTTCTATTACTCTCCACGCATCACGGTGGATCTCAGCATCTGCCTGCGGCCAATTCTGGGCGGCGACGGGAAGTTGGCGGGTGCCATGCTCACCCTGGGCGAGGAATCGATCGAGTTCGGACGCCGCCACCTGGCGCAGGCGCAGGAATCAAATCGCACGCTGGCGCAGCGCATCAGGCTGCTGGATCGCGAAAAGATCGCCAACGACAGGCTCGTCCGCGTGCTGCTGAAAGAGGCGCCGTTTGCCATGGTGCTGCTGGATGCCCAGCGCAAGCTGGTGCAGATGAACCGGGCCGCGGAGAAACTCTTCGGCTGCACGGCCCTGGAAATGACGGGCCGGCCCTGCGATTCGCTCCTGCCCTGCTTCGGCGCGTGCAACTGTTGCCCGGTGATGGACCGCAACACCCGCATCGAGGCGGAGGAGATACAGGGGATCAGGTCTGACGGCCAGCCGATCCCGCTGCTGAGAAGCGTGGCGCTGGTAAACAGCGACAGCTCCCCGCTGGTGGTGGAGGCGTTCGTGGACCTGAGCGAGCGCAAAGCGGCTGAACAGCAGCTCCTCAAGCTGAGCGAGTTCAACAAGCTGCTCGTGGAATCGACCGGTGAGGGCATCTTCAGCGTGGACCGCGAGTTGCGCTGCACCTTCACCAACAAGGCGGCCGCCACGATGCTCGGCTACCAGCCGCAAGAGCTGCTGGGCCAGGATATTCATGCCCTTTTTCATGACCGCAACGAGGATGGATCGCCCATCCCGCGCGCGGAATTGCCGGTGATGAAAGCCATCACCGAGCGCCGCGAACAGAAATCGGACCAGGTGTTCTGGCCCAAGGGCGGACACCCCTTGCCCATCCAGTATCTGTGCAGCCCCTTGTACGAGCATGGCGAGCTGGTCGGCGCGGTAGTGGTTTTCCGCGATGTGGCCGAGGCACGCGCGCTGGCCAGCAAGATGGATTATCTCGCCGCGCATGACCCGCTCACCGGCTTGCCCAATCGCCGCACCTTCGAACAGCGCCTGGGCAAGGTCCTCAGCGACAACCACGGCATGGATGACGAGCACGTGCTGTGCTACATCGACCTCGATCAGTTCAAGGTCGTCAACGACACCTGCGGCCACTCGGCGGGGGATGAGCTGCTCAGGCAGATCAGCGATATTCTGTATGCCCGCATCCGCAAGACCGACACCTTTGCGCGTCTGGGCGGCGACGAATTCGGCCTGCTGCTCGAACACTGCCCCCTGCCACGCGCCCTGAAACTGATAGAGGACATGCTCGTACTGGTGCGGGAATACCGCTTCTCATGGAACGGCAAGAGCTTCTCGCTGGGCGCCAGCATCGGTGTCGTACAGCTCAACGACCTGTTCATGACCGACATCAAGGCGATGAGCGCCGCCGATGCGGCATGTTATGTCGCCAAGGAAAAAGGGCGCAACCGCATACACGTATATCAGCCCGATGACCAGGATCTGCTGCAGCGACAGGGCGAAATGGAATGGGTGTCACGCATCAAGGAGGCACGGGACAATGACGCATTCGAGCTGTGGATGCAACCCATTGTGTCAGTCAGCGACCCGTCGGCCCGGAGCGAGCACATGGAGATACTGCTGCGCATGCAGGGGATCGATGGCGCGATCATCAATCCGGGCGCCTTCATTCCCGCGGCAGAACGCTACGGCCTGATGACGGATCTCGACCGCTGGGTCGTGCGCGAAACGTTGCGTTATCTCGACCGCAACATGGCCAGCCTGCCTGCACTGAAGTCCTGCTGCATCAACCTTTCCGGGCCATCCATTTCCGACGAAGAGTTCCTCAATTTCCTGCTGCAGCAACTGGAGGCGTATCCCGCCATTGCCGGGTTCATCTGCTTCGAAATCACCGAGACGGCTGCGGTGGCCAACCTGTCACGCGCGTCGAGATTCATGCATCGCCTGAAAGCGGTGGGCTGCCGCTTCGCGCTGGACGATTTTGGCAGCGGCATGTCGTCATTCGCCTACCTCAAGAATCTGCCGGTCGATTTTCTCAAGATTGATGGCCACTTTGTCCGCGACATGGCCACAGACAAGGTGGATTACGCCATGGTCGAAGCCATCCATCGGGTGGGCAATGTGATGGGCATCAAGACCGTGGCCGAGTTTGTCGAGAACGAAGAAATACTTGAGCACCTGAAGACCATCGGCGTCGATTTCGCGCAGGGTTATGGCCTAGGCCAGCCCCGGCCGCTGAACGCCAATCCGCATCAGCTGCCGCTGACGGGAACGGCTGATTAGCCGGGCCGCGGCGTCGCCTTCGCACATGCTACGCACTCCCCTGCCCTGCATGCGGTAAAATTCGCGGCATTGCCCGCAAATCTTTCCTTCATTTCCCAGCTCCGCTTTCCATGCGCATCACCCAACTCCGCCAGCGCCTGCACGACCTCGGCGCCAAGCCCTGCCACGAAGACCGCCTGCTGCGCGGCTGGAGCCAGGTGAGCTCGTATGACCGCAAGGGCAGCCCGGCGGCGACGTTTTTTCCGCAGGCGATGCGCGATGCGCTGCCCGCCATCGAGGCGGAGCTGAACGGGCTGGCGCAGGTTCACGGCGAATACCGCGCCAGCGGCCATGGTTTGAATACCTCCAATAATCCTGAGAGTCATGACCGCTCCCCCTCCCCAACCCTCCCCCGCAGTGCAGGAGAGGGAGCAAACGTAGCGCCACGCGCCTATTCCAATAACGATGAAGTCGCACGCCTTCTGGTGCAGCTGCACGACGGCCAGATGGTGGAGAGCGTGCTGCTGCCGCGCGGCGGACTTTGCGTGTCCACCCAGGTGGGCTGTGCGGTGGGCTGCACCTTCTGCATGAGCGGGCGCCACGGCCTGCAGCGCCAGCTGGGCAGCGCGGAGATCGTGGCGCAGGTGGTGCTGGCGCGCCGCCGCCGCGCGGTGAGCAAGGTGGTATTCATGGGCATGGGCGAGCCGGCGCACAACCTGGACAACGTGCTGGAGGCCATCCACGTGCTGGGCACGCAGGGCAATATCGGCCACAAGAACCTGGTGCTGTCCACCGTGGGCGACCTGCGCGTGTTCGAACGCCTGCCGCAGGAAAGCGTGAAACCCGCCCTCGCGCTGTCGCTGCACACCACCGACGATGCACTGCGCGCGCAGCTGCTGCCCAATGCACCGCGCATCCCGGTGGCAGAACTGGTGCAGCACGCCGAGGCCTATGCCCGCGCCACGGCCTACCCGGTGCAGTACCAGTGGACGCTGATCGAGGGCGTGAACGACGGCGATGCGGAGCTCGCGCGCATCGCCACGCTGCTGGCAGGCAAGTACGCGATCATGAATTTCATTCCCTTCAACGATGTCGAGGGACTGCCCTACCGCCGCCCGTCGCCAGAACGCCTGGCCCGCATCGCCGGCATGCTGAAACAGCACGGCATCGTGGTGCAGCTGCGCGACTCGGCCGGGCAGGAGGTGGAAGGTGCATGCGGGCAGCTAAGGGCGCGGGCAGTGCGGGAAAGGCGCCAGACGGCCTGACAGCGCGCACCCCGCGCTGATGGCGAAACGGCCAATTACTCCTGGGATCAGCCAGCGTAGCCCGACACCACGTTGCGCAAGCGTTCGCCGATGGCGCTGAGGATGGCCATGCCGAACTGCGGGTTGTCGCGCACGAGGTTGAGGAAGGTGGCGCGATTGACTGCCAGCACCTCGCAATCCGTGTTGGCGACGGCCGTGGCCAGGCGCTCGCTGCGATCCACCAGCGCCATTTCACCCAGGATGCCGCCGGGGCCGATTTCCTCGACGATGCGATCCTGGATCACGATGCTGACCTGCCCGCTCAGCACGAGATACATGAACAGTCCGGATTGGCCGGCCTGGATGATGAGCTTGCCTGGGCCATAACGCATCACTGCCGTGTCGTCGAGCTCGTCGACCAGCGCGGCCAGCAGGTTCTTGTCCAGCATGGGGTAGTCGCCCGACTCGCCGCCCTCCGTCCGCGTACCGGACGCCGCCATGTCCGCCAACATCTTGCGCAGACGCCGCGTCATCAGCACCATCAGCGTAAGCGCAAATTCCGGCCTCTCCTGCAGGGCATGGCCAAACTGCTTGTCGTCCATGGCAATCACCTCGCAGTCGCTGGCCGCGGTGGCGGTTGCGCTGCGCGGCATCTGCGTGAGTGAGGCCATCTCGCCAAAGATCTCGCCCGCCTTCACCGTGCCCACCACCTTGTCGTGCACGCTGAGCGCGATGGAGCCAGCGGTCAGCAGATACATCCTGCTGCGCTGCAGCCGGAACGCGTGACTCTTCTCGTTTTCGGCGAAAATGACCTCACCTGCCG
>DATDDN010000129.1:0-29254 GCA_036523795.1 Gallionellaceae bacterium | reverse complement strand
CCTGCCTAGGTTCTGTAATTCGCTCCAGCGTCGCTTGTTGGGGCGGCTCTCTTGCATGGCCCAACACGGGGAAGTCCCAACGCCCCCTACAAACGCAAAAGCCCAGCCAAATCGGTTGGGCTTTTTTATTGCGTGAAGCATGTTGTCTTGGCTCAGGTGTTCTAATGCGCCCGCCGCCGTGAAGTGGTTGCCGAGAATTCCTTGCCTTGAAGTGCTGCAAGCTGCTGCAGCATGGGAAGGGACACCGGCTCAAGTTTCTTGCGCATCAGCGTGCCATGTGCCGTCGTCTGCGACAGGATAGGCTTCGCGATACTGGAGTTCACCTTGGAGAGCACCAGCAGCGCCTGGATTTCAGCCTGGAGCTCAGGGACAGCCTTGATGAGCTCATTAATTGCACTGACTGCGGAGGTTCCTGACATTTCCAGCAATACCTGGCTGAGCGCCGCTTCCATTGTATCTTCCCGCTCTCTGCTGCTTTCCGGATGGTAATTGAAAAAGTATGACCAGAGTGCTTCGAGCAATTCATTGAAGACATCCTGATTCGCCGGGTAACGTAATACTTCCTCATAAGCATGCAGAAAGGTTTGGCCCGCTGCGGACAGAAGGCGCAATAAGGATTGCGCGTAAGAGTTGCTTCCCTCAGCCAGCGGCATGAGTTTTTCTCGGATGGCGATGTAATCGTGCCGAGCGGCTTGCTGATCCGGAAGATCGTCCGGTATTTTTGCCAGAAATCCAACCAGGTAGGCATTATCGGCCGTGCCCTTGTTCCACAGTTGGTCGCGTGTCTTCTGGTCGATCAGGCCGGGCTGAAGCAGAATCTTGATGGTATCGACGATGATATGAGGATCAGTCTCAAACGGCAGGTAATCGACGAGAAAATCAGTCAGCACTTTACCCATGCTGCCGTTCACGACACATTCGCGTTCCAGCATGCGTCTGGCATGGTCCGGTACTGGCATAGCCCACCAGGCACGCCTGGCGAGTTCATCGGTCAGTCCATTGGAGTAGGCCACCGAAGTGACAGCTTCCGGTTCGCCCAGCAATAGCAGGCGATCCAGCCCCTTGTCGCGTGCCTGACCCATGCGAGTCCAGCGTTGCAGATGAACCGGGTATCCGCCGGGTGAGCCGAGCGCGTGCCCGGCGAGGATTTCGCGTACGGTACGCAGATACTGGTCCGGGCGGCAGTTGGGGTGTAGTTTGACGGCCGCGGTGCCACGCGGTGAAAGGCCGTAGACCGTCATGCTGCTGGCATCAATGCGCACTGCCTGTAACTCTCCTGCCATCATGACGTTGAGGCGGAGCGAGTCTTCTGAGCTAAGTTCAAACATGATTAGTTGAGTTGTATACGTTGTCCCCAAGGCACGGGTATTTTTCCCTTGATCAGCCAGATCACCGGGAATGTTGGTTGTTCTTTCGGAAATTCGCCTTTTGCATCGGTAAAGTACAGCAGCAGATCAGGAGCCTTGCCCATGCGCTTGGCCCATTCAAACACTGGCCTGAAGTCCGTGCCACCTCCGCCCTGAAAATCTCTGGGCAGCTTGAACTCATCCCACGGCTGATATACCCAGGGGCCATCGGATGACAAGTCTGTATCACAGGCGAGCAAGGTGATGCCGGCGCGTAGCTGTGCCTTGAGAGCATTGATCTCGGCCAGGAATTCTCCCAGCTCCTCGTTGCTCACCGAGCCGCTGGTGTCCAGTGCCACCACGATATCAGCCTGGCTGCTGCGCAAGGACGGCATGATCATTTCGCCTTCGCGCCGGGAAGGGCGCATGTAGCTGTAGTCATCGCGTGCTATCTGAGTCATGTAGCGGGCCAGCAGGACGCGCCAGGGCAATTTCGGCTGCAGCAACTCGCCCACGATGCGCGCCATGGCAGCGCTCATCTTGCCGGCTTGTTGAGCCTGCTGGGCGGCGCCAGCCAGGCGCTGCTTCCACTGTTCATCCAGTGTTTCCCGCTCGCTGGCCGTGAGCGGTTGCGGCTGCGCCGCACCTTGATCGCTACCGGAAGGCTGCTGTTGCTGATCGCCGGTTCCGCCGGATTTGTTGGGTTCATCACTGGGCGAATCGCCCTGGCCGCCTTCTCGCTTTTCATCTCCGTGCTGATTGCCGCTGCTGTTCGGATCGGTATCCTGCTCGTCGTAGACATGCTTATCCATCGGCTCATCGGAGTTGTTCTCGTCGATGTATGGATAGATTTCTTCGGCGGTCATCCCCTCGTAGCAATCGAGAATCAACGCTCCGGGGGGCGGCGTGAGGCCATCCTTGGCCAGCAGCGGGTTGATCGCGTGGTCGCAGGCGATATCCCAGCGAAACTTGACCCTGTGCTGGCGGCGTGCGAAATGCGAGAGCGCGCAATGCAGCGCCTCATGGGCGAGCACGAACTGAGTCTGCTCCAGCGAGAGCGCATCAATGTAGTCGGGGTTGTAGTACAGGCTGCGTGCATCCGTTGCCGTGGTCTGACACCACTTTGGATCGGCCGCCACCATGGGCAGGCGCAGCGCCAGCGCGCCCAGGAACGGTTTGTCCAGAATCAGGCGCGTGCGCGCGGCTGCCAGCTTGGTCTGAATCTCATCGCTGACCACTGGCTACCTCTCAGGCGTCGTACAACATCAGATCGGCCACGGCGTTGGCCCAGTTCGCAAATTGCGGGACGGCGAACAGTCGCTGACCGATAGCGCGGTGCATGTCCGATACCAGCATGATGCCCATTTCGCGCAGGGGGAAGGTGTTGGCGTAATCCAGGATGTAACCGTGCTGTTCCTTGGCATCGGCGGTGTCCTTGGAGCGAATGGCGCGGCCCACCAATGCTGCGGCAACGGCATATTGCAGATCCACTTCACGCGGCACGGCCACTTGCTCGCCGCGCATGATCGCATCCAGATCAGGCATGCGGTCCAGATTCTCGATGAATGCATTCAGCTCCAGGCCGGCCGCAGGGCCCACGCAGGCCTGCAGGGTGGGCAGCAGCAGATCGGTGCCGCCAAATTTCTGCAGCGCGCGATGCGCAAATTCCCACGAACGCGGACTGGGGAATGCCACCGGATTGTGTGCTGGGTCAAAATCGAACAGCAATTCGGGGCGGAAGCGCAGGAAGGCGATCAGGCGTTCGTCGATGCCGTTGGCGTAGGCCCACCCCACCCAGTCGTCTAGGTTTGCCTCGATCTCGAAATGCGAGAAGCGGTTGGCCAGCGGCGCCGGCATGGTGTAGGTGACCCCGCGGTCCCCCTGGCGGTTGCCGGCGGCGAAGATGGCCCAGCCTTCCGGCACCTCGTATGCGCCCAGACGGCGATCCAGGATCAGCTGATAGGCTGCGGCCGAAACGCTGGGCGGGGCCGAGGTGATCTCATCCAGAAACAGGATGCCGTGCGGGCCGTGCCGCTCCAGGTCGGGCAGCATGGCCGGAATGGCCCATTCCACGCGGTTTTCCACGCGGAATGGAATGCCGCGCAGGTCGGAAGGCTCCATCTGCGACAGGCGGATGTCGATCATGGGGGCGTTATGACGCGCAGCAATCTGCGCGATAATCTGCGACTTGCCGACCCCTGGTGGCCCCCACAGCATGACAGGCGTGTGATGTCCTTCGCGCGTGCTGATGAATTCGCGGTCAAGGACGGTTAAAAGCTGTGCCGGACGCATGGTTACTCCAATGTAGAATAGTTGAACTAATAAGTCGGATTATATCAATTTGCTTCCGGCACAGGAAAAACTGTAATGAAATATCTGGCGTCTTATCCGGTCGAACTCCAGCAACAGGTGCAAAAGCTGATCGATGAGCAACGCCTGGGCAGCGTGTTGCGGCAGAAATATTCGGGCATCCATGAAATCCAGAGTGACGGCGCCCTGTATCGCTATGTGCAGGAGCTGAAGAACACCCACCTGCGTACCGCAGCGCCGCTGAGCAAGGTTATCTTTGACGCCGACATGCGTGTCCTCGACCGCACGCTCGGAACGCACACCGTGATTTCGCGTGTGCAAGGACAGAAGCTGAAGGCCAAGAATGAAATGCGCATTTCGATGCTGTTCAGGCAGGTCCCTGAGGCGTTTTTGCGCATGATCGTGGTGCACGAGCTGGCTCATCTTCGTGAGAAGCAGCACAACAAGGCGTTCTACAAATTGTGCCTCAACATGGAGCCGGCATATATGCAGCTGGAGTTTGATC
This sequence comes from Gallionellaceae bacterium, assembly GCA_036523795.1. Lineage (GTDB taxonomy): Bacteria > Pseudomonadota > Gammaproteobacteria > Burkholderiales > Gallionellaceae > 39-52-133. Next base: position 25,093 of record DATDDN010000129.1, on the reverse strand, counting down.
TGCGCCTGTATCTGACCTATCTGGACCTGTTCGGCTCACTGGACTGGCAGGGCAGGTGAGCCGAATTGGCCAAGGGCATGGCAGCAGCGCGCGTGAAAAATAGCGCTGACTATTTCTTCGCTGGTGCCGCGTCAGGGGTGGGCGCAGCTGCCCCGGCGAGATTGGCCTTGATCAGGCGCGCGGAATTGCCGCCGCTGGCTGCAGTAAAGTTGATGGCCAGCGTGGGCGCAGCACAGGTTCCCGCCACGTGCATCGGCACGCTGATGCCCTTCAGGTCCGCCAGCTCGCCGTGCAACTGGCGCTTGAGCGTCGCGGCAATGGTTGTGTCCAGCTGGTAGTCGAGACTGCAGGCATCCAGCTGCAGCGTGCCTTCGCCCCTGCTGACAAACAGCGGTGACTTCAGGGTGAGCTCGCTGCTGCGCACCTTGCCGTTGTCGAATGCCAGTTCGGATTTCAGCTCGCTGAAATCCGTCGATTCGCCGGGTTTGGTGCTGTATTTGCGCTCGCCATCGGGCATGCCCAGCGCCGGCTTGCCTTCCGCCAGTGCCTTGCCCAGCTGGATGCCGGCCAGCTGGCCACGTCCCAGCGCCAGGCTGGCGCTGCCGGAAAGCGATTTCTCCAGTGCAGCCATGCTGTTGCCATCGGCTGTCAGGTTCAGGAGCAGCGCTCCTTTGCCCTGCAGGCGATTGTCGCCCATCAAGTCCTGCAACAGTGGCTGCAGCTGCACATTGTTGAGCTTCTGTTTCAGTGCCAGCCTGAGGCTGTCCTGGGCCTCCAGTTTCAGGCTGCCGCTCAGGGAACCGCCATACAGATCCGCACTGACCGGATCCAATTGCAGGTTGCCCTGGTCGGCGGACGCATCCAGCATCAGCTTGTGCATCTTAAGTTTTGCGAACTTGAAATCGTCCACGCGCAGCGAGCCATGCAGCTTCAGGGCTTTTAGAGCGGGCAAGTCCAGTGCAGCGTCAGATACGCGCTTCCTCCAGTCGGCTGCGAGATAGCGATCCAGGTCAAGCTGATCGATGCCGATATCGAAACTGGATGCGGGCTGCTTGAATCCTTTCACGTCCAGCGCGGCGCTCACCTGGCTGTCATTCACCGTTGCATCCACGCTGGCTTTCAGTGTCTGCCCCTGCCAGTCCAGGCTGAGCCTGCCGCTGGCCTTGCCTTCAAGCGCCGTGGCCAGGTTCGGGTGGCTCAACTTGAACCTCGCTGCCAGCCCAGGCAGCTGCCATTGCAGCGTATCCACGTTGGCGGTGAGCGGGGAATTCAGGTTGACCTGCAAGGCACGATCCGGCTGCTTCAAATCGAGGTCGAGCGCACACTCCGCGCACTGCAACACCTGATTGGCCAATTCGAATGCGGGAGCCTGCAGGTTGGCGCTCAGGCTCTCGTCTCCCTGAGCCAGTTTGACGGTAATGCCAAGCTTGCTGCCGTTCAACTTGTCGCGATTGATCTGCAGCTTGGGCAGATCCAGCCTCGCCTCCAGATCATGCGTGCTGAACTTTCCCGTGGCGCTGACCTGCAGCTTGTCGAAATTCAACGTACCCAGGGAAGGGAAGCCGTTCAGCGTGCCTTCGAAATTCAAGGCGAGATTGGTCACGCCAGCCCCTTCACCCTCCATGCTGCCCTCAAAATTGGCGAGTTCGTAATGCCCCGTTTTGCGTTCGAAGAACAGGTGGCTGGACAGCTTGCTGCTGGCGCTGATATGCGGCTGTTCCGCTTCCACTCGGAAGGTGGCGTTGAAATTGCTGGGCATGGAGTCGGTCAGGCGCCCGGTTTCCAGATGCAGATCGCGCAGCGAAAAATGCAGCCCTTCAGTTTCATCCTGAAACTCGACCGATGAATCGCCTATCGTCACGCCATCGATGTCAAACCTGGTGGCATCGAGGCTGCTGTCGCGAATCAGCAGATCATCCAGGTTGCTGCTGCCATCCTTGTAACGCACGACATGGGCATGTACACCCTCCAGCGTGATGCGATCCACCTCCAGCTGCTTGCGCAGCAACGGCAGCCAGGCCACATACAGGCGGACGTTGTCGACTGACGCAAATGCCTTGTTGCTGTTGCGCTCACTCAGCGCCATCTTGCCGGAGTTCAGGCCCAGCTTGGGAAAGAAAGTGACCTTGATGTCTCCCTCCAGGGTCAGGTCACGCTGCTTGTGCACCTTTACGTACTGGATGATCTGCGACTTGAATCTGTTGGCATCAAAGGTGTAGATGAACAGCGCGATGACGCCGGCAATCAGTCCAAGGATCAGCACGATGGCAACCAGCGCCTGGCGCCAGTATTCCTTTGCTGCCGATTCCGCAAATGGCACCTTGAACAGGCCAAGCATCGAAATGGACAAGCCGGCTATTCCGAACAGTCCAAGCAATGCATTTTTAATCGACTTCATTGCAAATCCTCACCTTATGACTGGCAACGTGGGGACCAGTCTGGCCGGCCCCGACCGGCGACCGAGGGGCCTGATTCTATCTCAAACGACTGTGAAGTTGACGTTGCCCGAAGGTGGGGAAGGGGCTGCAGACGCGCGCTTAATGCCCGTAGATACCATACGGTCAAAATTCCGGTATGAACGGCAATCGCTTCGGCACATGCCATGCGGGCCGGGTAATGACTCCAGGCTGAATTAAACATTGTCAGCCCAGCAGGGTGGCGTTAAAGTTCGGTTCGTGCAGACAGGACAATAAAGAAGGGAAGAAAATGGCAGTTCTCATGGTACTGGCGATCGTCGCCGTCTTTCTGGTGCTGGCTTTCTTTCGTGCTTCCGTCTGGGGCTGGCTGTTGGCCATCGTGGTCATCGTGCCAGTCATGGCAATCTTTACCTCGATATCGGCCGAAGCGCTCAATACCATCTACATCGTGCTCGGCGTGGCCATATTGTTGCTGGGCGTGCCTTTCCTGCGCCGCCTGCTGGTCAGCAGCCTAGTTCTCATCGTGTTCCGCAAGATACTCCCGCAGGTTTCGCAGACCGAACAGGAGGCACTGGATGCCGGCACCGTGTGGTGGGACGGCCAGCTGTTCAGCGGGCACCCCGACTGGCACAAGCTGCTGTCCTATCCCAAGCCCACGTTGAGCGCCGAAGAGCAGGACTTCCTCGACAACGAGACCGAGCAGCTCTGCGCCATGATAGACGACTGGGACATCACCCACGTGCGTCAAGACTTGCCCCCACACGTATGGCAATTCATCAAGGACAAGGGTTTCTTCGGCATGATCATTTCGAAGGAATATGGCGGCAAACAGTTCTCCGCCCTGGCGCATTCGGCCGTGGTGACCAAGATCGCCTCGCGCAGCGCCACCGCGGCAGTCACCGTGATGGTGCCCAACTCGCTGGGGCCGGCAGAATTGCTGCTGCATTACGGCACCCAGGAGCAGAAGGACAAGTACCTGCGCCGTCTGGCACAGGGCCAGGAAGTGCCGTGCTTCGCCCTGACCGGCCCGTTTGCCGGCTCGGATGCCGGCGCGATCCCCGATGCCGGCATCGTCTGCCGTGGCGAATTCAATGGCCAGCAGAATGTGCTGGGCGTGCGCCTGAACTGGGAAAAGCGCTACATCACCCTCGCGCCTGTGGCCACCCTGCTGGGCCTGGCGTTCAAGCTGTATGACCCCGAGCATCTGCTCGGCGAGCAGGAGTCGCGCGGCATCACCCTCGCGCTGATCCCCACCGACACACCGGGCGTGCAGGTCGGCCGCCGCCACTTCCCGCTCAACACTGCCTTTCTCAACGGTCCCACCACGGGCAAGGACGTGTTCATCCCGCTGGACTACATCATCGGCGGCCTGCCCTATGTGGGGCAGGGCTGGCGCATGCTGATGGAATGCCTCGCCGCAGGCCGCTCCATTTCCCTGCCGGCCAGCGCCACCGGTGGCGCCAAGCTGGCCGCGCGCACCAGTGGCGCCTACGGCCGCGTGCGCAAGCAGTTCAAGCTGCCGGTGGGCAAATTCGAGGGCGTGGAAGAGGCGCTGGCGCGCATCGGCGGCCACACCTATGCCATGGATGCCGTGCGTGTGCTGACGGCCGCCGCCGTGGACATGGGCGAGAAGCCATCGGTCATCTCCGCGATTGCGAAATACCACTGCACCGAGCGCGGCCGCATCGTGATCAACGACGCCATGGACGTGCACGGCGGCAAGGGCATCTGCCTTGGCCCCAACAACTATCTCGGGCGCGCCTACCAGCAGGCCCCCATCGGCATCACCGTGGAAGGCGCCAACATCCTCACGCGCAGCATGATCATCTTCGGCCAGGGCGCGGTGCGCGCGCACCCCTATGTGCTCAAGGAAATCCAGGCTGCGCATAACCCGGACAGGAAGCAGGCCGTGCTGGATTTCGATGCAGCCCTGTTCGGACACATCAGCTTCAGCCTGAGCAATGCCGTGCGCGCCTGGCTGTCTGGCCTCACCAGCGGCTATGGCATCCATGTACCTGCCGGCGAGCATACCCACCGTTATTACCAGCAAGTCAGCCGCTATTCGGCGGCCTTTGCCATTGCCGCCGATTTCTCCATGCTGGTGCTGGGCGGCAGCCTCAAGCGCCGCGAGAAGATTTCTGCGCGCCTGGGCGATGTGCTGAGCAATCTGTACATCTGCTCCGCCATCCTCAAGCGTTTCGATGACGACGGCCGTCCACAGGAAGATCTGCCCCTGCTGCAGTGGGCCATGCAGGATGCGCTGTACCGCGTGCAGGTGGCATTCGACGGCGTGCTGCAGAATTTCCCCAGCCGCATTGCCGCCTTCCTGCTGCGCCGCCTGATCTTCCCGCTGGGCATGGGACTGCAGCCGCCTTCCGACGCGCTCGGTCATCGGGTGGCCAGCCTGCTGCTGCAACCCGGCCCGGCGCGCGATCGCCTCAGCCGTGGCATGTTCCTCCCCAACGATGAGGACGATGCGGTCGGCGCACTGGAAGCCGCGCTCGCCAGCACCCTGGCCAGCGAGCCGCTGCAGGCCGAGCTTGAGGCCGCGCGCAAGGCCGGCAAGCTGAAGGCTCGCGGCGAGCTCGAGCTGATTGCCGAGGCGCGTGGCGCAGGCCTGATCAACACCATGCAGGTGGTCCTGCTTGAGCGCGACTACGCCCTGCGGCGCAAGGTGATCATGGTGGATGATTTCTCTGCCGACGAACTGGCTGCGCACTGAGCCATGCCCGCAGCCGCCACCGAGTCACCCATGCCTGGCCTGAGCGAGAAAACCATCTTCATTACCGGTGCCACCCGCGGCATCGGCCGCGAGATTGCGCTGCGCTGCGCGCGCGACGGAGCCCGCATCGTGATTACCGGCAAGACCGCCACCCCGCACGAAAAACTGCCCGGCACACTGCACAGCGTCGCCGCAGAGGTGGTGCAGGCGGGCGGGCAGGCGCTGCCCATCCAGCTCGACGTGCGCGACGCCGATGCGCTGCACGCCGCGGTGGAGCAGGCGGCGCAGCACTTCGGCGGCATCGACATCCTGGTCAACAATACCAGCGCCATCAGCCTCACGCCCACGCTGGAGACCCCGGCCAAGCGACTCGACCTGATGTGGGCGGTGAATGCGCGCGCCACCTTCCTCGCTGCCCAGGCCTGTTTGCCACACCTGAAGCGGGCGGCCAATCCGCACATCCTGACCATGTCGCCACCGCTCAACCTGAATGCCGACTGGTTTGCGCCACACCTGGGCTACAGCATCTCGAAATACGGCATGAGCATGTGCACCCTTGGCCTCGCGCGCGAATTTGCCGGTGACGGCGTTGCGGTCAACAGCCTGTGGCCGCGCACCACCATTGCCACCGCTGCGATCGAGTTCAACTTCCCGCCCGAGCTGCTGCGCGCTTCACGCAAGCCTGCCATCGTGGCCGATGCCGCCTATTGCATCCTGAGCCGCGACAGCCGCAGCTGCACTGGAAATTTTTTCATCGACGAAGACATACTGAGTGAATCGGGAGTGAAAGATTTTTCGCACTACGCGGTTACGCCGGGCACGCCCCTGTACCGTGACCTGTTTCTGGACTGAATGGAGATAAACATGTCGACCAGGAAAGATCATCTGATCAGCGCAGAGCAAGCCGTCACCTTGCATGGCCTCTTTCTGGAGCGGGTCCAGCGCTCCGCCCATGCCATTGCCTACCGCCATTTCGATCTGCAGCAGAACGAGTGGGTAGACCTGACCTGGGCGCAGATGCGCGACCAGGTGGCACGCTGGCAGGCAGCCCTGCAAGGCGAGGGCCTGGCAACAGGCGACCGCGTGGCCGTGATGCTGCGCAACTGTCCGCAGTGGGTGATGTTCGAGCAGGCCGCCCTGTCGCTGGGCCTGGTGGTGGTGCCGCTGTACACCGTGGATCGCCCCGAGAGCGTCGCCTACATCGTCAACGATGCCGGCGCGCGCATCATCCTGTTTGAAACGGCAGAGCAATGGCAGGCGCTGAGCACCGTGCGCGACAAGATGCCGGGCGTGCAGCGTTTCCTCAGCCTCAATGCCATCGAGGCAAACGAAGAGCCGCGCCTGCAGGCAATCTTCCGCTGGCTGCCGGTGCAGGCCACGCTGGCGCCAGCACGCCAGAGGGATGGGGCCGCGCTGGCCACCATCATGTACACCTCGGGCACCACCGGCCGGCCCAAGGGCGTGATGCTGTCGAACGACAACATCGTGCAGAATGCCTATGCCGCGCTGCTCACCTGCCACATCGGCCCCGGCGACACCATGCTGTCCTTTCTGCCGCTGTCACACACTTTCGAGCGCACCGCAGGCTATTACATGCCGATGATGGCCGGCGTGACCGTGGCCTACGCACGCTCGATCCCGCAACTTTCCGAAGATCTGAAAATCATCCGTCCCACCCTGCTGGTGACGGTGCCGCGCATCTTCGAGCGCATTTACGGCGCCATCCTTGCCAAGCTGGCCGACGGCCCGCGCCTGGGCCGCCTGCTGTTTGCGCTCACCGTGAATGTGGGCTGGCACCGCTTCGAGTGCCAGCAGAAACGCGCAGCCTGGCATCCCAAGCTGCTGCTGTGGCCCTTGCTCAGCCGTGTGGTGGCGAAGAAGGTCATGGATCGCCTGGGCGGGCGCCTGCGCCTGTCGGTCAGTGGCGGAGCGGCATTGCCGACCGAAGTCTCGCGCACCTTCATCGCCCTGGGGCTGCCCATCCTGCAAGGCTACGGCATGACCGAGACCAGCCCCATCGTCAGCGTCAACCGCATCGGCAACAACTTTCCGGCCAGCGTGGGCACCCCCCTGCAGGGCATTGCCGTGCGCATCGGCGAACAGGATGCGCTGCTGGTGAAAGGGCACGGCAACATGCTGGGCTACTGGAACAACCCCGAGGCCACGCATGCCATCGTCAATGGCGACGGCTGGCTCAACACCGGCGATACTGCACGCATCAGCGAGACCGGCCACATCTACATCACCGGCCGCCTCAAGGAAATCATCGTCATGTCCAACGGCGAAAAGGTCCCGCCCGCCGACATGGAGCTGCATATCCTGCGCGATGCGCTGTTTGACCAGGTCATGGTATATGGCGAAGGAAAGCCATACCTGGTGGCTTTGGTCGTGCCCAATGCGGATGCCTGGCAGCGCCTCGTCGAGCATCTCGGTCTTGATCCGGAGGCGGACGCATCGTTCACGGATCAGCGCGCAGAGCAGCAGGTACTCGCCCGCATCGCCGACCAGATTGCCGAGTTTCCCGGCTATGCGCGCATCCGCCGCGTCCGCCTGTTGCGCCAGCCGTGGACCATAGAGAGCGGCCTGCTTACCCCAACGTTGAAGATCAAGCGCGACCAGGTGGTCGAGCGATACGCAGACGAGATAAAGGAGCTATATGTCGGACACTGAAAAACATTCACAGCCGGTGCTGCTGCCCAAGCGGGAACCGACCCTGCGCGTGGTGGCGCTGCCATCCGACCTCAATTTTGCCGGCGACGTATTCGGCGGCTGGATCATGGGCCAGGTGGACATCGCCGGCAGCATTCCTGCGCTGCACCGGGCCAAGGGGCGCGTTGTCACGGTCGCGGTCAATTCCTTCGTGTTCAAGGAACCCGTGTTCCTGGGCGACATCGTCAGCTTCTATGCCGAGATCGTCAAAGTGGGTCACACCTCCATCACCGTCAGCGTGGATGTTTACGCGCAGCGCGACCCGGCCAAGCCGGTGTGCGTCAAGGTGACCGAAGCCTGGCTCACCTATGTGGCGATCGACGATAATCGCAAGCCGCGGCCGGTGCCGTCGGCGGAATGAAGTGCAGTAACAAAATAGCAAGACGATCAGTTTGGTAACCGCAAAAAAATCAACAGGGAGATGGAAATGAAGTTTCAACAGAAAACACTGGCAACTGCACTCACGCTGACGTTTGCCAGCCTGTCCGGCGCGGCGCAGGCCTCCGGCTTTGCGCTCATCGAGCAGAGCGCCAGCGGCTCCGGCAATGCCTACGCCGGCGGAGCCGCCAGCGCGGAAGACGCCAGCACCATCTTCTTCAATCCGGCCGGCATGAGCCGCCTGTCCGGCAAACAGCTCACCGTGGCGGGGCATGCGCTCAAGCTCAAGGCCGATTTCGCAGACCAGGGATCGACGCCGACTCCCACGGTGCCGGCCGGTTCCGGCACCGCGGATGCTGGCGGCTGGGCCTTCGTGCCAGCGGGCCATTTCGTTTCAGAGATCACCCCTGATCTGCATGCCGGTGTCGGCGTATTCGCACCGTTCGGCCTCAAGACCGAATACCCGGATGGCTGGATCGGCCGCTTCCAGGCGCTCAAATCCAGCATGGAAACGCTCGACATCAACCCCTCCATGTCGTATCGCGTGAACGACAGTCTCAGCATCGGCGCCGGCGTGAACTACCAGACCATCAAGGCCGAGCTGACCAATGCGCGCCTGCTCGGCAGCGGTGTGGAAGGAATGTCCAAAATGTCCGGCGACGATGCGGCCTGGGGCTACAACTTCGGCGTGTTGATGAACCTGGATGCCAACAGCCGCATCGGCGTGTCTTACCGTTCTTCCATCAATTTCAAACTGAAGGGAAATGTGCTGGTGACCGCCCCGACCGGCGCCGTGGTGGCCGACGTGCCCGTAACTGCCGATTTCAAGACGCCCGATATCTGGTCGTTCAGCTATTTCCGCAGCGTGAACGAACAGTGGGACGTGATGGCCGATCTCACCCGCACCGGCTGGAGCAGCTTCCAGGAGCTGCGCATCGTGGACAGCAGCGGCGCCACGCTGTCGCTGACCAACGAGAACTGGACCAACACCTGGCGCGCCGCGCTGGGCGCCAGCTACCACTACAACCCGCAGTGGACGGCGCGCGTCGGCATCGCCTATGACCAGACCCCGATGACCGACGCCACCCGCACCGCGCGCATTCCGGATGAAGACCGCCGCGAGATCGCCGTGGGTGGCCAGTACAAGATGGACAAGACCAGCACCTGGGATGTGTCCTACGCCCACTTGTTCGTCAACAACGCCAGCATCGACGTGGACCTGAGCGCCGCTCCGGCCGGCCATCTGGTGGGCAGTTACAGCAACAGCGTGGACATCATCAGCTTGCAGTATACGCACAACTTCTGATGTGACAGGCAGGGCGTGGGCGCCGCCGGCGCCCGGCCAGATTCAAGGTTGCCGCAAGCGGCAGGTGAAGGAGGGCAGGTGATGGGCAATTTCTTTATCCGCAAGGTGGCCGTGCTCGGCGCGGGTGTGATGGGCGCACAGATTGCCGCCCACCTCAGCAATGCCAACGTCGAGACGCTGCTGTTCGAGCTGCCGCCCCAGAAGAATGATGCCAATGGTCAGGGCGATCCCAACGCCAACGTGAACAAGGCGCTGGACGGCCTCAAGAAACTCGAACCCAGCCCCTTGGCTTCACCCGCCAAGCTCACCTGCATCCAGCCGGCCAACTACGCGCAGCATCTGGAGTTGCTCCGCGAATGCGACCTGGTGATCGAGGCCATCGCCGAGCGCATGGACTGGAAGTCCGACCTGTACCACAAGGTCGCGCCTTACCTGGGTGAGCACACCATCTTCGCCAGCAACACCTCCGGTCTCTCCATCAACACCCTGGCCGACGCCTTCCCCAAGGCGCTGCGTCACCGCTTCTGCGGTGTGCACTTCTTCAACCCGCCGCGCTACATGCACCTGGTCGAGCTGATTCCGTGCAGCGGCACCGATGCCATGCTGCTCGACCAGCTGGAGACCTTCCTCGTCTCCACCCTGGGCAAGGGCGTGGTGCGTGCCAAGGACACGCCCAACTTCATCGCCAACCGCATCGGCGTGTTCTCCATGCTTGCCACCAAGCACCACGCGCAGGCCTTCGGCATTCCATTCGACGTGGTGGATGCGCTCACCGGCCGCTACCTCGGCCGCCCCAAGAGCGCCACCTTCCGCACTCTGGACGTCGTCGGCCTGGACGTGTTTGCGCACGTGGTCAACACCATGCGCGAGAACCTCACCGACGACGCCTGGCACAAACACTTCGAGCTGCCGGACTGGTTCAACCGCCTGGTCGAGCAGGGCGCGCTCGGGCAAAAGACCAAGCGCGGCATCTACCAGAAGATCGGCCGCGAAATCCACGTGCTCGACCTGCACTCCAACACCTACAAGCTGTCTGAAGGCAAGGCCGATGACGGCGTCAAGGAAATCCTGCGCGAACGCGACTGGGCCAAGAAGCTGGCCGGCCTGCGCAACAGCCAGCATCCGCAGGCGCAGTTCCTGTGGTCCGTGTTCCGCGACACCTTCCACTACTGCGCCATCCAGCTGGAGAGCATCGCGGACAATGCACGCGACCTCGACCTCGCCGTGCGCTGGGGCTTTGGCTGGGACATGGGCCCGTTCGAAATCTGGCAGGCCGCCGGCTGGCAGGAGGTGGCGAGCTGGATCAACATCGACCGCGCCGCCGGCAAGACCATGGCCGGCGTGCACCTGCCCGACTGGGTGGAAGAGCACAACCGCAGCGGCGTGCACAGCGCCCAAGGCTCCTACGCCCCGGCCTATCACGACATGCGCCCGCGCTCCACACTGCCGGTGTACCAGCGCCAGCTGTTCCCCGACCGCCTGCTGGGCGAGACCGCGCATTACGGCGAGACGGTGTTCGAGGACAGCGACATCCGCATGTGGCACATGGGTGATGGCATCGCCATCCTCAGCTTCAAGACCAAGATGCACACCGTCAGCAACGAAGTGCTGGATGGCATCCTGCGCGCGGTGGATGAGGCCGAGCAGAATTTCAACGCCCTCATCCTGTGGCAGACCGAGCCGCCATTCTCCGCCGGCGCCAACCTGCTGCAGGCCATGCAGGGCATGCAGGAGGCTCCCGCTGCAAGCGGCCTGATGGGCAAGCTCAAGGGCGCAGTGACGCGTGTGAAATACACCGTTGCCGGCGGCGGCGGCCTGGGCGACATCATGAATGCCGCCACCGGCAACGTGGCGCGCGTCGCCGATGTGGTGGCCAAATTCCAGCAGGTGTCGCAACGCCTGCGTTATTCACACATCCCCACCATCGCCGCGGTGGATGGCCTAGTGCTGGGCGGTGGCTGTGAATTCTCAATGCATTGCGACCGCATCGTTGCCACCCTGGAAAGCTACATCGGCCTGGTCGAGGTTGGCGTCGGCCTGCTGCCTGCCGGTGGCGGCAGCAAGGAGATGGCGATGCGCGCCGTGGCCGATGCCAAGGGCGGCGACATCTTCCCCTTCCTCAAGCGCTACTTCCAGCACATCGCCATGGGTGAAGTGGCCAAGAGCGCCGAAATGGCGCGCGAATTCGGCTACCTGCGCCCGTCAGACCGCATCGTGTTGAATCGCTTCGAGCTGCTGCACATCGCCAAGCAGGAGGCGCAGGCCATGCTCGCCACCGCCTACCGTCCGCCGCTGCAGGCGCGCCAGATTCCCGTGGTCGGCCGCGCCGGCATCGCCAACTTCAAGGCCGCCATGGTCAACATGCTGGAAGGCGGCTTCATCTCCGAGCACGACTATCAAATAGGCTGCCGCGTGGCCGAGACCATGTGCGGCGGCGACGTGGAAGCCGGCAGCCTGGTGGACGAACAATGGCTGCTCGATCTGGAGCGCAAGCATTTCATGGAATTGATTGCGACGGAGAAGACGCAGGCCAGGATCGAGTACATGTTGAAGAACGGGAAGCCGTTGCGGAATTAAAGTCTATTTTTTCTGGCGATGAAAAAAATGCAGTTTCAATCTAATGTGGTGCTTATGCGGCTGCTGCAAACTGTGTTGCTCTCGGTCTTACTGATGGCTTGTTCTAGGGAGGAAGGCCATACGGTTCAGGCAGGAAATAGTACACAGCGTAGTGACACTGGATTGGCTTCTGCGGTAGTGGCAATGAGTAGTGAAACTGAGCCATCTTCCAAGCTTCGATCAGAAAGTGGCGTTAGTGAAGTTTCAAAGAAGGCCAATAGATCTGAATACATCGAAGAGAAAATGAACTCTGAAGTATCCGATCCTAATGCACCGTTGGAGGCTGCGGTGTTGTATGGTGGTGTTGTATTACCAGTACTTTCGATACCAAGTCGCCAAGGGCAGTTTCTCGCTCAGTCAGACTTCGAGTCACAACACAGATCACGAAGGGGAATTAGTAGCTGTGCTGTTGGGGATTGGTGCAAGACTTCTATTGCATTGGTTGCAAAGCATCACCATATGGGCAGTATTCCAGTTAGTTGGTTCGATTCAAAAGGGCATGTCTATGAAGTTGAAGGCGGAGTTTATGTCGTATCAGATACAGGAAACTTTGTTGGATTCAGCTTGCGCCCTGCTTCTTCAGGATCAGAAGAGAAAATCACAGAAGATCGTGTTTTGTTGAGCAGGAAAGATGGGTTCGCAGCTGTGAAAACCTTGCCCCCCAGTGAATGGAAGGATTGGCCTGAGTTCAGGCAAGAGATTAATTCATGGAAAAGCAAACAACTTTCAAAATGTAACTCAAAGAATGCGTGCAAGGAAGCAGTCAATTGGCTGACTTCGGAGAAACATATCCAGGGCGAAGCAGTAGAATTTCAAATTTCAGATGGACGTAAGCTTCAGTTCCTTCGGGCGACATCTAGTACGCAAAGCGGTGGTGTATTAGTTCCAAAGCCAATTTACATTCAAGATGTTACTCCACCAGACTCTCTACATACTAATTTGTGGCGATTGGTAAATACAGATAATTCTGTGCGGGTTCTCAGAATCAGCAATGAAAGTTGGCTGGCCGATCTTGGTAATACGATCTTGAATGATCCATATTGCGAGAATCAGTGTGGTCCTTCGTTTACAGGGAGGCCAGAGGTGATATCGGCCAAAGGACGTACATATATCTTCGGATCTTATTCTGGAGGAACTGTAAGTGGTTACCTTTTTTTTGAAGTATTGCCAACCGAGTTGAGATTTCTTGAGCGGTATAGGGGAGGATCGTGAGAAACGTAGGTCGGGTTAGCGCAGCGTAACCCGACAAATGACAAACAATGAACCTGGAGAACAAAAGTTGTATTCGCAAGACGTAACCCAAGCCAATTTCGATGAACTGGTGGTGAAGGCTTCATACAAGCAGCCGGTGGTGATCGACTTCTGGGCGCCGTGGTGTGCGCCATGCAAGGTGCTCAAGCCCATCCTGGAAAAGCTGGCGGCGGAGTATGGCGGCAAGTTTGTGCTGGCCAAGGTGAATTCGGATGAGAACCCGGAGCTGTCGGCACGCTATGCGGTGCGCAGCATTCCTTCGGTGAAGGCGATGGTGAACGGCAACATCGTGGACGAGTTTGCCGGTGCGCTGCCGGAAAGCGCGGTGCGCGAGTGGCTGGACAAGCTGATCCCCAGCCCGGCGGAAGAGCTGCGCCGCGCGGCGCAGTCCCAGCTGGCTGCGGGCAACATGGCGGGGGCGCTGCAGCAGCTGGCGCAGGCCTCGGCGCTGGACCCGAAGAACGAATGGGTGCGCGTGGATGCGGCCGAGATCATGCTGCTGCAGGGCGAGATGGCCGAGGCCAAGCGCCTGCTCGACAGCCTGCACAACCCGGACGTGGTGAAGGATGCGCGGGTGATGCAGTTGCAGGCGCAGGCACGGCTGGCCGAGATGGCGGCAAGCGGCGAGAGCGAAGCGTCGCTCAGCGCCGCCATCGCCGCCAATGGCAATGACCTGGAAGCGCGCCTCAAGCTGGCCAACCTGCTGATTGCCTCGCAGCGCCCGGCCGAGGGCATGGACCAGTTGCTGGAGATCGTGCAGCGCGACCGCAGCTTCAGGGATGACATCGGGCGCAAGACGCTGCTGGATGTGTTCAACCTGCTGGGTGGGCAGGGCGAGCTGGTGGCGACCTACCGGCGCAAGCTGGCTAGCGCGCTGAATTAGCGAGAGGAGAGACGAGATGGCGATGCAGGCATATCACGGTGGCTGCCACTGCGGTGCAGTCAAGTTCTCGTTCGAGGCGGAGCCGTTCACCCATGGCATCCGCTGCAACTGTTCGTACTGCTCCAAGCGCGGCACCATGATGCACCTGGTGCCGGCGGACAAGTTCGTGATCGATGCGCAGCCGGGCGCGCTCAGCACTTATCAATGGGGCACCGGCGAAGCCAGCCATCATTTCTGCAAGACCTGCGGCATCCACCCCTTCAGCGAAACAACGCGGCGGCCGGGGCAGTACATCGTCAACCTGGGCTGCGTGGAGGAGGTGGACACCTTTGCGCTGGAAACCACCGTGTTTGACGGCAAGCATCTGCTTTGACGCAGACAGGGAAACACATTGATCGAGAGGAGTTGGCCATGAGCAAACAAGTCCAGGAAGCCTACATCGTTGCCGCCACCCGCACCCCGGTGGGCAAGGCGCCGCGCGGCATGTTCCGCAACACGCGGCCGGATGACCTGCTGACCCATGCGCTGAAGAGCGTGCTGGCGCAGGCGCCAGGGCTGGACCCGGCGGCGATCGGCGACGTGATCGTGGGCTGCGCCATGCCGGAGGCGGAGCAGGGCATGAACGTGGCGCGCGTAGCGCTGCTGCTGGCCGGCCTGCCCAATACCGTGCCGGGCATGACCATCAACCGCTTCTGTTCCTCCGGCGTGCAGGCGGTGGCGCTGGCGGCCGACCGCATCCGCCTGGGTGAGGCAGAGGTGATGCTGGCCGGCGGGGTGGAGAGCATGAGCCTGGTGCCGATGATGGGCAACAAGGTGGCGATGAATCCGGCGCTGTTCACGCGCGACGAGAACCTGGCCATCGCCTTCGGCATGGGCATCACCGCAGAGAAGGTGGCGGAACGCTGGAAAATATCGCGCGAGGCGCAGGATGCGTTTGCCCTGCAGAGCCATCAGCGCGCGGTGCAGGCCATCGCCCGAGGCGACTTCAGGGACGAGATCACGCCTTACACCATCGCCGAACAGTTGCCTGACCTGGACAGCCGCAGCATCGCCACGCGCAGTAAGCTGGCTGCGCAGGACGAAGGCCCGCGTGCCGATACCTCGCTGGATGCGCTGGCCAAACTGAAAACGGTGTTTGCGCAAAATGGTTCGGTGACGGCGGGCAACAGCTCGCAGATGTCCGATGGCGCCGGTGCCGTGCTGCTGTGTTCGGAGAGCGCGCTGAAGCGCTACAATCTCACCCCCATCGGCAAGTTCCACGGCTTCAGCGTGGCGGGCGTGCCGCCGGAGATCATGGGCATAGGCCCGAAAGAGGCGATCCCGCGCGTGCTGAAGCAGGTGGGCCTGTCGCTGCAGGACATGGACTGGATCGAGCTGAACGAGGCGTTTGCCGCACAATCGCTGGCGGTGATCCAGGACGTGGGGCTGGACCCTGAGCGCGTCAATCCGCTCGGCGGCGCCATCGCGCTGGGCCACCCGCTCGGCGCCACCGGCGCCATCCGCACCGCCACCCTGCTGCACGGCCTGCGCCGGCGCAAGCAGAAATACGGCATGGTCACCATGTGCATCGGCACCGGCATGGGGGCGGCGGGGGTGTTCGAGGCCCTGTAAAATCAGTTGGAGCAGCGTGCAGGCGCCAGGCAGAAGCAAGCTCTGCCTGGCGCCTGTCGCGAAAGATTGGCAGAACAATAATAACTAATCGGCAATTCACATTTTGACTGGGGAAGACATGAAGAAATTTCTGTGGCTGTTGTTGATGATCCCGCTGCTGGCTTCGGCGGAAGAGCTGAAAGGCATCAAGGTGGGCGAGACGGAGATGCTGGGGAACCAGTCCCTCGTCCTGAATGGCGCGGGCATCCGCTCCAAATTCATTGTGGATGTCTACGTCGTTTCACTCTACCTGACGCACAAGATGAACACGGTGGCGGCGGTGTTTGCCGACAAGGGCGCGAAGCGCATCGAGCTGCACATGTTGCGCGATGTGAAGAGCTCCCTGTTCTACAACGGCCTCAACGTCTCGATCATGGCCAACCAGACCGAGGCGGATATGAAGACGCTGGACCCCAAGGTGAACGAATTGAACAGCATCATCCAGTCGATTCCAGAGCTGAAGAAGGACGGCGTGATCCTGCTGGACTACTGGCCTGGCGTGGGCACCAAGGTGGTGATCAATGGCGAGACCAAGGGTACGATCGAGGGCGACGAGTTCTATCAGGCACTGCTGAAAATCTGGCTGGGAGAACACCCGGTCAATCATCACCTCAAGGAAGCCCTGTTGGGGCACGAGGCCTGACGTTGGTGATGTAAGCGACAGCAGTAGGTCGGGTTAGGCAAGGCCGTAACCCGACGTCAACCTGTTGGGGCACGTTACGCTCTGACGATTTCTCACGTGGTTTACCACGCAGAGAATCGCGCAACTTTGTGAACCTACTTGGATGAAGCAGGAGTTCAGTTTGACGCATAGCAATACCGGGGCAAGCTGCCCCATCGAACGCGCACGGCTCCAGGCCTTGCTGGATGCCGAGCTCGGCGGCGTGCTGCAGGAAGCGCACGCCCACATGTTTGCCGGCATCGCGGTGCTGGTGACGCCGACCGAGGTGGCGCAGATGCAGGCGGTGATCGCCGCCACTGAGCGCGTGGTGGCGCTGGCGGGGTGGCAGCAGCGTTTTGGCGCGGGGCTGCAGTCGGCGGCGAACCCGGGGGTGTTTTTCGGTTACGACTTCCACCTCAATGCGGACGGCGCACACCTGATTGAGATCAACACCAACGCCGGCGGCGCCTTTCTCAACGAGCTTCTCCTGCGCAGCCAGCGCGACACACAACTGCCCGGCGAGCGCTGCGCGGTGAATGATGTGGCGCACGCCATCGTTGCGATGTTCCGCAGCGAATGGGCGCTGCAGGGCAACGGCGGGGCGTTGCGCAGCATCGCCATCGTGGACGAGGCGCCGGCCACGCAGTATCTCTACCCGGAATTCGTGCTGGCCAGGCAGATATTCGAGCAGGCCGGCATCCAGGCGGTAATCGCCGACCCGGCCGAGCTGCAGGCGAAGAGCGACGGCCTGTATTGCGGCGAGCTGAAGATTGATCTGGTCTACAACCGTCTCACCGATTTTTCACTGCAGCGCTACCCGCACATCCTCGCTGCTGCGCAGCAGCGCCACATCGTGCTCACGCCGCACCCGCGCGCCTATGCGCTGTATGCCGACAAGCGCAACCTCGCCGTGCTGACCGATGCCGCGCAGCTGTGCGGCATGGGGGCCGCCGATACGGATGTCGCCACCCTGCTGGCCGGCATTCCGCAGGTGCGCGAGGTGAGTGGGGATGCGGACAGCTGGTGGAACGAGCGCAAGCAGTGGTTTTTCAAGCCGGCCACCGGCTTCGGCAGCAAGGGCTCGTATCGTGGCGACAAGGTGACCAGGCGCGTGTTCGAGGAAATCATGCAGGGCGGCTACGTGGCGCAGCGCCAGGCCGCACCGGGCGAGCGCGAGGTGATGGGCGCGGATGGCAATCCGGCTGCGCTAAAATTCGACGTGCGCTGCTATGTGTATCAGGGTGCGGTGCAGCTGATTGCCGCACGCATGTACCAGGGGCAGACCACCAACTTCCGCACGCCGGGCGGCGGTTTTGCGCTGGTGCGGGTGGTGGACTGAGGCACAACAATATTCCTCCCGCAAGCGCAGAGGCTATAGCTCGCCGTTGCAGGAGCGGCCAAAAACCACGATCGCACGCGTGACGTGGTGACAATTCCACAGGTGCTTTTTAGCGTCCTGGTGGATTGCCTGCTTTTAGTGCTCCTACACTCGTTCCCTTTGCGCCAGATAACGCACCTTGCGCCAGTAACGCAGCACCCGGCCCTTTCCCTTGAACATGAACTTCACCGCCACCAGCTTGCGCCTGACCCTCTGGTAGGCGGCCCATTGGTCGAGGTAGGCGTGGATGCGGTTGCGGTAGCGCATTACCCAAGTGTACAGCCTGGCGAACCAGTGCACCTGCAGCAGCGTCGGCCGGGTAAGGTTGAAGATGCGCGAGAACAGCGCCATGCCGGCGATCTTGGCGGCGGCGAAGGTGGCGCCGCCGAGCAGCCAGTGCCCCTTCGCGATGGCGTGCAGGCCGATCAGCTTGGCCGGGATCAGGATGCCGCTGGGCAGCAGGAAGGCGATCACCGCCCAGCGTGGCGGCAGGGCGGTGATATGTTTTTCCACGGCGTGGATGTAGCGCAGTGCGCCCAGCCGCGCCATCAGGCGGGCAGTGGTGTCCCAGATGAACTCCTCGATCAGGAACACGATGGCGGCGAGCCAGACGAGCGGGGTGATCAGCAGGCGTTTGAATATCTTCACGTGGGCTTGTGCAATGGTCAGCGCACCTCACACAGGGCGCGGCGCCAGCATAACACGCTGGGCGGCGTGCGCCCCCGTGCTACTTGCCAAGCAGGTGTCTGATGTGGTCGCGCTCTTCGTGCAGTTCCTTGAGGCTGTCCAGCATGTGCTTGTGCCCCAGCGCGCTGATCGGCAGGTCCTGCACGATGTGGTAGTGGCCGTTGCGGCAGGTCACCGGGAAGCCGTAGATCACGCCTTCCGGGATGCCGTAGCTGCCGTCTGAGGGCACGCTCATGGTGACCCAGTCGTTGTGGTGCGAACGCAGCAGCCAGTCGTGCACGTGGGAGATCGCGGCGTTGGCGGCGCTGGCGGCGCTGGAGAGGCCGCGTGCCTCGATCACCGCCGCGCCGCGCTTCTGCACGGTGGGGATGAATTCGTTCTCGACCCAGTTGAGGTCGGGCAGCAGGTCCACCACCTTGCGGCCGCGGATCTCCACATGGGACAGGTCTGGATACTGGGTGCCGGAATGGTTGCCCCAGATCACCATTTTCTTGATGTCGCGCACCGGCTGGAACAATTTGAGCGCGACCTGCTCGATGGCGCGGTTATGGTCGAGGCGCATCATGGCGCTGAAGTTGCGCGGATCGAGGTCGGGGGCGTTCTTCATGGCGATCAGCGCGTTGGTGTTGGCCGGGTTGCCCACCACCAGCACCTTGATGTGGCGCGCCGCCACTTCGTTGAGGATCTTGCCCTGTTCGGAGAAGATCGCGCCGTTAGCCTCCAGCAGGTCCTTGCGTTCCATGCCCTTGCTGCGCGGCCGCGCGCCCACCAGCAGCGCCACTTCGGCATCGCGGAAGGCGACGCGCGGATCGTCGGTGGTGATCACCTGCTGCAGCATGGGGAACACGCAGTCTTCCAGTTCCATCGCCACGCCGCGCAGCATCTGCTGAGCCTGCGGCACGTCCAGCAGCTGCAGGATCACCGGCTGTTCCGGTCCCAGCATGTCGCCGTTGGCGATGCGGAACAGCAGGCTGTAACCAATCTGGCCGGCAGCGCCGGTAATCGCAATGCGGATAGGGGCTTTCATGGCATTCTCCCGAACAGGCTACGATGCCTGCATTCTGCCAGCGATCGCCCGGATGTCAACGGAGACAGCGGCCCCGCTGCTGGCTGGGCGCTTCGTGCACATAATCTGGCCAGCCTTTATAATATGGGCGAGCAGGAGCAGCCACGCCGGGCAAGCACGGTGTACCGTGCTGCGGCGGATGCCCTGCCTCAACGCAAACACTGTCAATCACTTCCGGGTAGAAAGAATTTGAAGACCAACGGCAATTTCACACGTGCTTATCGCATCGTTCTACTGGCCGTGCACGTGTTGGCTGCCGTGGTCATCGCCTTTCTCGCGCCCAGGAGCACTGAGCTGCGGCGCCAGCGCATGGTGCGCTGGTGGTCGGCCAGGCTGACGCGCATCCTGCAAATCCGTGTGCAGGTGCAGGGCGTTCCGCCCGGCCTCGATACACACAACGTGATGCTGGTTTCCAACCACGTTTCCTGGCTGGATATCTATCTGCTCAACAGCGTGCGACCAGCCCGCTTTGTCTCCAAGGCGGAACTGCGCCAGTGGCCGGTGATCGGCTGGGTGGCCTGGAAGACCGGTACCTTTTTCATCAACCGCGCCAAGCGTCATGACACGGCGCGGGTCAATCACGAAATGTCCGAGGCGCTGAGCAAGGGCGGTTGCGTGGCGGTGTTCCCCGAGGGCACCACTTCGTACGGCGACACGCTGCTGCCGTTCCACGCCTCGCTGTTCCAGCCGGTGATCCACAGCGAAAGCAAGGTGTGGCCGGTTGCCATGCGTTACCGCCATGCCGATGGCTCGCTCAATCGCGAGGCTGCCTACGTGGGCGATACATCGTTTGGCGAATCGGTGAAGCAGATCCTGGGCCAGCCGGAAATCCATGCCGAACTGGTGTTTGCCCCGCCCATCCTGTCGCATGGCAAGACGCGACGCGAGCTGGCAAGGCTGGCCGAGCAGGCCATTGCCGAGGCGCTCAACCTGATCCCGAGTACTGAGGCATCGCCGGAAGCATTGCCGGCAACCGAATCGCCCGAGCTGGCGGCGATCTAGGGTCAGCCGGCATTGCTGGGCAAGGAACCTGGATTGCGAGCTGTGCATGGTTCTGGTGCGAGCAGCTGTCTCACGTCAATGTGCGCACCCTAAACCCGGGCTACCGCGTTTGACCGGCAAAAATACCGGGTGCAACGCATTCCAGTATTTCCTCATTGCGAATATCTTAAGCCCCCAAATCCAAGCCTCACACAACCTCGCGCTGCTTCCATGGAGCGTCGCCATCAGGGCAGGCCGGGTGCTCACGCCGCAAAGGGCGGGGCATGGCAGAAAGAAAAACGGCACACCGCCGTAACGGTGTGCCGTTCTGTCTTGCAGCCAGAAATCAGAAACGAACCTGAACTTCGTAGCGGCGGTTCTTGGCCTGCTTGGCTGGGGTATTGTCCGGCTTGACCAGCATCTGTTCGGAGCCCATGCCAACCGCTTCGATGTCGTTCTTGTCCACACCCTTGGCAACCAGTTCCTTGACCATCACCTCGGCGCGACGCAGCGACAGTTCCTTGTTCTTGGCGGCATCGCCGCGGGAATCGGTGTGGCCGGATACGATGAACTTGTAACCGCTCTGGCCATGCGACTGCAGCGTCTTCTTCACGTCGATGATGGTCTGCGCCAGTTTCTTGGATTTGCCGTCGCAGCCGGGTTCCAGCTGATCCGTGCCGCTCTTGAAGGAGCACTGGTTCTTGCGGGCTTCGGCCAGCAGGCGCTTGTTGACCTGGGAGGCCACCTTCTTGTTGCCTTCCGCTGCGGCCTTTTGTTTGACCTTGGCGCCGAGATCGCCGCCGCCTGATTGTTTGAGGTCATCCATCAGGCCGCCATAGGCCAGGGCCGGGGCGATGGAGAGCAACAGTACTGCAAGCAATTTATTCTGTTTCATGTCGAGGTCCTTGTTATGTTCATGGCATAGATAGCGCACTTTGATGCGTCCGGCATCGTGCGGGAAAAGACGCGTGTGGTCAAGATTCGGCGCGGTTGCCGTGGCGATGAATGTTGTTATGATTGGTGTTCGCAGGCATGATCAGCAACGCGTTGACCAACCAGGGAGGCAGACATGGGCACATTGCACACATGGAGATTCTTTCGCGCAGGCGGGTTTGATCAGGTGCAGCTGGACAGTGGTGCCGATCTGCTGGCTCTGGAGCAGCTGGACCAGAAGCTGTGGGTGGCGCTGAGCTGCCCCACGCGCGGCATCGAGTTCGATGGCCGCACGCTGGACATGATCGATGCGGATGGCGACGGACAGGTGCGCGCCAACGAAGTGCTGGCAGCCATCCGCTGGGCCGGAAGCCTGCTCAAGAGTGCAGACCTGCTGGTGCAGGGCAGCGACCGCCTGCAGCTTGCCGACATCGCGGACGCGAGCGAGGAGGGCAAGCATGTGCTGGCCTCGGCACGTCACATCCTGAACAGCCTCGGCAAGGGCGCCGCGACGGAGATCGCGCTCGCTGACATGGCCGACATTGAGCAGATCCTGGCGAAGCTGCAGTTCAACGGGGACGGCGTGATCTGCGCCGGGCAGATCACGGATCCTGCGCTGCGCGCCACCGTGGAAGAGATAGGCAAGGTGGCCGGCACGGTCGCCGACATGAGCGGCGACCATGGAGTGAACCAGGAGATCGTCGACAAATTTTTTGCCGAGGCACGGACGCTGGCGGACTGGTATGCCGAGGGCGAGGCGAATGCAGCGGTCCTTCCGCTCGGCAAGGACACGCAGGCGGCGGCCGCTGCATTGCAGGCGGTGCGCGACAAGGTTGACGACTATTTCATCCGTTGCCAGATGGCGGCTTATGACGCACGCTCGGCCGATCCGCTGAGCCGCTCCGTGGAGGATTACCAGCGGCTGGCTGCGCAGAGCCTGTCCGCACACAATGAGCAGCTGGCTGCCTTCCCGCTGGCGACCATCGCCGCCGGGAGGCCCTTGCCGCTGGCCACCGGCGTCAACCCGGCCTGGCGAGACAGCATCGAGCAGCTGCGCCAGGGCGTGGTGACGCCTCTTCTAGGGGACAGGCAGAGCCTGAGTGCGGCGGAGTGGGCGGGGCTGTGCGCAAAATTTTCGGCCTTCGAGACCTGGCAGGGCAAGAAGCCTGCAACGCGGGTGGGTGAGCTGGACATTGCACGGGTGCGCGAAATGCTGGGCAACGGGCAGCAGGACGAGATCACCAGCCTGATCGCGCAGGATCACGCGGTGGAGGACAAGGTCAAGGCGATACGCTCGGTGGAGCGGCTGATCCGCTATCAGCGCGACCTGTTCCAGCTGGTGAACAATTTCGTGTCCTTCCGCGATTTCTATTCCGGCAAAGGCAGGGCCATGTTCCAGGCGGGTACACTGTACCTGGATGGGCGCAGCTGCGAGCTGTGCATCCGGGTGGAAGATGTGAACAGCCACGCGACCTATGCCAACAGCAGCGGGGTGTGCCTGGCCTATTGCGAGCTGGTGCGCAATGGCGGCACCGACAAGATGAACATCGCCGCTGCCTTCACCGCAGGCGATTCAGATTTCCTGATGGTGGGGCGGCATGGCGTGTTCTACGACCGCAAGGGACAGGACTGGAACGCCACCATCACGCGCATCGCCGATCATCCCATCAGCATCCGCCAGGCCTTCTGGTCGCCCTACAAGAAGCTGTCCAAGACCATTAGCGAGCAGATGCAGAAATTTGCCGCGTCCCGTGCCAGTGCGGTGCAGGAGAAGATGGTCAAGGCAGTGGCGGAAAGCGGCGCCACGGTGGCCGCGGCGCCTGCCGCTCCCCCCAAGCCCGCCTTCGATGTGGCCAAGTTTGCCGGTATCTTCGCCGCGATCGGCCTGGCCATCGGTGCCATTGGCGGCATCCTGGCTTCCATCGTCAGCGGCATCTTCAGCCTCAAGTTCTGGCAGGTGCCGCTGGCCCTCATCGGCCTGATGCTGGCGGTTTCCGGCCCGTCCATGCTGCTTGCCTGGTTCAAGCTCAAGCGCCGCAACCTGGGGCCCATCCTAGATGCGTGCGGCTGGGCGATCAATGCCAGGGTGCGCATCAATATTCCGTTCGGCACCGCGCTGACCGCTTTGCCGCATCTGCCGGAGGGAGCGCACCGCTCACTGGTTGACCCGTATGCCGAAAAGAAAACGGTATGGCCATACGTTGTCCTGATCGTGTTGCTGCTTGTTGGGCTGGCCTGGTGGGCCTGGCTTACGTTCTATTCCGCCAGATAGTGGGGAGAGGGGAGAGTGCCGGCGGCTTGAGTGCCAAGACATGAATTCCCCGCGTGCGGCTTGTGGTTTTGGCACAATTGGGCCTGCGCTTTAGCGCGCAATCCGGTGCATCCGGTGTAAGATTGCAGCATCTCTTCTGCGAGTCTGCATGATGAATAAAAAACGTCCAAAACATCTCGCTCTGCACAAGATAAAGCTGCCCTTGCCGGGCCTAGTATCCATACTGCATCGCGCCAGCGGTGCCCTGTTGTTCCTCGCGCTGCCTCTCCTGCTGTGGCTGTTCCAGTCCAGCCTGCGCTCCATCGAGACTTACACGCAAATGCAGCTGCTGCTGGTGCAACCCCTGTGCAAGCTGGTGCTGCTGGGCCTGTCCTGGGCTTTCTTTCATCACGTCTGCGCCGGTGTGCGCTTCCTCGCGCTCGATCTGCACTGGGGCGTGGACCTGCCGCATGCGCGCGCCAGCAGCCGCTGGGTGCTGGGCGTCAGCCTGGCGTTGACGATCATGACGGGAGCGCTGCTATGGTAAATCGTATCGTCACCGGCGCGCATTACGGCCTGCGCGACTGGCTGGCCCAGCGCATCACGGCTGCCGTGATGCTGCTGTATGTGCTTATGCTAGGCGCATATCTGCTGTGGCAGCGGCGGCTGGATTACGATGCATGGACGGCATTGTTCTCCAGTGACGTGGTGCGCTCGTTTACGCTGCTGTTCCTGCTCAGCCTGTATTACCACGCCTGGATCGGCATGCGCGACATCGTGATGGATTACCTCAAGCCGGCCTGGCTGCGTCTGCTGATACATGTGGGCGTGATCATGGCCTTGCTGCTGTATGCGATCTGGGCGGTGCAAATCTTGTGGGGCATGTGAGGGAGCCGTGATGAGCGTAGCAAAGCGCACTTTTGACGTAGTGGTGGTCGGCGCCGGCGGTGCCGGCATGCGTGCTGCCCTGGCGATGTCCGAGGCTGGTCTCAAGGTGGCGGTGCTGTCCAAGGTGTTTCCCACCCGCTCGCACACAGTGGCGGCTCAGGGCGGCATTGCGGCATCTTTGGGAAACATCTCCGAGGACAACTGGCACTGGCACATGTATGACACGGTAAAGGGCTCGGACTACCTGGGCGACCAGGATGCGATCGAGTTCATGTGCCGCGCCGCACCCGAGGTGGTGTACGAGCTGGAGCATTTC
>DATDDN010000128.1:0-21702 GCA_036523795.1 Gallionellaceae bacterium | reverse complement strand
ACATCCTCGGCACCACCGACCACGCGGGACGACATCCTCTTTACCTCAACGTTTACCACGCACCCCATCAATGGTAACGGATGGCGCCCCCCTCCGCCATCCAAACCCGAACCCGCAAGTCCCGCAGCCAATGGACAGCAACACGGCCACCTGATAGAATGCCCCTGCGTCGTGGTTCGGCGGTCGCAACGTCGAATCGCAACCCAAATGCGCTGCAAAGGGAATTTCGGCCATCACCGAAAAATTCACCAACAACGCGATTGTGGTTCCGCGAATATGTGTATATAATGCCGCCTTCGCAAACGCGCCCGTAGCTCAGCTGGATAGAGTACTTGGCTACGAACCAAGGGGTCAGGAGTTCGAATCTCTTCGGGCGCGCCATATTCAGTAGTAAGAACAATCGCCTAGCGCTAACCCGCTAGGCGATTTTTCTTTTCAGCAAAGCTATTGCGGGACTCGCCCCCGCAAACGCGATTCCAAGCTTCCAGAAGCTCGGTAAGCTCGGCGGCAGAATAGTGTGAAGTGATTGTTTCCCATTCTTGTGCCCAAGCAGGACCGTCCATCGCCAACTGCCCTGAGCCGCCTGCCATACGTGTGCTTCAGATCGTGTACCCTGGCGTTAGCAGGCCCACGGAGGGCTGGTAATCAGAACCCTTCGCCCGCTCGTGCTCTATAGTCCATCAGCAAGACTCGGCTGCAATTCAGGTGGCAGGCCGAATTCTCCCCATTGCTGCCCTTCCGAATTTCTGCCGGTAGGAAGCAATTACCAGACATTCAATTGTTGAATTAAGCCGCATGGCGAGCATCGGCTTGAGTGAGCTGTTAGGCGCCGCCAGTCGGGAGCGGCAATGTCGCACTTTCTGCAGCTTGATCCTCCAATTCCTTTAGAGTCTTCCCGTCAGCTGAGTACCAGCTCTGCGGCCCGCTACGCGCCGTACCCGCAATCAGCGCGGCTGCATAACTCGAAGAGCTCATAAGGACGTCTTCCGTGAGACGGAGGTGGTCGTCCTCGGCAACTAGCCGTCCATCGACGACAAGCTGTTCCTTCAACTTAACAAGTTTGGAGTTAAGGCTGTCTGTATTTGTCTTAGAGGCGGTAGAACCCTTCTTTAGTACAAACCCCTCGCCGGTCTGGATTCCGCGAGCGACAAGCTTATGAACAGTGAAAGTCAGTTCGTCGCTCGATGAGGAGCCGAAAGCTGGCGCAGGCGCAGCGGCTGATGCGGCAGATGGTGATTGGATAAGAGGCTCTAGGATCGGATAGCCGAGCGTGCCAAGGACCAAACGAATATCCTCAAGCAATTCTTCCATGGCGTCGCGCTCAGCACGAGACAAGCTCGAAAGTGTCGGGGTGTTTCCGTTTTCCAGCTTGTAGCGGTCCGAAGTTTTAGCTAGTGACTCTAGTCTTGATTCAAGATACTTGATGTGAGACTTGCTGAGGTTGTCATCCTTATTTGAAAAAATAACAGCGTCATTCCAAAAGTCTTTCTTCCGGTCATGCGTTAGCAATCGCTCTGCAACATTCTCTGACTCGCCGATGTAAGCCATGGGTTTGGAATCGCCTAATCGAGCCTCAAACAGCAAGTAGACCCCTGGCTTGGCCGTCTCCGGCCATAGTTTCAGCTCATCAAGGCGGTTTCTTGGACAAGCAATCGCCTGTCCTGTCCGATTGAGTATCTCAGCGTGCCGAATCCCAGTAACTGTTGCGTCTGGTAGAAATATACGGATTGATTTGCCGAACGCCATATAGCTATCTCCCCAAGTATAACGTTTGAATTAAGAGGCGCGCCTTAGCGTCCCCTTCTGCCGTCTGAATTTTGGTATCTTACATGACTTGAAAAGAATCAAGATATCTAGTGGCACTAACAAATAGCCAGCATTTGACTGAACAATATCTGTCTGTTTCGGGCAATTTAGACCATTCTCTTGGAGCCACAAATGCCGAGAATTAATACAGTTCGCATCCGTCGGTTTAAACAAATTGAAGACATGCCGATTGCGCTTCAAAACATTACCGTTTTGATTGGGGCCAACAACTCAGGGAAGAGCAGTGTCTTACAGGCGATTCACTTCGCAGTCTCAATTGCCCAGACCGCGAAGCTTGTAGGGGAAGGTATTGCTTGGAGAAACGATATGTTTCAGCTTTCATTCAACCCCTCTCAATTGATCTATTCGCCAGTTGCTGACGTAATGTCCTTGGCAAACGGCGGAATCCTTCAAGAAGCCCCGGCATCGAGAGTTGAATTTGAGTTTTCTGCATCAGACGGAACTCAATGCGTTGTGACTTTGAAACGTGGGCGAAATCGAAACATCGCCGTGTCGATCGAGGGGAGGCAACTTGGCGAGCGCCTGATGGAGTTAGAGGAACCATTTACCGTTTATGCCCCCGGCCTCGCTGGCATTTCAAAAGAGGAACGCTTTCTCTCACCCGGGGTTGTACGGCGAATTGTCGCGCGGGGTGATGCCAACCTAGTTTTGCGCAACGTTCTCTATATGCTGTCGCACGATGAAGCCGAATGGGCTCACTTCATTGAGGATATGCGGTCGATTTTTCCAGACATTGAAATCAGTTTGACCTTTGACCCCAGCACGGACGAATTTATTCAGGCGTTCTTTCAATTCCCGGGCAATCCGCGCCTTCCTATTGATGCGGCGGGCACGTCAATTTTGCAGGCGTCGCAGCTTCTGGCATACATCTCCCTTTTCCAACCTAGAGTCCTCATTCTGGATGAGCCAGACTCGCATCTACATCCGGATAACCAGCGGGCGCTGTGTGATCTCGTGAACAGACTTGCGTCACAGCGCAATTTTCAGACATTGATCAGCACTCATTCACGACACGTGTTGGATGCAATGAGAAATCGCTGCTCACTCATTTGGCTTAGCCGTGGACGACAGGTTGATGAACCCGACTTAGGCATGACGGCCATGTTGTTGGAGCTTGGCGCGCTAGATTCTGTTGACTATTTTGCAGACGGAGAAATGCGTTGCGTCGTTGCAACAGAAGACACGGACAAGGAACCATTAAAGGTGCTCCTGTGGAGTAATGGTTTCGATGTCGCTGATACAGAAGTGGCCTCATATACCGGGTGTACCAAGATTGACTCTGCAAAAGTCCTGGGCGGATTTCTTCAAGAGAAGGCCCCTCACGTACGTCTGCTAGTGCACCGCGATAGAGATTACATGAGTGATGATAGGGCAACGCGATTCGAGACCGATCTAACGGCGACGGGAGTTGGCTCGTTCCTCACTGTTTTCAGTGATGTAGAAGGTCATTTTCTAAATTGCGATCACCTGAGCCATGTCAATCCCAATGTCACGACTCAGAGAGTACAAGAGATCATTGAGCAAGCAACTCAGGAGACTAGGGACAAATCAATAGAGGCCTTGGTCAATCTGCGCACTGCTGAAGCATTTCAGCTAAAGAGGGATGGTGGCCCAGGACCAAACCACGGCGCGATCGCAACCAGTTCCGTTGCAGATTATGACGCAGACCCGACAAAATGGCGAAGAGGGAAGATCGTTCTTGGGCGTGTTAAGGCATTACTACAGCAAGAACTCGGAGCAAATCCGAGAATATTTGTGCCATCGGAACACTTGAGTTGCCCATCACTAAGGACCTTTGCCCAAACCATCTGGCCAACACCATAGCCCTCCGCCACCCCCATCTATCTAAGGACCGGCAACTTAAGCAGCAGCTTTGGGCACAGATACCGAGAGTAATCCGGTATGCGTTGGATGACCGGTTGAAACCGCACCGATAGGCCGCCATTAGATTAGCCATGTATGAAAATTGCATACATTTCTATACATGCCCCCACGGCTTAGTCGAATCCGCATATTTTGATTCGAAATCATGGATTTTTTGAGGCCGATGGTTTAGAGTGCCTGCCGCCGAATCAATCCCGTCGCATGAATTCGCATAGTAATTCCCTAGGTGCAATGGATTTTCTGCAAGACCGGACGCTTTCCCAATCTGATTCGGTACTGGATACACAACTTGCAGTGCCGTGCTTTAGCTAAGCCCGCAAGATTGATAAGTCTCACTGTTGTCAAAGCATCAGTTACTTTGCCTCAAGCATTTGTCTCTTCTGTTCAGGGCCGGATCACAGGTTTGAATGCGTAACTGAATTACCGAAGTCGAGCGCATTAAACCGGTTAAGCCTGCCATGCCACAATATCAATACCAAGCCCTTTCTGAAAGTGGCGTGATCATTGCCGGCAAAACCGTCTCCGCTTCTCCTGAACAACTTGCAGTCGAACTGGCCGGCCGCGGCTTGCGCGCCCAACGCATCGTACTCAAGCGCGACCTGATCAGGTTCTGGCAGAGTAATCGCGTCAAGCCTGAGGAGTTCATCCTGTTCGTGCAGG
This sequence comes from Gallionellaceae bacterium, assembly GCA_036523795.1. Lineage (GTDB taxonomy): Bacteria > Pseudomonadota > Gammaproteobacteria > Burkholderiales > Gallionellaceae > 39-52-133. The sequence goes on along the minus strand of DATDDN010000128.1, from coordinate 17,331 downwards.
AAATGATCTCGCTGCTTCGGGCAGGATTGCCGCTGCCTGAGGTATTGGCCTTGGCCAGTGATCGTCCGGCCAGTCCGGTGCTGGGGCAAGTCATAGTCCAGGTCTTGCAGAACGTGCGCGAGGGCATGCTGCTGTCCCAGGCCTGTGAAAAGCATGCCGACGTATTCGATGCGCTATTCCTCGCTGCACTGCGCATTGGCGAGAAATCCGGCGAGCTGCCTGCGGTGCTGACGCGATATCAGGAATTCCTGCGCCGCAAAGTCACCCTGCGCAAGAAGATCTCCCAGGCACTGGCCTATCCCTTGTTTCTGCTCGCAGCCCTGGTGGTCATCCTTGGTGTCCTGTTCGCCTTTGTGATGCCGCGCTTCGTTTCCATGTACGCGAACTTCGATGCCAAATTGCCGCTGCCGACGCAATGGCTGTTGGCTGCCGTCGAGCACTTTCCCTTGCTGGCGATGCTGCTGGCGGCGACAGCCGCGGCAGGCTGGTATGGTTGGCGCGCCTACTTGGCGACGCCGGACGGGCGCATCAGCATCGATCGCTGGAAGCTGCGAGCGCCGTTGCTGGGCAGAGCGGAGCAGACCGCAACTAGTGCTTATTTCGCGCGCTCCTTGGCAACGCTGCTTTCCGGCGGAACGCCGTTGCTGGAAGCGCTGCAGGTGGTGCAGGGCTCGTTTCCCAATCTCGCTTACGCGCAACGCATCAAGGCGGCTGCCGAAAGGGTGTTGCAGGGTGAGAGCTTTGCCAATGCGGCGCGTGCTGCGGAGCTGCTGCCGGAAACCGCGCTCAAGATGATCCAGGTGGGAGAGAAATCCGGCGCGCTCGACGACATGCTGTTCGAAATCGCCCGATTCTATGAAGAGGTGCTGGAGAACAATCTGGCGCGCATCATGTCCCTGATCGAGCCGATGCTGGTTGCACTGATGGGCATCCTGATCGGGGGCATCATCATCGTGATGTATCTGCCCATCTTCAGCCTCGCCGAGGTGATCAGATGACCGCGCAACTCGCTTCCGTGCGTCTGGTCGACATCCTGATTCAGCGCGGCTATGCCACCGAGCCCATCCTCGCATCGCTGGGCATGGATGACGAGCGCCAGCTGGCCGAACATCTGCTCAAGAACCGGATCATCACCTCCGCCCATCTGGCCAAAGCCCTGGCCGAGCGGCTCAATTATCGCTATGTCGAGCTCACGAACCACGTCGTCCCTGATGAACTGTTCAGGCTGATCTCGGCCAGCACCTGCTATCAGCAGGGCATCCTCCCGTATCGCCTCGGAGACGGTGTTCTCGAAGTCGTCGTCACCGACCCCTATGACCTGTCCCTGGCAGAACGCCTGGAAGCGCAGCTGGGCATGCACGTGCGCTTGCTGCTGTCGGGCAGGGAAGAGCTGATTACCGCACTCAAGCGCAGCGAAGGCGAGGCGACGATGTTGCGCGACCTGTCGGAAGATTTCCGCGTCGACATGATTACCGAAGGCGAGGATGGCTCGCCCCATGCCATTGCGCTCGAGACGTTTGGTGATGAAACCAGTGGCCCCGTGGTCAAGCTGATCAACACCCTGCTGACCACTGCCTTGTCCAAGCGCGCCAGCGACGTGCACATGGAAACCCACGAACAGGCGATCTCGGTGAAATACCGCATCGACGGCGTGCTCTACCCAGCCACCGAGATGCTGGACAAGCGCCACCACAGTGCGCTGGTTTCCCGCCTGAAAGTCATGGCTGAATTGGACATCGCAGAGCGGCGCGTGCCGCAAGACGGCAGCTTCCGCTTGCGCATAGCCGGGCGCGAGGTGGATTTCCGCCTGTCCATCCTGCCCAGCGTGTACGGCGAGGATGTCGTCATCCGCGTGCTGGACAAGACCTCCGTCACCGAAGGGTTGCGCCATCTCGACCTGGACGGACTGAACATGGAAGCCGGCGTGCTCAAGCGATTCCGCCGCGCTATCCGTGAACCCTACGGCATGGTACTGATCACTGGCCCGACCGGCAGCGGCAAGACCACGACCCTGTATGCCGCCCTGTCGGAAATCAACGACGGCGAAGAGAAGATCATCACCATCGAAGATCCGGTCGAATATCAGCTGGGCGGCATCGTCCAGATCCCGGTTAACGAGAAGAAAGGCCTCACCTTCGCACGCGGCCTGCGCTCCATCCTGCGTCACGACCCAGACAAGATCATGGTGGGCGAGATACGCGATGCGGAGACCGCAACGATCGCCGTTCAATCCGCGCTGACGGGGCACCTGGTGTTCACCACTGTGCACGCCAACAATGTGTTCGACGTGGTGGGCCGCTTTGCTCACATGGGCATCGATGCCTACAGTTTTGTGTCCGCACTGAATTGCGTCATGGCGCAGCGTCTGGTGCGCCTCATCTGTCCCAAATGCAAACATGAAGTACCGGCCAATCCGGAGTTGATCGAGCTCTCCGGGCTGGATGTCAACCAGCACCGCAACCAGAAATGGTATGAAGGGCAGGGCTGCCCGCATTGCCACGGCACAGGATATCGCGGCCGTTCCGCCATCACCGAGTTTCTCGATCTCACGCCGGACATCCGCCAGATGATCATCGAACGCCGTCCCCAGTCAGAGCTGCAGCAGGTCGCGCAGGCGGCTGGCATGGCCACCTTGCGCCAATCGGCCCTGGCTCGGGTATTCAGCGGTGAAACCACACTCAAGGAAATCAACCGTGTTACCTTTGTTGATTAACCAGCTGGCGCCGGCATCCCCCCTGCAAGCTGGCATTGCCGTCGGCCGCCGGCAGCTGTGTGCCGTGACGATTGAAAGCAAGGGAAGCGGCTGGTCGGTTCGCAACATTCACCGGCAGGATCTTGCCGTTCCCCTGTTTAGTGGTGCGCCTACCACGGCGGCACTCGGCGCGCTTGATGCCGCCCTGCAGGCAATATCCAGGGAGCTGGACGCGCAATTTGCGTTGATACACGTTGCCTTGCCGGACAGCGTGATTCGCAGCTCAGTGTTTGAGCTCGACGAGCTCCCCAAAGCCGCTGCGCAACGCACCGACCTGATGCGCTGGCGTTTCGCGCAGTCCTGGCAGCGGCCGGAAGAGTCGCTGGAGTGCCGCGGCCAGGACTTGGGGAATGCTGATGGCAAACGTCTGTTGCTGGCCCAGGCGGGTGATCGCGCATGGAGCGATTGCGTGAAACAGGCTCTCGAACGCGCCGGCCAGATGCCTGCTTCGATGAATGCTGCCCTGGCGTATCGATACAACCGCTTTCAGCATCAATTCGCGCCAGCCGCCGGAGCGATGTTGTCGCTAGACCCGGACGGCTGGACCCTGGCGTACTGGGACGAAGTGCGCCGACTTCGGCACATCACCACTCGTCTGCGTGCCGGAGACAGCAGCGATGAACTGGGCGGGCTGGCGGATGACGTCGTGCGCAACGTCCAGTCCGGCGCCATCGGCAAGGCCGAGCGCCTCTACTTGTCCGGTGACTCCCAGGAAATGCTGGATTTGAGCGCGCGACTGGAAGGCAAGCTGGGCATCCCGGTCACCCGCCTGCATGCCGTCGACGACGTTGCCGGAAACACCGCCTGGGCGAGGGAAGGGATGGCGCCATTGGCATTGGCTGCCGCCATGAGCTCATGAAAATTTCCACCAATTTCGTACCGGCCTGGATGACATGGACGCGCCCGTTGATTGCCGCGCTGTGGGGGCTGGTCCTGCTCTGCGCGGCTGTCGTCGCATGGCTGTTGCACGACGCAGCCGGATTGCGCGCCGAGTTGCCGCGCTTGGACAAGCGCCTCGCCGGTGTGGAGGCTGCGGCTCAAGCTGCATCCTTGCGCCCCGGCGCCATGCCCTCTGCGCAGGAGCTGTCGGAAACCCGCAGGCGGGTCACTGCCGTCAATGCGGTAACCCGGACCCGCGGGATGACGACCCTGGCGCTGCTGGCCGGGCTGGAGAGAAAGCTGCCTGCGCAAGCCTGGCTGGTCAGCCTGCATCACCGCGCGATGGAAGGCGAGGTCATGCTGGTCGTCGCCGCCAGCAGCGCCACGCCGTTGTCGGAATTCCTGCTGCAACTGGAGCGTGATCCTGAGTTCTCACAAGCCTTGCTGCTGCGCGAGACTCAGGGCAACGGTTCCGACGTGCAATATGAAATTCGCCTCAAGGTGCGCACATGAAGCAGAGCCCGCAGATCAGGATGGCCTTGCACTTTGCCTGGCGGCACGCTGCGTTGCGCCGTGCCGCCTATGTAGCGTTGGCCGCAATGGCGACGGTCCTGCTTACGGCGCTCGCGTGGTGGTGGCCGGCCAGCAGGCAGGCTGCCGCACTACAGGATGAGATTGCCGCGCGTCGTGCCGTGATGGTCAACGTTGCCCGCATGAACCAGATTGCCCAGGCGGAACGGCAGGCAGCACGGGATATCGTCCCGCTGGAGAGCAAGCTGCATGCACGCAGCAGCCAGGCCGATCTGGTGCAGGCTATCGCCAGACTGGCCAACGCTCATGGCGTCCGGGTGATTTCGCAGTCGTTTGACGAGGGCAAGGGCACGCAGGGCAATGGTGCGCTGTATCTGGATCTTGGCCTTAGCGGAAGTTACCCCGGGTTGCGCGGCATGATCGCCGACCTTGCCGGTTTGCCGGCGTGGGCGGAGGTGGTCGATGCCTCGTTTGAGCGCGGCTCGGCGGCTGGCACACCGTTGCGTGCCCAGTTGCGCCTGCTGACCTATCGCGGCGGAAGGAGCCAGTCGTGAGCCGACGTTACGCCGCTTATCTGGCCCTGATCGCCTTGCTGGTTGCAGTCAATGCAGTGCGATGGATGCACGGCATGCCGTGGGATACCCGCAACAGCGCGGCCACTGAGGCCTATGCAGAGGAAGATTTCCGGCTGCATGCCGGGCAGCCCGCCGCTCTGAACGCATCCCGCCGCAACCTGTTTGAACCGGCAGGCAGAGCCAGTGGCGTTGCGCCCAAGCAGATAAAGCCTGCGGCCAAGGCGGCGCCGGTTCAAGTTGCGGCGCCGTCGCCGACGATGGACACCGACGGAGCGGGCTTGGCGAAATTGAAATTGCTCGGCGTTGTGTTTCGCGCCGGGGCAGGGCAGGCCTACCTGGCGCAAGATCGGGAGAGCGTCCTGGTGCACAACGGCGACACCGCTTTCGGGCGCTTTGCCGTAGAACAGATTCTGGTCGACGCCGTCGACCTCAGGGATATCAAAACCAACTTGAGCAGAAGGATACCCGTCTCGGGTAAGTAAGAAGCAATGAGCCATATCAACGCGATCGGAAAACTGTTCCTTGCCGCAGCAGCAACTTCGCTGCTCGCCTCCTGTGCCAGCCACGTCAAACGCGGCGACGAATTCGCCGAGAAGGACGAGTGGACCCAGGCCGTGCTGGAGTATCGTCAGGCCAGTCGCGAAGAATCAAACGACATCGAAATCCGCTCCCACCTGAAACAGATCGAGCTCAAGGCTGCCGAATACTACTACCATCGCGGCGTGCTGGCTCTGGGCAAGGGCGACCTCGACGGTGCCATCGGCCAGTTCCAGCAGGGCCTGGTGGCCATGCCGGAAAACGACAAACTGCAGGCAGCCCTCAAGAAAGCAGAATTGCATAAAGAGGCCAGAACGCTGTATCAGGAAGGCGTCAGCCTGCTCGGTGCAGGGAAGACGGAAGATGCCAAGCGCCGTTTCCATGCAGCGCTGCAAGCCAACCCTGACCTCAAGGAAGCCGCGGCACAACTGGCGGCACTCGAGAAGCAGGAGAATGCGGCCAAGGGCAGCAATCTTGCGCTCAATTCCAGCGCGCCCATCACCCTCAGTTTCCGCGAGACGGATATCCGCGATGCCTATGAATTCCTGACCAAGTCCTTCGGCGTCAACGTGATCTTCGATGACGGCGTCAAGAACGTGCCGGTCACGCTATTCGCCAAGGATGTCACCTTCGAACAGGGCCTGAGCCTGCTGCTGGCCACCAGCAAGACCTTCTACCGCAAGATCGGTCCCAACACCATCCTGGTGGCACTGGACAACAAGGAGAAGCGGGGACAGTACGAAGACCAGATCGTGCGCACCTTCGAGCTCAACACGGTGCGCGCCAAGGACATGGCCGACATCATCAAGGGCGTGCTCACGGTCAAGAAGATCGTGGTCAACGAACAGCTCAACACCCTGACTGCGCGCGACAGTGAAGACGTCATCCGCCTGGTGGACCGCATGGTCCAGAATAACGACAAGAAACAGGCCGAGGTCGTGCTCGATGTGGAAATCCTGGAAATCAACCGCACCAAGTCCGAGAACCTCGGCCTGGATTTCGGCAGCTACCAGGTGTCCGCTGCCATCCCGCCGTATCCCCTGACCACGTCCTATGGCGATGCGCTGAGTTCCGGCACTCTGACCTTGCCCTCGGCCACCCTGCATTTCTTCAAGCAGGACGTGGATGCCAAGACGCTGGCCAACCCGCGGATCCGTGTCTTGAACGGTAAATCGGCCAAGATCCACATCGGTGACCGCGTGCCGCTGATCGCCACCACCATCCAGGACGCCACCGGCCAGGTGCGCAACACCTACGACTACAAGGAGCTGGGCATCCGGCTCACCGCAGAGCCTTTGGTCCATCTCGACAACTCGGTGACCGTCAAGCTCGGCATGGAAGTCAGCTCGCTCGGCCAGAATCTGGGCTCTCCCAGCCAGCCCGCCTACAGCATCGGCTCGCGCGATGCGGAAACCTCCATGCTGCTGCGCGACGGCGAAACCGCCATCCTGGGCGGGCTGATCCAGGACAGCGAACGCAATGCCAAGGTCACCATTCCCGGCATAGGCGACGTGCCGGCGCTGGGCTCGCTGTTCTCCAACTACAACAATTCCAAAAACCGCACCGATGTATTGCTGACCATCACTCCGCATGTGGTGCGCGGCTGGGAGGTGCCATCGGTGGCCGATCGCCAGTTCTACTCCGGCACGGAAAACGCCTACGCCGATCGCCAGTTGTTTGCCGAACTCAAGAACGGTGCAGTCAATGATGCCGGTGCTGCGGTGACGCCCAAGATCACCAACAGCGGCAGCGGCCCAACCGTGCCGGCGCCTGCGGCCGACCAAACGCCTGCTGCAACCCCGCCGGCTGTGCCGGTTGTGGCAGCTCCGGCTGCCGCGAATGAACCGCGCTTAGGCTTTGCCGATACCGTGTACGACGTGGCTGCCGGTAAGGATTTCACCGTCAAGCTCACCGGGCAGAACCTGGGAGAGGCTACCGCACTCCCGCTGGAGCTGCTGTATAACGCACAGGTGATCAGCCTGGTGCAAGGTGAGGCGGGCGACGTGAAGCCGCAGTCCTTTGCGGCCAATGCCGATGCCGACAAGGGCATCCTGTCGGTGCAGCTGAGTTATCCGCCCAATGCCGCGCCCAAGGATAACGCGGTCATCGCCAACCTGCATATGCATGCCAACAACGCAGGCGTGTCCTACCTGATCTATCGCACACGGACCCTCACCGGTCCGAACGGAGAGACCATCAATGCGCAAATCCAGGCCGCCCGTGTCGTGGTCAAGTAAGCGCAGGGGGCAGCTCGGCCTGACCCTCATCGAGCTGCTGGTGACGCTGGCCATCCTGTCGATTCTGGCCGCTGCAGCCTTGCCCTACGCAGAGCTGACCGTGCGCCGCGACAAGGAGCTGGAGCTCAGTCGCTCCCTGCGCGAAGTGCGTAGCGCGATCGATGCCTTTCATGAGGACTGGCAGGCAGGGCGGATCAGCCAGTCCGTCAGTGTAGCCAGCGCCGACGGCTACCCCAGGACCCTGCAGGTGCTGGTGGATGGCGTGGACAGCGGGCGGGCAGGCGGCGGCAAGCGCCGCTACCTGAGGCGAGTGCCGCACAACCCGTTCAACGAGACTGGCGAATCGCCATGGGTATTGCGCGGCTACCAGGATGACGCAGATGCCCTGTCCTGGAACGGCAGGGACGTTTACGACCTGCATGCCGCCACGGACAAGCTTGCCATCGACGGCAGCAACTATCGGGACTGGTGATGAAAGCGCGCGGCTTTACCCTGCTGGAGTTGTTGTTCGTGCTGGTCATCGTGGCCTTGCTGGCCGGCATCGTCGGTCCCATGGTAACCGGTTCGGTCGGGCGTGCGCGTGAATCGGCGCTCAAACAGGACCTGGCCGTGTTGCGCAAGGCGATCGACGATTATTACGCCGACCGTGGCCGCTATCCGTCCGAATTGGCAGAGCTGGTGGAGCGCCATTACTTGCGTTTCCTGCCGGCCGATCCACTGACAGAAAGCGTCGATGGCTGGGTCGTGGTCAGGATGGAAAACCTGCGCGGCCCCGGCGGCATCGTCGATGTCCACACCGGCTCGGCGCTGCAGGCCGGCGATGGTACGGCTTACCGCGACTGGTGAACCAGATACTGATAGAAAGGAAATACAGATGGCATCCCGCATGTCACGCCACACAAGACAAGCAGGCTTCACCCTGATGGAGCTGTTGCTGGTGCTGGTCATCATCGGCCTGCTGGCAGCTGTGGTCGGCCCCAGCCTGTACCAGCGCATCAAGCCGGCCAAGGAAACGGCGGCGCGCGCCCAGATCGAGAATTTCGCGACGGCGCTGGACAACTTCATGATGGATACCGGCCGCTATCCCACCACGCAAGAGGGGCTGAAGGCGTTGCGCAACAAGCCCGACAACCTGGACAAGTGGAACGGCCCCTATCTCAAAAAAGAACTACCTGACGACCCGTGGGGTACGGCCTACCAGTACCGTGCGCCGGGGCGCAGCGGCGGCTATGAGATCGTATCGTTTGGCGCCGACGGCAAGGAAGGCGGCGAGGGCGACAATGTCGACATCAACAGCTGGGAAACGCAGAAGAAGTAGTGCGGCCGGGCAGGGCGGCTTCGCCTATGTCATGGTGCTGGTGGCGGTGGTGGTCGTCGGCATCCTGGCGGGCGTGGCCAACGTCGCCGTGTCCAGGACGCTGCAGGCCGAGCGCGAGCAGGAATTGCTGTTTCGCGGCATGGCTTACCGCAAGGCGATTCAGCGCTACTACCAGGACAACGGCCATTATCCGCGCGCGCTGCGCGATTTGCTGAAGGGATCGAGGCTGGCATCGCATCCATATTTGCGCGCGCTGTATCCGGATCCGATGGCCGAGCAGGGCGACGTCATGAAAGCGGAGAGCGGCGGATGGCGTTTTTTGCATAGCGCCGATGGCGGAATTTCCGGAGTGTCGAGCGGCAGCCAGCGCGAGCCCATGAAGAAGGCCAACTTTCCGTTGGGGCTGGAGAAGTTTGAGGACTCGCGGCGTTATGCCGACTGGATATTTGCCTACGCGCCTGCTGCCAACAACGTGCGCAAAGGCATATGAATGCTGGATCCGCGTGTATTGCGCGAGCAGGAGCAATAGCCGCATAAGACGGTAGGGTACTGCGAGAAGTATGCGCTTTGAAGGTATGAGAATTCAATAATTTGCTAGAATGCAAAGTCGCGGGGTCATGTCAAGAAATATTATGCGCTTCGCATATTGACGGGGAATTGTTGTACGGCAACACGGCATCAGATGAATCAGCATCATCAACGCATGCAGCCGAATGACAGTAATCAACACAAAGAAGAACAGGGCTGCATCGTGGAAAATCAAGCAAGCATTCAGAATCTGGCACAACCTCGCCGATATTTCTCCGCACGTATGTTGCGTCGCCTGGCCGCTGCAAGCTTGCTCGGTCTTGCTGGTGCTGCAGCCTACGCCGTGTACATCAGCCTGCCCGGCAAAGTCAGGGTGGCTCCGATATCGATCACGGTTCATTCCGCAGGCAGCCTGCCAGCCGAAGTGCAGGCACTCGAAGCGCAGACCGCGCCCTTGCTGTTCGACCGCGACACCACGACGGTGCATGTGGCCTATGCCGACCAGACCATCGATGCCAATCTCGATCGCCCAACCGAAATCCGCGCCGTTAAAGTCTACGGCGCTGCACCGTATCAGCTCACTGTGTATGCCCAGCAGGGCGGCGGCTGGAATCCGATTCCGGGCCTGAGCAACATCAACCTGTCTGCGCTGCCGGCCGGCTGGAACGAGCTCGACGCCAGCCAATCGGTGACGACCCAGAACCTGCGATTCGCACTGACGCTGGCCTCTGGCAATACCAACAATGCCGGTGGGCAGGGTAAAGGCAAAGGGCAGGCTGGCAGCATATCCACAACTAGCGGCGGCCTGGCCGAACTGGAGATCTGGGGCACCGGCGAACATGCACTGCTCAGCGGCACTGCCTTGCTCAATGCGGTGCCTGTGCCAGGTCAAGCGTCGAGCAATCCCATCCCCGCTCAATTGCGCAGCTACACCTCCACTCCCGACAAGGCTGTAGTCGGTCGTGACGGCCAGCGCTTCACCCTCAACATCGACCGTCCTGCCGCACGCTTCAAGCGTGCCTGGCTCACCTACGAAGCCTACGGCCTGACCAACTGGGTCAGCCCGGTGCGCCGCATCAACGGCCAGGCAGTGCAGGGCGGGGCGTTTGTCTTCTCGGGCAGTGACTGGACCGCACTGGCCGAACCCATCCATCCCAACTGGCTGAATGCCGGCAGCAACCAGATCGACTTCACCCTGCCGCCCAACGTCGCCGGCAATTACTCCATCCGCAACGTACGCGTGTTGGCCGAACTCGACGACGGCAACAACTTCATTGCCCGCGTGGCGGTAGGGCAGGCCAGCAGCAAGGGGACGACCGAAACCGACACTACGGCACTTACCGATGGCGACCTCGCAACCACCTGGAGCCCCTACACCGACCCGCGCAGCAAGGGCGGCAACCCGGTGCTGAGCGTTTATTTCGACAAACCGACCCAGCTGGATACACTCTCATTCAACTTGGCCAATGCGCTCAACGGCACCATCAGTGTCGACCTGCTGGTTGGCGGGCAGTGGCAATCTGCTGGCCTGCCCACCATCAACGGCAAGAAACTCAACGCCAGCTGGAATGCGCTCAACGGCTTTGCCGCAGTTGCGGCCGACGGCGTACGCCTGACCTTCCTCAACGGCAGCGGCAGCCCAGCTGAAATCCGCGAGATCACCGCAATCGGCTCCGGTGTCGGCACCGCCTTTGCGCCGGACATTGTCGTGCCCTATCCCGATGCCGGCCAGTTCTATGGCCGCCAGGCCTATATTCGCGGCTTCCTCAGCCTGCCGGACAACGGCTCCGGCCCGGCTGTGCTGACGGCAGGGGGGAAATCCGTCCCGAGTACTGATGGCAGCTTTGGCGTGCTGATCAGCAAGGATGATGTCGGCTATGCCAGCCAGGCTGATGCCGAACCTTGGCAGGTCGAGCTGGTGGCGACCTATCCGAACGGCCAGAAAATCAGCCGCATCGTCAAACTGACCCAGCCGTTCGATGCCTCCAAGGCGCACGGTCTACTGCCCAATACCGTCAATCCGGGCTTTGCCGCCGTGCTGGTGAATGGCGATGCCAGCCTGGAAATCGACCCGGATGCGGTGGATCAGGCGGTGGACATCCGCATCACCCCGCTGACCGACACCCAGCTGCCGCGCCTCGACCCCGGCATGACCAACGTCACGCATGGCCCCTATGCCGGCTATCGCTTCACGCCGTCGCCATTCAAGTTCAAGAAGAACATCAAGGTTACCTTGCCGTTTGATTCGGCCAAGGTGCCGCTTGGCCATACCGAAAACGACATCAAGACCTATTACTTCGATACCGAAGCCGGGCATTGGGTGCCGCTGGATCGCGTTCTGGTGGATGGTGGCAAGAAGCGGGTGACCAGCCTCACCAACCACTTCACTGACATGATCAATGCCACCATGACCGTGCCTGATCATCCGGAAGCGGTCTCCTTCAATCCGACTCAGATGAAGGACATCAAGGCAGCCGATCCTGGCGCCGGCATCAACCTGATCGAACCGCCGCAAGCCAACAACAACGGCGATGCGCGGCTCAGCTATCCGATCGAGATCCCTGCAGGCCGCCACGGCATGCAACCCAGTCTGGCCGTCAGTTATAACTCCGGCGGCGGCAACGGCTGGCTGGGGCTGGGCTGGGACCTGTCCGTGCCCAGCATCAGTATCGAGACGCGCTGGGGCGCACCGCGCTTCGATGCCGGCCGTGAAAGCGAAACCTACCTGCTCAATGGCGAGCAGCTGGTTCCCATCATCGACGGCAAGCCGGGCAGGATGGCGCACCGCACGGAATGGAATAGCCTGCCGGCGCGCAACGCAGGCGACCAGCAATACCATACCCGTGTCGAAGGCGCCTTCAGCAAAATCATCCGCCATGGCGCCAATCCGTCCAGCTACTGGTGGGAGGTCATCGACAAGAACGGCACACACCATTTCTACGGCGGCGTGGACGGCAACGACAGCAGCGCCAAGATCGGCAGCGGCGGCGGCGTTTTCCGCTGGATGCTCAAGCGCACCCAGGATGCCAACGGCAACCAGGTCAATTATGAATATGACCGTGTCTGCGACACCGGCATCGGCAGCGGCGTGTGCGGCACAGCCGGCTACGTCGACGGCTCCCAGCTCTACCTGTCCCGAGTGCGCTATACCTCGCACACCTCCGGCGGCAGCGCACCCTACCTGGTCGAATTCGTGCGCGACAGCGCACGCAGCGGCTACCAGCGCGACTACAACGCGACGGGATACGATCCCACCCTGGATCGTCGCCATGACGTACAGATCGATTCGCGCGGCGGCTACAAGCAGGTCACCGCAGAGCGCCTGAAATACATCAACGTCAAATACAACAACGCCACCATCCGCAGCTACGAGCTGGACTACCGCGAAGGCGTGTTCGGCAAGAGCCTGCTCGCGGCCATCGTGCAGAAAGACAGGAACGGTGTGGAATTCAACCGCCACGCCATGGATTACTACAACGACGTTCCGGTTGGCGCCAAAGCCGGCGAATACAGCCTGTTCGGCGCGCCGCAACATGTGACCACCAGCGACGACAAGTTGTTCGAGACGACTTTCACCGGCAAGGAATTCAAAGAGACACTGATCGGCGGCACCTATGGCCGCAATACCGGTTTCAACGGCTTCTTCGGCATCGGCCTGCCGCTGATGGGCACCATTGCCGCCGGCACAATGGACTTCTCCGCCAACAGTTCGACCAGCGAAGGCAAGGTGTCATTGCTGGACATCGACGGCGACGGCAAGCCGGACAAGGTTTTCCTCAAGAACGGCAGTCTTAAATACCGCAAGAACCTCACCCAGCCGAATGCCGAACGTGCCGTGTTCGGCGAGGTGCAGGATGTGAGCTCGCTCGGCAGCATGAGCCAGAGCAGTTCGGACAGCAGCACCACCGGTTTCAACGGCTACATGTTCGGTGCAGTCGGTTTCGTCAAGCAGATCGACACTACCAGTACAGACCGGGCGTACTTCGCCGACGTCAACGGCGACGGCCTGATCGACCATGTCGAAAACGGCCGCGTCACCTTCGGCCATCTGGACAACACCGTCCAGCCCGATGCTGCGACCGTGCAATTCTCCAACGACAGCCTGACCACGCCCAACCCCATTGCGGGAACCGCCATGTCCACCGCCGATGTGTTTGCCGGCCTGGATGCCAATGAAGAAAACCTGCGCAACAAGAACCCGCTGATGGACGGCGTGCGCCGCTGGAAAGCGCCGTATGACGGCGTCATTCGCATCGACGGTAGCGTGCAGCTGTATGACTATTCCAGGGATCCCGATCAGCAGGTGGCGACCGATTACAGTAAATATAAATCCGCCGACGGCGTGATGGTGTCGATCCAGAAAAACGATACCGAGTATTGGCGCGTCCGCATCACCCAGCTCGACCACACCGAACACGCCTATACCGACACTGTCCTGAAAAACCTGACGCCCAGTCCACAACGGCTGGACCGCATCAGCGTCAAGCGCGGCGACAACATCTATTTCCGCGTCGGCTCCTATGATGACGGCAGCTATGACCGCGTCCTGTGGGCACCGAAGATCGCTTACGTCGATGCCAACGGCCAAGCCAAACAGTATCTCGACGCCAACAACCTCAACCTCTACAGCTACGACACCGCGAAAGACACCATCTTCGCCGGCACGCCGGTAACCGTTCCCGCGCCGTACGATGGCATCATCCACTTTGCCGGCCAACTGGCCAAGGCGGTGACCTCCGACGACATCAAATTCCAGATCAACGTCTACGCATACGACGAAACCAGCAAGACATTCAGTCCAACGCCCAAGCAGGGCGCTGGCGGCAGCGTTGAGAAACTGCTGAAATGGAACGAGCAGGGCACGTTCGACCTGTCCTCCGACATTACCGTGGAGACCGGCGACAAGGTCGTCATCAACCTGGTGGTGGATTCGCCCATCGACCTGAGCGCAGGAGTGCAGTGGGCAGGCACGCCGGATATGTATTACACCTCGGCCACGCAGAAGGCAGTGACCCTGATGACCCCGCCGCCGTCGCATTCAACGCCCGACCAGGCGCTGCCTGATCGGAGTACATTCAGCAACGTCAGCACGTCCGGCATGACGACCGGCCAGACCCTGCCGGCCACTACGATTGCGGTGCTCGACGAGAACAACAAATACAGAATCAAATTGCCGGTGCGCTGGAATGCCGACATCTATTCCGCCGACAACCTCAACGGCACTGCGCAACAAGCATGGAAGGCAGACCGCGATGGCGTATTGCTGGTCACGCCCTGGCTGGCGGTCAGCTCCAAGGACGACCTTTGCCCGGCATCGGCTGATACCAGCCTCCCCACTCCGAATTGCAGCAACATCGCGCCCACACCGGATGGCGATGTTACTTTCACCGTGAAGCGCCGCGGCGAGCGCCTGTTCAAACAGGTGATGCAGGTCAGAAACCAGGCCGTGGTCTCGTCGACCAATGGCTACGAGGCGTTGGCCTTGATTGAAGTGAAGGCGGGCGACGAGCTGTTCTTCGATTACAGCAGCCGCGATGTCAATTTGGTTCAGCGCATCCAATCCGCCCAGGCGCGCTTTTCCTACGGCAGCGCCACGCCCTGGAAAGCACCGTTTACCGACACCGTCAGCCTCAATCCGTCCTTCACCGGCGCAACCAGCACCACCAACGATGGCCTGAGCAGCACTTCAGGCAAGGTGATCTTCATCGCCCGCCGCGGTGCACATTTGCTGGCGCGCAACGATTTCGCGCTGGCCAGTTCCACCTCAACCAACTATGCGGCTGAGCTGCCGCTGGCGGTCTCGGCCGGTGATCAGGTCAGCTTCGATTTCTTCACCGCTGAGGACAACGTCAGCTTTAGTCGCTCCAGTGTGTGGAGCACCTACCCGGGCGCTACACCGTGGGCAGCGCCACGCACCGGCACGGTCGAATTGCATCCGGCTCCGACCTTTGTTGCCGGCAGCACCAGCAGCGGCACGTTCACGCTGCGGGCCTTCAATGCCTCCAATCAACAGGTGGCGGCCCGCGACTACGCCGTCAGCAACGGAGTGGTCAGCGACACCGGCGCACCGCTCAGCCTGCAGGTGAGGGCAGGGGACACGCTGCGCTTCGAATACACCACTGCGCAGCACCTGCTGTCCAGCGATCTGGCACAGCGCGCACAGATCCGCATCGACTATAACGACCAGACGCCATGGACCGTGCCGTCCAGCTGGGATGCCAACGGCCAGGGCTTCGCCCTCGATGTCAGCCCGTCCGTGCAATTTGCTGCAGGAGCAGGCAGCGGCAGCCTGACCTTCACCGTCTGGCGCGGTGCACAGCAGCTGGGCAGTTCCAGCCTCAGCGTCGTCAACGGCCGATTGAGTGCGAGCCAACCGTTGCGCGTGCAGGCATCCGGCAATGAGCAACTGAGCTTTGTGTTCACCGGTACGGACGCCTCACTGGCTGCTGCGGTGCAATCGCAAAGCGCCAATGTGACGCCGGTGGGGGTGAGCGGGGCGCAATCCGTCTCCGCTCTGGCCACCTTCAACTTGGTGCAGCAGCTCACCGCAGCCTCGGCCCTGCATATCCTGATGCCGAGCCAAGAACAAACCCTGCCCAAGTACGACGTGGTGCAACACTTCCCGGAATTGGACTCGCTTTATGGCTACCCCTACCGCGGCTGGGCACAGGCTGCCTATCTGGAGGGCGGACGCAACAGCAATATCGCCATCGACGAACGTAAACTGGTCCTGTCGCAGGCCACCAACCAGAGCTGGGATTCGCAAGTCTACCCGGCCATGCCGGAAGTGCAGAAGTCGTTATGGAGCAGCGTGGACGGCGCCTGGGGCATGGCGCGTGGCTACACCCAGTCCACTCGCCGTGGCCTCAAGTTCATCGACATCCCGCGCCCTGACCAGTACGTACGCAGTGCAGGCAGCCTCCCGACTGCCGGCATCGTGCGCGTGCCGCGCTATAGCAGCAGCACCGGCTATACGGATGGCGGCGGCTATGTGATGAGCTATAACACCACGCACAGCGTTACCAACGGCCAGCTGGACCTGATGGACCTGAACGGCGACCGTTATCCGGACATCATCTCCGGAAACGGTGTGCAATTTACTAGGCCGGACGGCGGCATGGCTCCCTTCGGTGACGATCAGCGCAGGGTGGCGATAAACGGCGCCACCTTCAGTGCGACTCGCGTGACCAACTCCTCAGATCAGTCGCTGTCGTTCGGCGGAGGCACCAAGCCTCCCGTCGGCGCGCAAGCAAGGATGAAGTGGGCCAACGAGGAGCCGCCGGCAGCTGGCGCGACCAACCCACCATCGTTCAGCGCATCGATGGGCAACGGCGATAGCGACGGCGTCATCGACTACATGGACATGAACGGCGACGGCCTGCCGGACCGCGTCTCCATCGCCGGCGGCACCATCTCGGTCGGCCTGAACACCGGCTACGGCTTCGCCCCCGCAGAAACCTGGGGCAGCGGCTACATCAACAAGGGCACCACCAGCAGCTACTCGCTGGGCGCGGGCTGGTCGATACCCGGCACCATCTTCGCGGGCGGCGTCAACCTCAGCCTGAGCAGCAACGACTCGGGCTACCGCCTGATGGACATGAACGGCGACGGTCTGCCGGACTACGTTTATGTAGGGGGCAATGGCCTGATGGTGGCGATCAACTACGGTGGTAGTTTCGGCCCGGCCAAGTTGTGGGGACAGCCCTTGAAGACGCTGTCCGACATCTCCAGCCTTGGGTCTTACGGCGGCATCACCATGCCGATCAGTTCCCATAACTCCCTGTCCGATGGGCTGTCCACCAGCGTCTCGGTCAGCTTGAGTGCAGCTAGTGATTTCACAATCTGGGCAGCGTTTGTACCTGTAATTGACATCGTTTATGGCGGCGGCGGCTCCTACGGCGAGACCGTGTCGCAGCCCACCGTCGGCTTCAACGACATCAACGGCGACGGCTATATCGACAGCATCCGTTCCGG
>DATDDN010000127.1:0-23448 GCA_036523795.1 Gallionellaceae bacterium | reverse complement strand
GTCGCTGCCTGCCTTGTCTGTCTGGCAGCCCTCGTCCTATTCGCCCCTTCCGCTGGTCCCTGCTTCGACCCACTCCGCCGCCGATCCGCCGGCGGCCGCCGGCGCCCGGCTGCGTTTCCCCCATGATCTTCAGGCCGCGATCCTGGAACGCCGGCCGCATTCACTCCCGCCAGGAGGTGAGTTGCCGTGTCCCTGCCGCGTCAGATCACGCCCGGAAGCCTGGTCATGGTGGACCGCCGCTGCGACGAGCGGCGCTTCATGCTCCGCCCCGACGACTACGTCACCCAAGTCTTCCTCTACTGCCTCGCCTACGCCGCCGCCGAGTTCAACATACTCGTCCACGGCTTCGTCCAGATGGCCAACCACCTGCACCTCCTGCTCACCGACCCCGACGGCTGCCTGCCGCTGTTCATGGAGCGCTTCGACGGGCTCCTCGCCCGAGCGCTCAACGCCTACTGGGGGCGCTGGGAGAACTTCTTCTGCCCGGGCAGCTACAACATGGTTCGGCTCGACTCGTTCGACGACGCGCTCGCCAAGCTCGTCTACATCCTGGGCAACCCCGTTGCCTCCGGCCTGGTCGACCACGCTCGGCGCTGGAAGGGGGCCACCAGCGTCCGCTGGAAGTACGGGGAAACCCACACCTTCAGGCGGCCGAGCGGAGCGTTCTTCAACGCCGGGAGCACCCTCCCCGACGAAGTCTCCCTGCGCCTGGCGCCCTTGTCCGGCTTTGCCGGGCCATGATGCAGAACCTGCAGGAAGGCGCGGTCGTCAAGGGCGTGGTCAAGAACATCACCGACTACGGTGCATTCGTGGACCTGGGCGGTATCGACGGTCTGTTGCACATCACCGACCTGGCATGGCGCCGCGTGAAGCATCCGTCCGAGGTGCTGGCTGTTGGCGACGAAGTGGAAGCCAAGGTACTGAAGTTCGACCAGGAGAAGAACCGCGTTTCCCTGGGCATCAAGCAGATGGGCGACGATCCATGGCACGGCCTGGCACGTCGTTACCCGCAAGGCACACGCCTGTTCGGCAAGGTGACCAACCTGACCGACTACGGTGCGTTTGTTGAGATCGAGCAAGGTATCGAAGGCCTGGTGCACGTGTCCGAAATGGACTGGACCAACAAGAACGTACATCCTTCCAAGGTTGTCCAGCTGGGCGACGAAGTGGAAGTGATGATTCTGGAAATCGACGAACAGCGTCGTCGTATCTCCCTGGGCATGAAGCAGTGCAAGTCCAACCCATGGGAAGATTTCGAGCAGAACCACAAGAAGGGCGACAAGGTTAAGGGTCAGATTAAGTCCATCACCGACTTCGGCGTGTTTATCGGCCTGGAAGGCGGCATCGACGGCCTGGTACACCTGTCCGATCTGTCCTGGAACGTTCCTGGCGAAGAAGCCGTACGCAGCTACAAGAAGGGCGACGAGCTGGAAGCCGTGGTGCTGGCCATCGACGTTGAGCGCGAGCGCATCTCCCTCGGCATCAAGCAGATGGATGGTGATCCCTTCAGCGGCTACGTAGTGGGCCACGACAAGGGCGCGATCGTGACAGGTACCGTCAAGTCTCTGGATGCCAAGGGTGCAGTCATTGCCCTGGAAGGCGATGTTGAAGCCTACCTGAAGGCCTCCGAGGTTTCTGCCGACCGCGTGGAAGACATCCGCAATCACCTGAAGGAAGGTGACAGCGTGAAAGCCGTGATCATCAACGTGGATCGCAAGAACCGCAGCATCAACCTGTCCATCAAGGCACTGGAGAAAGCCGACGAAGCGGCCGCCATGCAGAAACTGGCTGCTGAAAACACCGGTACTGCCGGCACCACCAACCTCGGTGCGCTGCTCAAGGCCAAGATGGATAGCTCCAAGGCTGACGCATAACATAAGGTTCTGCCATGACCCGTTCTGATCTCATCATCAAACTTGCAGAGCGTTATCCGCAACTGCTGGCCAAGGATGCCGAGCTGGCTGTCAAGGTAATCCTCGACAGCATGTCGGCCACCCTGACCGAGGGAGGTCGTATCGAAATCCGCGGCTTCGGCAGCTTTGCCCTGAACTACCGTCCGCCCCGCTTGGGACGCAATCCCAAGTCGGGCGACAAGGTTCAAGTGCCGGCCAAGTATGTGCCGCACTTCAAGGCGGGCAAGGAGTTGCGGGAACGGGTTGACTACAGGCAGAGCTGATGCCTGTTTCCAGCCTGTCTCTGACAAGCTGGTGTAATACCGAATTGGCGGCCTGTCGCGAGATGGAGCCGCCAATTTTTTGTCTGCGTATGTTATCGTTGCGCCTCGAACAAAAGGTGTCGTCATCATGAAATATCTGCTGTGGCTGCTTCGTGCAATTCTGTTCCTGGCCCTGCTCGGTTTTGCGGTCAAGAACGATGAGCCGGTCGTGCTGCGCTATTTCTTCGGGTATGAATGGCATTCTTCACTGATCGTGGTGCTCCTGCTGTTTTTCGCGCTGGGCGTGGCCATCGGCATGCTGGCCGTACTCGGCACCCTGCTGCGTCAACGTCGCGAACTGGCCGCACTCAGGAATGAGGTGCAGCTGAAAAATAAACTGGCCGGCGTGGCCGATACATCGAAGTGATCTGACGGAATCTTATGGAATTCGAACCATGGATGCTGCTGGTTTTTCCCCTGTTTTTCGGCATGGGATGGCTGGCGGCACGTATCGACATCAAGGAGCTGCTCTCCGAATCCAGCGCGTTGCCGCGCTCGTATTTCCAGGGCCTGAATTTCCTGCTCAATGAGCAGCAGGACAAGGCCATCGAAGCCTTCATCGAAGTGGTCAAGGTCGACCCGCAAACCGTGGAGCTGCACTTTGCCCTGGGCAGCCTGTTCCGCCGCCGCGGCGAAGTGGATCGCGCCCTGCGCATGCACCTCAACCTGGTGGAACGCGCCGATCTGGATGAGGACAAGAAACAGCATGCACTGTTCGAACTCGGCCAGGACTACCTCAAGGCCGGCATCCTCGACCGCGCAGAAGAGATCTTCCTGCAGCTGCTCAATACCCATCATGCCAAGTCTTCGCTCGACTTCCTGCTGGAGATCTACCAGAAGGAAAAGGACTGGCTCAAGGCCATCGACATCACCCAGCGCCTGGGTTCGCTGACAGGGCAATCGCACGCCAAGGAAGCGGCCTTCTTCTATTGCGAACTGGCCGCGGCCGATCTGGCTAAAAAGAATCTGGATGCGGCGCAGGCCCACCTGGAGCAGGCGCTGGAAGTGTATCCGCATTCCGTGCGCGCCAACATCATGCTGGGCGACATGGCCGCCGCCGCCAACCATCACGGTACCGCCATCGAAATCTGGAAGCGCATCGAACGCCAGGATGCGCAATACCTGCCCCTTGCGGCCGAGCGCCTGATGCAGTCGCACCGCCACAAAGGCAAGGAGGAGGAGGGCATCGCGCTGCTGCGCGGCTACCAGGAGAAGTACCCCTCGCTGGACCTGATGAACGTGCTGTTCCACGCCCTGCTGCAGCGCGAAGGCGCGGAGTCTGCCTACCAGATGGTGCGCGGCGAACTGGAGCGCAACCCGACCCTGCTGGGCCTGGACAAGCTGCTGGAGGCGCGACTGCTGGAGGTGACCGAGAAGAATCGCGCCGACGTCGAGCTGGTGAAAAATCTGGTGCACAAGCGCACCCGCACGCTGGCGATGTACCGCTGCACCAGCTGCGGCTTCAAGGCGCGCCAGTTCTACTGGCACTGCCCGGCCTGCCACGGCTGGGAGACTTACTCGCCGCGCCGCAGCGAAGAAAACGGCCTCACCGTATGAACGATCCGAAAATCATTGTCGCCCTCGATTACCCCGCGGCCGAACCTGCGCTGCAGCTGGTGGAGCGCCTGCAACCCGGCCTGTGCCGCCTCAAGGTGGGCAAGGAGCTGTTCACCGTGGCCGGCCCGCAGCTGGTCGAGCAGCTGATGCGGCGCGGTTTCGAGGTGTTCCTCGACCTGAAATTCCACGACATTCCGAACACCACGGCGCAAGCCTGCAAGGCGGCTGCCAGCCTGGGGGTGTGGATGGTCAACGTGCATGCCCTGGGCGGGCGCAAGATGATGGAAACGGCACGCGAAGCCGTGGCCGGCAGCGCGCGTCCGCCCAGGCTGATCGCCGTTACCATCCTGACCAGCATGGCGCAGGAGGATCTCAACGGCATCGGCATCAACGCCACGCCCGCCGAGATGGTGCTGCGACTGGCCGCGCTTGCACGCGAAAGCGGGCTGGACGGCGTGGTGTGCTCGGCGCAGGAGGCCAGCCTGCTGCGCCAGCATTGCGGCAAGGACTTCTGCCTGGTGACGCCGGGCATCCGCCCGGCCGATGCGGCAGCCGACGACCAGTCGCGCATCATGACGCCGCGCGCCGCGCTGCAGAACGGCTCAAGCTATCTGGTGATCGGCCGCCCCATTACCAGGGCCGCAGACCCCCTGCTGGCGCTGCAGAACATATCTAGAGAGACAGGAGACCTGGCATGAGTCCATTGCCAACATTCGATCGCGCCCGCGTGCTGGTGGTGGGCGACGTGATGCTCGACCGCTACTGGTTCGGCGATGTCACCCGCATCTCGCCGGAGGCGCCGGTGCCGGTGCTCAAGGTCAATCGCGTGGACGAACGTCCGGGTGGCGCCGCCAACGTGGCACGCAACATCGCAGCCCTGGGTGCGCACTGCACGCTGCTGTCCGTGGTGGGTGACGACGAGGCGGGCGTGTGCCTGGAGAAGCTGCTGAAGCAGCACGGCAACGTGCAGGCGCTGCTGCACCGCGATGCCACCATTTCCACCACCATCAAGCTGCGCGCCGTGGCGCTGCAGCAGCAGCTGCTGCGCATCGATTTCGAGACCTGGCCTAGCCACGAGGTGCTGAAGGCCAAGCTGGAGGATTTCCGCAACAAGCTGGCGGATGCGGACGTGGTGGTGCTGTCGGATTACGGCAAGGGCGGCCTCACCCACATCGCCGAAATGATCAGGCTGGCGCGCGCCGCCGGCAAGCCGGTGCTGGTCGATCCCAAGGGCAGCGACTATGAGCGCTATCGCGGCGCCACCGTGCTTACGCCCAACCGCAGCGAATTCCGCGATGCGGCGGGCAACTGGAAGAGTGAAGAGGAGCTTGCCGGCAAGGCCGAGCGCCTGCGCACCGAGCTGGGCCTGGATGCCCTGCTGGTGACGCGCAGCGAGGAGGGCATGAGCCTCTATCGCGCCAACGAGGTGCTGCACGTGCCCACGCAATCGCGTGAAGTGTTTGATGTGAGCGGCGCCGGCGACACCGTGATTGCCACGCTGGCCGTGATGCTGGCATGCAGCCAGCCTTGGTCGGATGCGGTGCGCATTGCCAACCGTGCTGCCGGCATCGTGGTCGGCAAGCTGGGCACGGCCATGGTCACGCGCGACGAAATCGTGCAGGATATGAAGAATCACGACTGAAGATTGAGAGGGCAAAGGGTGGTGTCGGTGCGCTGCTGTTTGCCCTTTCCGGTTCTATAAGGAGTTAGACATGTACTACATCGTTACCGGCGCTGCAGGGTTTATCGGTTCCAACCTGGTCAAGGCTTTGAATGATCGCGGCGAAACCAACATCATCGCGGTGGACAACCTCAAGCAGGCGGACAAGTTCAAGAATCTGGTGGATTGCGAGATCGCCGACTACATGAGCAAGGAAGATTTCATCGAGCGCCTCAACGACGGCGCGTTCGACGGCATCGTCACGGCCATCCTGCATCAGGGCGCGTGTTCCGACACCATGGAAACGGACGGCCGCTACATGATGCAGAACAACTACCAGTACTCGCTTGATGTGCTCAATTTCTGCCAGAACGAGGAGGTGCCGCTGCTGTATGCGTCTTCCGCCTCGGTCTACGGCGCTGGTCCCGACTTCAAGGAAAGCCGCGAATTCGAATCGCCGCTCAATGTGTACGCCTACTCCAAATTTCTGTTCGACCAGATCGTGCGCCGTCGCTGGCACAACCGCAGCGCGCAGATCGTCGGCCTGCGCTACTTCAACGTGTACGGCCAGCGCGAACAGCACAAGGGGCGCATGGCTTCGGTTGCCTACCATTTCTTCAACCAGTATCGCGCCGAAGGCTACGTGAAGCTGTTCGAGGGGTGTGACGGCTATGCCAATGGCGGGCAGCTGCGCGACTTCGTGTCGGTGGAGGATGTGGCCAGGGTCAACATGCACTTCCTCGACCATCCCGACCAGTCCGGCATCTTTAACCTGGGCACCGGCCAGGCGCAGAGCTTCAACGACGTGGCAGTGGCCACCATCAACACGCTGCGTGCCGCCAAGGGCGAGGGCAAGCTCACGCTGGAGCAGATGCAACAGCATCAGATGATCCGCTACATCTCCTTTCCCGAGCAACTCAAGGGCAAGTACCAGAGCTACACGCAGGCGGATATCGGCGCACTGCGCGAAGTGGGCTATACCCAGCCATTCCTGAATGTGGAAGAAGGTACCGGGCGCTACGTGAACCATCTGCTGAGCAAGGTCAAGTAAGCGCGCAGCACGCTGGGCACAAAAAGCCATCCGGCGCGAGCCGGATGGCTTTTTTCATGCAGCGGTGAAAATGGCAGGCGCGCTGCGGCGGCGTGCGGCGAAGGCCTCGCTAAACATAGCGTCAGAAATCGTAGCGAGCGGACTGACATTGGGGAAGCCCGGAGCACAGGCACCGGAGTGTACATGTCAGTACATGAGGATGCCGAGCACCGCGCGACCCCGATGTCAGTTCGCGCAGTAGATTTATGTCGCTATGTTTAGATGACGATCTCGTCGCCTTCGCGTGCCAGACGGATATCCAGTACGCTCTTGTCGCAGGGGTGGCGTGCCAGCGCTTCTGCGAACACCTTCTCCAGGTCATCATCGCTGCGTGTGGGCTCGTGGTGGGTGCAGTAGAGGATCTTGGCGCCTGCATCAAGCGCCATCTGGATGCAGCTGTCGAAGGTGCCGTGTCCCCAGCCCTTTTTCGACGGGTATTCGGCGATGGTGTAGGAAGCGTCGGCAATCAGCACGTCCACGCCGCGGATAGCCTCGATGATGGTGCGGTGCTGCTCCTCGATCAGGTTCTGGTATTCCTCGTAACCCTCGTCGCCCGGCTCGTAGATGTTGTAGTGCGGCTCGTGATCTCCGGTGAAGAACACGGACTTGCCGCTGCATTCGATGCGGTAGCCGAGATTGACCACCGGGTGGCTGAGCAGGGTGGGGGTGACCACGGTCTGGCCGACGCGCACAGCCTCGTGCTGCACAACGGTCTGGTAGTGGATGCGCGAACGCACTTCCGCTTCGCGCACCGGGAAGTAGCTGTACTGCATCTGGATGGACATGATGCGTTCCGGGCCGGCGCCTGAGATGGGATCGAAGGCGCCATACAGGTGAATCTGGTTGCCGGGAATGAAGATGGGTATGAAGAACGGCAGGCCCTGAATGTGATCCCAATGGCTGTGGGTGTTGAAGATGTGCGCGTTGACCGGCAGCTCCTTGAGCAGGGTCTGTGCCAGCGGGAAGATGCCGGTACCGCCATCCAGAATGAACAGGTTATTGTCGTCGGTGCGCACCTCGATGCAGGTGGTGTTGCCGCCATATCGCTGAGTAGCGGGGCCGGGCGAAGGGATGGAGCCGCGCACGCCCCAGAATTTTATTTTCATCGGTGCGCCTTCTGCCTGGCATGGGCGAAGACAGTGCTGGCATCCAGCGCCCGGGCGAGGCCGTTGCGCGACGCAAAAGCGCGCATCTCGTCCATGACTTCGGACGGCTTTTCGCTGCGCACACAAGAAAATTCGGTCATGCCGGAATGGCCTCCTTATGGGTGCACATCTTGCCTGCAAATGCCCGTGTTGTCAGCTACCGCACGGCGGGGAACCACGACCGTTGGCCGGTCATTCCTTGCGCAGGCAGTCGGCCCAGTTATTCGGCGTTTCGTAGAGCCGCACCCGTTGCAGGTGCAGGTGGGTGTGATAGGTATCCTTGTAGGCCGGGGCCAGCAGGCGATAGGCCAGGGCGGCGAGATTTTCTGCGGTGGGGATCACGTCCAGCACCACGGTCTTGTGGCCGGGCAGCGTGTTGAGGAAATCCAGCACCACCTTGTCGCCGCGGTAGACCAGGAAGGCATGGTCCCATGCATCCACCACGACTTCCTTGGCGATGCGTTTCACATCGGAGAAGTCCATCACCATGCCCTCTTCGGACAGGCCGTGCTGGCTGATGATGTCGCCCGCAAGTGACACTTCCAGCGCATAGCGGTGGCCGTGCAGGTGCTTGCACTGGCTGTTGTGGTTGGGGATGCGGTGGCCTGCATCGAATTCCAGGCGGCGGGTGATTTGCATGGCGGTTTCAGTTCCAGGACTCAGGCGGCAATTATAGCTTGAATGCAGCCACGGCGCGGCGCAAGGCGCGCAGCTCATCTGCCCCCGTGCGGTCTTCATAGCGCAGTGCCAGGTAGCGCGCCGTGATGTCGCGGATGGCAGGAGCCCATTGTGGCCGGGCCAGCGCGGCGCGGTTGGCAAAATCCTGCGGCCCCTCGTGGGCGGCGCGCTGCAGCCCGGCATGCGCCAGCTTGCGGCAGAACCTCAGGTACAGCATCTGGGCCGGGTCGTGGCGCTGCACATACAGGCGGCGCAGCATGAACAGCGCAAACAGCCCCACCAGCATGCCCACACCGATCAGCAGGTTGATGGCCATCTTCCTCCAGCTGATGTCTTCCATGCCCAGACGGGTGAGCAGGGCAAACTGGCGCTCGGTGTTGTAGCCCAGCACCCACTGGTTCCACTGGTTGGTGAGTGCATCCAGGTTGAAACGCAGCCTGAGCAGCAGCGGCGACTGCGTGCGCGCCAGGAAGGGCAGCGCGGCATTGTCCGGCAGCGCGGCATTCAGTCCAGCCTGCACGCGCGAGGGTGCGATGACGGCGGTGGGGTCGGCGCGCACCCAGCCGCGTCCCTGCAGCCACACCTCGGTCCAGGCGTGCGCGTCGGACTGGCGCACGATGTAGTAGCCACCGAGGTCGTTGAATTCCCCGCCCTGGTACCCGGTCACCACCCGTGCCGGCACGCCCGCAGCGCGCATCAGGAACACGAAGCTGGAGGCGTAATGTTCGCAGAAACCCTTCTTCGAGTTGAACAGGAAATCATCCACTGCATTGGTGCCCAGCAGTGGCGGCTCCAGCGTGTACACAAAGCCCTGGCGGTTGAAATAGGTGAGCGCGGCATTCATGATGGCCTCGGCATTGGGCAGACTGGTGCGCCATTCCGTCGCCAGCTGGCGCGCGCGCGGGTTCAGGCCGATCGGCAACGCCACCGCGCGCTGCAGCTGGTACGGCGTTTCTTCCACATTGGCGCGATAGGACAGGTTCGAGCTGGCGTCGTAGCGCATGCGCGTGCTGACGGGCGCGCGGCTCAGGGTCTGGAAGTCGTAGGTCAGGCGGGCGGGCACGGAGAGTTTGGCGGGCATATCCAGGGCAAACAGCCAGCGCTTGTTGTGCGGCTCCAGCGTCACCGTGTAATCCACTGTGGCGCCCTGTGCGTCCAGTTGCGGCTGCTTGCTGCGCACTTCGGTTCCCTGCGTCCAGGTGCGGCCGTCATAGTCCCACAACACCGGGCCGCGCCAGTACATCTGTTCGCGCAGCGGCGGCGTGCCGGCAAAGCTGACGCGAAACGCCACTGCATCCGAGAGCGACAGCCTGCTCATGCTGCCCGGCGCCATCTTGTCGTCCAGCCCGCTTTGCGAATAGGCATCCTGCGGCATGCCCCACAGCGGACCCTGTACGCGCGGAAACAGCACGAACAGCAGCAGAGTGAGGGGAATGGCCTGCAGCAGCAGCAGGCCGGCGAGGCGCAGCCGCGGCCGCAGCGCCAGCGTGCCGGTGTGCATGTGGATCCACGTCGCCATGATCACCAGCAGGGTGAGCAGCATGAACAGCGCGGTGGGGATACTCTGCGAGTAGAAGAAATTGGTGATGATGATGAAGCTGGACAGGTAGATCAGCACTGTCGCATCACGCACGGCACGCAGCTCCAGCAGCTTCAGTGTGGCCAGCAGGATCAGCAGCGTCACCCCGGCATCGCGTCCGAACAGGGTGTGGAATTCGATCAGGATGCCGCCTACGCCGGCGAGCGTGACGGTGAGCAGCAGCCAGCGCGGCGGCAGCGCATTGCCGGACCAGTTCAGGTAAGCGCGCCAGGCCAGCAGCATGGTGCACACCGCCACCACCCATGGTGGCAGATGTTCGGCGTGCGGCGCGCTCACCAGCACGATGGAGGCGAGCAGGCCGTAGACGAGGGGGGCGGTGAGTTTCATGGTTGCCCCGTTCCCTGGCCATACAGCGCCAGCGCATGCAGGCACTCTTCGCGTTGTCCCATGCCGCTGCCGGGTGCCAGCTCCATCCCCGGCAGGCGCAGGCCGTAGCACAACTGCGCGGCATCGGCATCCAGCACCCAGCGTGTCAGCATTTCCAGCTTGCGCTCGCCTTCTGCATACGGCAGCAGCGCCCAGTCCAGCCAGAGCTCATGCCCCTGCGTGGCGCTGAACTGCTTGACCTGCAGGCCCTGTTCGCGTGCCAGCGCCTTCCATGCGATGCGCGGCAGCGGGTCGCCCGCCACATAGCTGCGCAGTCCGGCAAAGTCTTCCTCGCCGCTGCTGGCCAGCTTGCCTGCGCCTTCCTGTGCGGTGCTGGCGGGCAAGGGCAGCGGGGCGGCCGGCTTGGGGTAGACCAGGCAGCGCGTATCGAAGTGCAGATAAGACCAGGCATGAAACAACCCCAGCGGAAACTCGGTGTACAGCGTCAGCCGCCCGCTGGAGAGCCAGCCGCGCCGCGCGCTCGGGATCGCCAGCTGCACGCGGGTGCTGTGCTGTGCGGGCAGGTCGAAGGTAGTGGCGTGGCCGGCGTCGTCGCGCAGGGTCAGCTGGTGACGCGGCAGGTCGCTGGTATTGTGGAAGTGGAACACGAACCACGCCTCGTCGCCGGCAAACACAGGATCTGTGCGGCCGGCACGTATTTCCAGCTGCGCCATGTTGCGAAAGGCATACAGCATGCTCATCGCGGCCGCCGTGGCGAGCAGGAAGGTGAGCACGTAACCGAGGCTCAGGTTGTAGTTGATGTCGCCCAGCAGCATCAGCAACAGCACGCCGCCAAATGCCAGCCCCTGCCGCGTGGGCAGGATGAAGATGCGGCGCTGGTTGAGCGTGACCGTGCCGCTCTCGATCTTGGGGCGGAACAGCCAGGTGCGGAAGCGTTGTCTGAGTGTGGCAAGCATCAAATGGTTAATGACCCAAAGTGGATTTCGTGGCGAGGTCGAGCAGCAGCGGCGCGTGATGATGCGCGGTGTGGGCTGCGAAGAGCGAGCCGATAAGGGTTACTTTTCTTCCCAGCGATGCCTTCAGCGCCTGGTATTGGCCTCGCCTCAGAACCAGTTGCACAAGGTTGACGTCGTGTTGCGGATAGTGGGTCGCTGAGCTGGCATCGCCATCCGTGCATATGGGCTGGGCCGGAACCAGATAGAAATGGATTTCGGCTTCATCTCCCAGGGCAATACTCTCGAAATTCGGCGGGCCCGGAAAAACAAGGCGAACGAGTTTCCCCGTGATCGCTGTTTCGGCAGGTTCATAGGCCAGGCATCCGGTTTCAGTTGCCGAGGCGTGAGCTGTGAAGAGCATGAGCGCGACAACGGACCGAAGCAGTCTTGCTGCGAAAGCAAGCTGTGTGGATGTCTGGCAGGCCCTCATTTTCCGCACTCACGCAATGGGTGGTGATTATGGAATCGCCACCGCTTCTGTCAGCTCACGCGCCAGCCTGTCGCCGTCCGAGGTCTGCACGTCCTGCACGCTCTGCAGGCGGTGGCTGGCCACGCCGGGCAGCACGGTCTGGATGTCCTCCGGGATCACTGCGGTGCGGCCGTGCAGCAGGGCCCAGGCGCGGGCAGCGGCGAGCAGCGAGAGGCCCGCGCGGGGCGACAGGCCGTGCACAAAGCGTGTCGATTCGCGCGTGTGGCGCAGGATGGCCTGCACGTAGTCGAGCAGGGCGGGGGAGGCGTGCACCTGCTTCACCTGCTGTTGCAGGGCGAGCAGCTCGGCGGCCTGCATCTGCGGCTGCAGCTTGGCCACGATCTCGCGCCGCTCCACGCCGGCGAGCAGGCCACGCTCGGCCTGGGCATCCGGGTAGCCGAGCTGGATGCGCATGAGGAAGCGGTCCAGTTGTGACTCCGGCAGCGGAAAGGTGCCGATCTGGTGGGTAGGGTTCTGCGTGGCGATCACGAAGAACGGCGAAGGCAACGGCCGGGTGACGCCCTCGGTGGTGACCTGCTGCTCTTCCATGGCCTCCAGCAGGGCGCTCTGCGTTTTCGGGGTGGCGCGATTCACCTCGTCCGCCAGGATCATCTGCGCGAAGATCGGGCCCGGGTGGAACTTGAATTCGTTGCTGTCGCGCTGGAAGATCGACACCCCCAGGATGTCTGCCGGCAGCATGTCGCTGGTGAACTGGATGCGCTGGAACTGCAGGCCCAGCGTGCGCGCCAGTACATGCGCCAGCGTGGTCTTGCCCACGCCCGGCAGGTCCTCGATCAGGAGGTGGCCGCGTGCCAGCAGGCAGGCCAGTGCCAGCCGGATCTGGTGCGGCTTGCCGAGGATGACCTGTTCGGTCTGGGTGATGACGTTGTGCAGTGATGGATTCATGGAGTGCCTTGTAGGATCAGTTTGTCCGCAGATTACACAGATTTACGCAGATTTAGAATCCGGAAATGTGGGGTGTGCTGCATATGCGCAACGGCCATATTCATCGAGGGGTGCGCGGTTTTTTTATCTGTTTAATCTGCGTAATCTGCGGATAAGAAGGCCATTCGAGTCATTCAAACAATATGGCGGCAACCACCTTGCGGTCTTCGCTCATCAGGATGTTGTAGGTGCGGCAGGCGGCCGCGGTGTTCATGCATTCCACGCCGATGCCGGCGGCGCTGAGCGCCTGGTACAGCGCGGGGTGGGCGAAGCGGTGCTCCGTGCCGGTGCCCAGCAGCACGACTTCGGGCTTGAGCGCCAGGAAAAACTCGAAATGACGGGCTTCCAGGCCGGCAAAGGTGGTGGCCGGCCAGTCGGTCAGCACGCGCTCGGGAATCACCGCAATCGGGCGCTGGTAGCGCTCGCCGCTGACGGTGACAAAGTCCGGGCCGTGCGCGGTGAAAAACTGCTGGCCGGGATTGAGGGAAAGGCTCAGTTTCAAGCGGGATCTCCATTTGCCGCAAGGGCGCGCCTCGGATAGAATTGCGCCCTTTGCAAGCTGTTGTTTCAGGCCGATTCTACCGGATTAGCGGGGGCTTGAAACACGATACCCGAGAGAACGCCGTGAAACCATCTGAATCCTCCAAACCTGGTCCTGTCGATGGGGTGACTGTGCGCCCCGTAAACAAGTCCGCCAAGCTGGCCAACGTCTGCTACGACATCCGCGGCCCGGTGATGGCGCGCTCCAAGCAGATGGAGGAAGACGGCCACCGCATCATCAAGCTGAACATCGGCAACCTGGCGCCGTTCGGCTTCGAGGCGCCCGAGGAAATCCAGCAGGACGTGATTCACAACCTGCCCAATTCTTCCGGCTATACCGATTCCAAAGGCCTGTTCGCCGCGCGCAAGGCGATCATGCACTACTCGCAGCAGAAGAAGATCGCGGGCGTCGGCATGGAGGACATTTTCATCGGCAACGGTGCCTCCGAGTTGATCGTGATGTCGATGCAGGGCCTGCTCAATGCTGGCGATGAAGTGCTGGTGCCCGCGCCCGACTACCCGTTGTGGACTGCCGCGGTGACGCTGGCCGGCGGCACGCCGCGCCACTACATCTGCGACGAGGCCAACGACTGGAACCCCGATCTCAAGGACATGCGCAGCAAGATCACGCCGCATACCAAGGCCATCGTCGTGATCAACCCGAACAACCCGACCGGTGCATTGTATTCGGACGAAATCCTGAAAGAGATCATCCAGTTGGCGCGCGAACACCAGCTCATCATCTTCGCCGACGAGATCTACGACAAGGTGCTGTACGATGGCGTCACCCATACCTCGATCGCCTCGCTGGCCGACGACGTGCTGTTCGTCACCCTCAACGGCCTGTCGAAAAACTATCGCGCCTGCGGCTACCGCTCCGGCTGGATGATAGTCTCCGGCGCCAAGAAGCATGCGCAGGACTATATCGACGGCCTCAACATCCTCGCCTCGATGCGCCTGTGCTCGAACGTGCCGGGACAGTTCGCCATCCAGACCGCGCTGGGCGGCTACCAGAGCATCAACGACCTGGTGGCGCCCGGCGGGCGCCTGGCGCGGCAGCGCGACCTCGCCCACGAATTGCTCACTGCGATTCCCGGCGTGACCTGCGTCAAGCCCAAGGCGGCGCTGTACCTGTTCCCGCGCCTCGACCCGAAGATGTACCCGATTGCAGACGACCAGAAATTCATCCTCGAGCTGCTGGAAACCGAGAAGGTGCTGGTGGTGCAGGGCACAGGCTTCAACTGGCCGCACACCGACCACATGCGCATCGTGTTCCTGCCCAACACGGATGACCTCACCGAGGCGATCGGCCGCATCGCGCGCTTCCTGGAGAGCTACCGCAAGCGCCACGGAACTTGAAGCAGTTAACGGTAGGAGCCCGGCTTGCCGGGCGATTTCATCGCGCAACGAGTTGCGCTGCTACCCGAGAAATTTAAATTTAACGGAAGAAACTTTATGAAGCCAATCAACGTAGGACTGCTGGGCATAGGCACCGTGGGCGGTGGCACCTTCACCGTGCTGGAGCGCAATGCGGAGGAAATCAGCCGTCGCGCCGGCCGCCCGATCAAGATCAGCATCGTGGCGGACAAGAACCTGGAGCTGGCCAAGCAGGTGACGCATGGCGCCTGCCGCGTGACCGATGACGCCTTTGCCGTGGTGAACGATCCTGAAGTGGATATCGTGGTGGAGCTGATCGGCGGCTATGGCGTGGCCAAGGAGCTGGTGCTGAAGGCTATCGCCAACGGCAAGCATGTGGTCACGGCCAACAAGGCCTTGCTGGCCGTGCATGGCAACGAGATCTTTGCGGCGGCGCAGAAGATGCGCGTGATGGTGGCCTTCGAGGCCGCCGTGGCGGGCGGCATCCCCATCATCAAGGCGCTGCGCGAGGGCCTGTCGGCCAACCGCATCGAGTGGATTGCCGGCATCATCAACGGCACCACCAACTTCATCCTGTCCGAGATGCGCGACAAGGGCTTGAGTTTCGACACCGTGCTGAAAGAAGCGCAGCGTCTGGGCTATGCCGAGGCCGATCCGACCTTCGACATCGAGGGCGTGGACGCGGCGCACAAGGTCACCATCCTGTCCGCACTCGCCTTCGGCATTCCGGTGCAGTTCGACAAGGCCTATGTGGAAGGCATCTCCAGGCTGGATGCGACCGACATCAAGTATGCCGAGCAATTGGGCTATCGCATCAAGCTGCTCGGTATCACCAAGCGCACACCGGAAGGCGTGGAGCTGCGCGTGCATCCCACGCTGATCCCGAGCAAGCGCCTGATCGCCAATGTGGAAGGCGCGATGAACGCCGTGCTGGTGCAGGGCGATGCCGTCGGCGCCACGCTGTATTACGGCAAGGGCGCGGGTGCCGAGCCCACCGCCAGCGCGGTGATCGCCGACCTGGTGGACGTGACCCGCATGCATACCGCCGATCCGCAGAACCGTGTGCCGCACCTGGCCTTCCAGCCCAACCAGCTGGCCGACCTGAAGATCCTGCCGATCGACGACGTGCAGACCAGCTACTACCTGCGCCTGCGCGTCCAAGATAAACCAGGAGTTCTGGCCGACATCACCCGCATCCTGGCTGACGAACAGATCTCCATCGACGCGGTGATCCAGAAGGAGCCGGGCGAGGGCGAAGATCAGACCGACCTGATCATGCTGACGCATCAGACCCGCGAGAAGCGCATCAATGCGGCCATCGGCAAGATCGAGAAGCTGGGCGTGGTGGCAGGCAAGGTGACCAAGCTCCGTCTGGAAGAATTGGGGAAATAAATTAATTCATGTAGGTTGGGTTAGCCGCTTGCGGCGTAACCCAACAAGCTGCCTGAAGATTACAAACCAATTGTTGGGTTACGCTGCGCTAACCCAACCTACATCAAGCGAGCAATACGATGAAATACATTTCTACCCGCGGCAACTCCCCCGCCAAAACCTTCACCGAAATCCTGCTTGGCGGCCTGGCCCCCGATGGCGGCCTGTACCTGCCGGAGCAATATCCGCAGGTGACTCGCGCTGAGCTGGATGCCATGCGCAAGATGAACTATGCCGAGCTGGCGTACGCGGTGCTGTCCAAATTTGCCACCGACATTCCGGCGGATGACCTGAAGGCGATCATCAACAAGACCTACACCAAAGAGGTGTACAGCAACGGCCGCGCCGATTCCGATTTCAGCCAGATCACGCCGCTGCGCACGCTGGAGCCAGGCGTGCACATCCTGGAGCTGTCCAATGGCCCCACGCTGGCGTTCAAGGACATGGCGATGCAGTTGCTGGGCAACCTGTTCGAGTACGCGCTGGCCAAGCAGAAGGAAGAGCTGAACATCCTCGGCGCCACCTCCGGCGACACCGGCTCTGCGGCCGAGTATGCGATGCGCGGCAAGCAGGGCATCCGCGTGTTCATGCTGTCGCCCAACGGCAAGATGAGTGCGTTCCAGCGTGCGCAGATGTATTCGCTGCAGGACCCGAACATTTTCAATATCGCCATCAACGGATTCTTCGACGATGCGCAGGACATGGTGAAGGCGGTGTCCAACGACCATGCTTTCAAGGCCAAGTACAAGATCGGCACGGTCAATTCGATCAACTGGGCGCGTGTATCGGCGCAGGTGGTGTACTACTTCAAGGGCTATTTTGCCGCCACGCAATCCAACGACGAGCAGGTCGCGTTTTCGGTACCGAGCGGCAACTTCGGCAACGTCTGCGCCGGCCACATCGCACGCATGATGGGCCTGCCCATCGGTCAGCTGATTCTGGCGACCAACGAGAACGACGTGCTGGATGAGTTCTTCCGCACCGGCGCCTACCGTCCGCGCGACACCAGTCACACCTCCGAGACCAGCAGCCCGTCGATGGACATCAGCAAGGCGTCCAACTTTGAGCGCTTCGTGTCTGACCTGGTCGGCCGCGATGCCGCCAAGGTGCGCGAATTCTGGGGCGCGGTGGACAAGGGCGGCGCCTTCGACATCAAGGGCACGGCATACTGGGATGCGCTGCCGAAATTCCATTTCGCGTCCGGCAAGAGCACGCACCAGGATCGCCTGAAGACCATCAGCAAGGTGTGGGCAGACTACGGCGTGATGGTGGATACGCATACCGCCGACGGCCTCAAGGTTGGCCTGGAGCAGCGCCGTCCCGGCCTGCCGCTGGTGTGCCTGGAGACCGCGCTGCCGGCGAAGTTTGCCGAGACCATCCAGGAAGCGCTCGGCCGCGAGCCTGAGCGTCCCGCCAAACTGGCCGGCATCGAAAGCCTGCCGCAGCGCGTGGAGGTGATGGATGCGGACGTGATCAAGCTCAAGGCCTACATCGCGGCCAATGTGCCCAATTGATCCATGGCCGACATCAACAGCGTTGCGCATGTGATCCAGCTGGCCGTGGCGCCGGTATTCCTGCTCACCGGCGTGGGTGCAATCCTGTCGGTGCTGGTCAATCGCCTGGGGCGCATCGTTGATCGTTTCCGCGTGCTGGAGCGCACGCCGCCCAGCCCCGGGCTGGAAGCCGCGCACCACGAGGAGATGCAGGCGCTGGCGCACCGCGAAAGGGTCATATACTGGTCCATCAGTCTCTGCGTGCTGTGCGCGTTGCTGATCTGCGTGGTGGTGGCCGCACTGTTCGTCAGCTCGGTGCTCAATGTTGAACTCTCCGCCTTGATCGCTTCACTCTTCATCCTGGCCATGATGGCGCTGATTGCGGGCCTGGTCAGTTTCCTGCGCGAGATCCAGATCGCCACCGGCACCATGCACAGAGCGGTCAAGTGAAGAAGTTGCCAGCCCTGACACCCAATCAGCGCAAATGGCTGCGCCGCGGCATCGAGCTGCTGGTGGTCCTCGTCATCATCATGGGCGTGCGCGCCTGGCAGCAGCGCGACATGGTGAGCGGTGCGGCGCCGCTGCTGCAGGGACTGACGCTGGAGCAGCGCCAGCTTTACCGACTGCCAGACCACCCCGCGCAGCCGGTGCTGGTGCACTTCTGGGCGACCTGGTGCCCGATCTGCCGCACCGAGCAGGGTTCGATCGACTCGTTGTCCAGGGCGGGTTATCCGGTGGTGACGGTGGCGATGCAAAGCGGCAGCGATGAGTCGGTGCGCAAATTCATGGCCGAACAGCAACTGAGTTTCCCCGTAATCAACGATGCGGACGGCGTGCTGTCGGCAGAGTGGGGCGTACATGCCGTGCCCGCCAGTTTCATCATTGACCGCAATGGTCAGATCCGCTTTGTCGAGATTGGCTTTACCACCGGCTGGGGATTGCGCCTGAGGATGTGGGTGGCGGGTCTGCTCAGCTAGAAAAACTCATGCGGCGCTGCCGCCTGGTCAGCCGATTGCGGCCGCGGAAATCATGTCGTTGAAGAGCGGCCCACGGGAAGGTGATCCACCTTCCATTCAGGGAAGCCGTCTTCCAGTCGACGCGCACGATAGCCGTGCTTGCGCAGTTGTTCCACCGCCTCGAAGGACAGCATGCAATAAGGCCCGCGGCAGTAGGCAACAATCTCCTGGTCATGCGGCAATTTGCTGAGCCACTTCGGCAGGGACTCAAGGGGGATGTTGACCGCGCCTTCAATATGGCCAGCGTCATATTCGGCAGACGGGCGAACATCGATGACTGTCGCTTCCCCGGATTTTACCAACCCCAGCAGTTCGTCACGCCGCACGGGAGTCAGCTTGTCGCGGCTATCGAAATTCTCCCGGACGATGCGTTCAACTTCGGCCAGCTGTTGCTCCGCGACATAACGAATGCCCGCCAGCAGTGCAAGCACGTTGTCGTCCGTCAGGCTGTAGATGATCTGGTTGCCATCCCTGCGGGATTTCACGAGTCCGCCGCTGCGCAATAGCTGAAGGTGGTGTGATGTGTTGGCTACCGACATGCCACTGGCCTTCGCCAGGCCCTCCACGCCGCGCTCGCCCTGTGCAAGCGCTTCCAGCAACTCGAGCCGGTTTGCGCTAGCGAGCGCCTTCGCAACGAGGGCGAAGTTCTCGAACAGTTTCTTTTTGGGACTGACGGCCATGGCAGCACTCTGATTATTCAAATCTCGGTTTGATTATAGCGCGATGCGAATTGGGAAAATATTGCTTCACCTTTGCGGGGGTGTTTGGCCGCAATCGGACAAGCGCCCGCTGCATGCCGGGCTGATTTCAAGGGTGAAGCGGGCTCGCTAAATCAGCGTCCAATGATAGTGTTGACACGGCTTGCGCCGTTAATCTAGTATTCAAAAGATAATTAGAATTGATGCGGCACATATAGGGAGGGGTGGGGATGTCATTGATCGAAAGCATTTCAAGCCATGAGCAGAGCATACGCCTGGGGTTCTTTCTGGGGACCCTGGCGGTCATGGCCATTTGGGAAATTCTGGCGCCGAGGCGGGCGTTGACGGCTTCCAAGGCGGTACGCTGGGCCAACAACCTCGGCCTGGTGTTTTTCAACAGCTTCATCCTGAGGCTGATCTTCCCTGCGGCGGCGGTAGGCATGGCGGCTTTTGCCAGCGCGCACGGCTGGGGCATATTCAACTATTTCTCCGTGTCGCCAGTGTGGGCCATCGTCCTCACCATCGTGGCCATGGATTTCATCATTTACCTGCAGCACGTGCTGGTGCACGCCGTGCCGGCGTTGTGGCGCCTGCATCGCGTGCATCATGCCGATCTGGATTACGACGTGACCACCGGCGCGCGTTTTCATACCATCGAAATCATCCTGTCCATGCTGATCAAGTTCGCCACCATCGTCGTGCTGGGCGCTCCCGTGGTGGCCGTGATCATCTTTGAAGTGGTGCTCAATGCCATGGCCATGTTCAACCACGGCAACGTGGGCCTGCCGGCGGCGCTGGACAAGGCGCTGCGCTGGCTGATCGTGACGCCCGACATGCACCGCGTGCATCACTCGATCGAAGACGACGAAACCAACAGCAATTTCGGTTTCAACCTGAGCATCTGGGATCGATTGTTCGGCACCATGCGCGAGCAGCCGCGCGCGGGCCACCAGGGCATGACCATCGGCATACGCGAATTCCGCGAGCCCCGCCAGGCCGCCTGGATAGACGGCATGCTCGCCATCCCGTTTATCGGCAAGACCGGCGCTTATGCCATCAATCGCCGTGTGTGGCCTGACAATTCCAAATCCGGGGAAGCTTGATGAAAAAGGCAATATTGTTTCTGGTGTTGCTGGCGGGCATCGCTGGCGTGGTGGCGTTTCGTGATCATCTGAATGCGCATGAGCTGGAGGTGTGGATCAGGGAAGCCGGTCCCGCTGCCCCCTTGCTGTTCATGGCCATCTACGCGGTGGGCACCGTGTTTTTCATGCCAGGCTCCTTGCTGACCCTGCTAGGCGGCGCGATGTTCGGCCCGTGGCTGGGCACTTTCTGCAGCCTGACGTCTGCCACAGTGGGCGCGATGCTGTCCTTTCTGGTGGCGCGTTATCTGGCCTCTGACTGGGTGGCGCAAAAGGCCAGTGGCCGGCTGAAGCAGATCGTGACCGGGGTGGAGAACGAAGGCTGGCACTTCGTTGCGTTTACCCGCCTGGTGCCGCTGTTTCCATTCAACCTGCTCAATTACGCGCTGGGGCTGACCCGCATCTCGTTCACCCAGTACAGCATTGCAACCTATATCTGCATGCTGCCCGGTGCGATCGCCTACACCTGGCTGGGCTACGCGGGCAAGGAGGCGATTGCGGGCGGCGAGGGCGCGGTGCAGAAGATCATGCTGGCCATCGCCCTGCTGGCCATTGTCAGCTTCCTGCCACGACTGGTCAGCGCGTTGCGTCGCCCGCCCATGATAGCTGTGCCACAACTGAAGCAGCGCATGGACAGCAAGGAAGATCTGCTGCTGCTGGATGTACGCCCGACCGAGGCCTATAACGGCGAGCAGGGGCACGTTGCCGGCGCCACGCATGTCCCGCTGAAGGAGCTGGAGCAACGGTTGCAGGAACTGGATGCGTGGCGCGACAAACCCGTGGTGACCATTTGCCGCACGGATCGCATGTCCAGCCAGGCCGCGAAACTGCTGGCAAAAAAAGGCTTCAGCAACGTCAAGGTGGCCAGGATGGGCATGACCGACTGGCTCAAGCATTCCTACCCGGCCGAGTGAGGCGAGCTGAGGCTATGCAGAGCAGGTTGTGTTTCAAATTCAGGAACAGGGAGTAGTTCGTCATGCGTGCAACTTTGCCGCTATTGGTAGATACCGATTTCCCGCCGCTCCGGCGGGATCATCTGGAAACGCTGCAGGTCAACCTGGGCTACCTGTGCAACCAGTCATGCCTGCACTGTCACGTCAACGCGGGGCCGAAGCGCAAGGAGCTGATGAGCGCCGAGACTATCGCGCAGATCGTCGCGTACCTGCGCACTTCCGGCGTGAAGACGCTGGATCTAACCGGTGGCGCACCGGAGATGAATCCGCACTTTCGCGATCTGGTCAGCGTGGCGCGTCGTCTCGGCATCCGCGTGATGGATCGCTGCAACCTGACGATACTGCTGGAGCCGGGGTACGAAGACATGGCCGGGATTCTTGCCGGGCAAGGCGTGGAGATCGTCGCCTCGCTGCCCTGCTACTCGCAGGAGAATGTAGACCAGCAGCGCGGCGACGGCGTGTATGAAAAGAGCATGCGCGCATTGCAGCGGCTGAATGCGCTGGGTTACGGCAAGCCCGGCAGCAGGCTGGTGCTGAACCTGGTCTACAATCCCGGCGGCGCCTTCTTGCCGCCCGCACAGGACATGCTGGAGCGCGACTACAAGCGTGAGCTGCTCGAACACTACGGCATCGAGTTCAACAGCCTGCTCACCCTGGCCAACATGCCCATCGAGCGTTTCGGCAGTACGCTGATTTCGAAGGGGCAGTTTCATGACTACATGCAGCTGTTGAAGCAGGCGCATCGCGCGGACAACCTTGCGTCGGTGATGTGCCGCTCCATCATCAGCGTGGATTGGCAGGGTTATGTGTACGACTGCGATTTCAACCAGATCCTCGGGCTGCCGCTCGCACTGGGCGCGAAGAGCAGGGTACACATCGGCGATCTGGCCGGTCGCGACATCAGGAGCAACCCCATTGCCATCGCCGATCACTGCTATGGCTGTACGGCCGGGCAGGGAAGCAGCTGTGGCGGCGCACTAAGCTGATTCAAGTTCTAATCGAGAGGAAAAAATGGACGTACATGCAGAAGTTCTGAAACGCTACTCGGAAGGCGCAGAAAAAAGACAGGCCGAACTGTGCTGCCCCATCGATTATGACGCGGGGCTGCTGAAGCTGTTGCCGCAGGAGATTATCGAGAAGGATTATGGCTGCGGCGATCCGTCGCGCTACGTGCGCGAGGGCGACGTGGTGCTGGACCTGGGCTCGGGCGCCGGCAAGATCTGCTACATGGCGGCGCAGATCGTGGGCGCGCAAGGGCGCATCATCGGCGTGGACATGAACGACGACATGCTCGCCCTGGCGCGAAAGTACCAGGGCGAGATGGCCGGCAAGCTCGGCGGCGATCGCGTGCACTTTGCCAAGGGTTACATCCAGGACCTCGCGCTGGACCTCGACGAGATGGAGCGCTACCTTGCCGAGCACACCGTGCGCACAGCAGCGGACTACAGCCTGTTGCAGGACTGGCAGGAGCGCCAGCGCCGCGAGCATCCGCTGATCGCGGATAACTCCGTGGACCTGGTGATCTCCAATTGCGTGCTGAATCTGGTGCATGACGGCGACAAGCAGCAGCTGGTGCAGGAGATCTTCCGTGTGCTCAAGCCAGGCGGCCGCGTTGCCATTTCGGACATCATCTGCGACGAGCCGGTGCCGGAGCACCTGAAGCGTGATTCGCAACTGTGGAGCGGCTGCATCTCCGGCGCTTTCCGGGAAGATGAATTCCTGCGCGCCTTCGTGGACGCCGGTTTCCTGGCCGTGGGCTATGACAAGTGGGATGCGCAGCCCTGGCAGGTAGTGGAGGGCATCGAGTTCCGCTCGGTCACGCTGACCGCGGTGAAGGGTGGGAGCATGCCTTGTCTGGACTATGGCCATGCGGTGATCTATCGCGGGCCATATGCGGAAACACGCGACGATGAGGGCCATGTCTTTCCCAGGGGCGAGCGCATGGCGGTGTGCGAACGCACCTACAAGCTGCTGACAGGCGGCGCCTACGGCGAGGACTTTATCGGCATCGAGCCGGGCATGCGAGACGGCATAGAAGCGCTGCGAATGGGCATCGCCGCCGGGCGGTGCGGGATAACCGCCGGACACGTAGATATCGCCATTGCTGTGGTTGACGATGC